>CAJCIC010000001.1 GCA_903970185.1 Gammaproteobacteria bacterium
CGAGGGTCTTGTGAAAGACTTGCAGGATTTTGTGAAGGCGCGCATCGCGCCTTACAAGTATCCGCGCGCGATCGAGTTCTGCCGCGAGTTGCCGCGCACGGAGACCGGCAAGCTGCAGCGCTTTCGCCTGCGCAGCCCGTAGACCGCAGCCTCGCGCACCTGTCGCCTCTTCGTTCGCCACGCTGCCGCAGAGCGCTTTGCCAGTCTGTCGCTAGTGATCGATCACCACCAGGGAGATGGGCTCGGCACTTGTCGCCGCAGGCGATGCTGCGGCGCTTAGCACGCCGGTCACCGGATCGATCGAAAAAACCGAAATGTCATCGCCTTGCAGGTTGCCAACGTAGGCAAATCGTCCGGAGCGGTCGACCACGATTTGCAAGGGTGTCCCTCCTGCGGGGACTGTTCCGGTCAGCGTCAGCGCTCCGGTTGCGGGGTCTACGCCGTATGACGACACCGTGTTGGCCGTGGAATTCGTGATGTACACCGAGTTGCCCGTGGGCGCCACGGCAATAGACGACAGTTCGGTGCCCGGTGCGGCGCTGCCCGGCGTTGGCGTAACTGCCGAAGCGGTCAGCACGCCGGTCGCCGGATTGAACGCGAAAGTCGAAACGCTCTGGTCAACCTGATTCAGGACGAAGACAAAACGCGACTTCGGATCCACGGCGACCGAAACCGGCCCGATCCCGGCCGAAAGGCTCGCCACTTGCGCTAGCGCGCCGGAATTGGGATCGATCGATAACTCGGTCAGTCCGGCGAAATAGAAATTCCCGACGAAGAGGTATTTTCCCGTCGGGTCGAGCGCGAGAGGATATGCGCCGTTGACCGACAGTGATCCTCCTGGAGCCGTGACCGGAGAGATCGATCCGGTTCCTGGGTCGATCGCGAATGCGTCGACGGTGCCTGCAAAGAGACTTGAAACGTACAGATACTTGCCATCAGGTGTGACAACCCCTGTCAAGGGGTAGCCCGACGCCGACAACGCCTGCTGCGAGCCCGCCACGGGCGATAACGCCCCGGTTGCGCTAGCGCCAAGGTACGCTGCCACCGTTCCGGTCGCGCTGGCTGCAAAAACGTACGTGCCTGTGGGGTCTGCAGACAGCGAGATCGAATCCAGATTGGCGAGGCCTGGTTGCGCCGGCACGGTGGCAGCGCCACCTGCAAGCGGAGTCAGGCTTCCCGTCGCCGGGTCGACTGCGTAGCTGTCAATCGATCCATCGGGAAGATTCACCGCATAGACAAACGCCGGCGTCTGATTCGAGACGCAGGTCACACTGACATTGGTAATTGCAGCGCCGCGCGCGACGCCGCTGCCGAGATTGACCGTGCATGTCTGGTCCGGGAACGAGGGTTGGGTCTTGACGCTCACGGCGTAGCTACTGCCCGCGGCAACCGTGTCGGCAAAGACGAAGCTTTCATCGCTACCGACGCTTACGGCAAGATCACCAGCGCCGTTAATCTCGAGCACCAGACCCGACCCGATGAGACCTGCAACCGTACCGCCCACGGTTGAGGGCTGCAGCTTGGGCGGCGGAACATCCGTGACCGGTTGACCCGCACTTTTGCTTGTACCTCCACCGCCGCCACCGCAACTGCACAAGGCCACGACAGCAATGCCATTCACGACTGCGACAACGGTTTTCAGCCACTCCCTTGAGCCCGGCATGATCTTCTCCAATGAATTGGAGCCGGACCTCGTCTTCGGCCTTGATGGCACAGGGCGGAATGGGAGGTCCATTTCCGATCCGCAAAATTTGCCATGCGATCCGCTTCAAGGAGGTCGATTTTGCGAAAGGGCCCGGACCCTGCGCATTCTGGTCGATGGCTTCATGGCACTGGACGTGCATCGACTGTCGCGAGAGCACACCCTCATACACCTTCATCGCGCACCGAGCACGCGATGAAAGGTTCCGTCAGAAGCGGCCTGACGCGATGCACAGCGACGACAAGCTCTCGGCCCGGATTGCGGTACGACGATGACATCGCGAGCGGACGGATTCGCCTTCGGTCAGCCGGCCTTCAGATGGGTCGGCGCGCGCACTGCGTTACGCTCTTGCGATCGGGCTCAGCGAGACGCAGTCGGAAAGAAACAATGCTCGCGCACGTTTTCGCGTGCCTTGCGTGATGCCTGGCGTTTTGCGCAGGCGCTACGCTCCTGCACGCGAGCACTCGCACACTGCCGTTGATGTCCCATATGTCGCATAGATGCGCACGAAGACGTCCGTGCAAGCGATGGACGTCGTTCCTGCCGGCGCGGCAAGGCACCGGGGGGGCCGGGAGTCCGCGCGTTGGTGCGCGACGCCTATGCCGCTTTTCTGATCTCGCGATCTCGCAGTTCACGCCTTAGGATCTTGCCGACGTTGGTCTTTGGCAGATCGTCGCGAAACTCGATGAAGCGCGGCCGCTTGTAGCCGGTCAGCTGATCCTTGAGGAAATCCGTCAGCTGGCGCTCGGTCAGGGTCGGATCCTTCCTGACCACGAAAATCTTCACGACCTCGCCCGAATGCTCGTCGGGAACACCGACCGCAGCGACTTCCAACACGCCCGGATGCAGGGCCACGACGCCTTCGATCTCGTTGGGGTAAACGTTAAAGCCCGACACCAGAATCATGTCCTTCTTGCGATCGACGATGCGTGTGTAGCCGCGCTCGTCCATGATGCCAATGTCGCCGCTCTTGAAAAACCCGTCGGCGCACATGACCTTGGCGGTCTCGTCGGGCCGGCTCCAGTAGCCTGCCATGACCTGCGGACCACGAATGCAGATCTCGCCTGGCTCGCCAAGCGCAACGTCGTCGCCGTCATCGTTGCGAATGGTGATTTCGGTCGAGGGCAACGGCAAACCGATGCTGCCGCTGTACTCGCTCGCATCAGTCGGATTGCAGGTGGCAGAAGGCGACGTTTCGGACAGGCCGTAGCCTTCGACGATCGGGCAGCCTGTGGCCGCAAACCAGCGGTCGGCGACGGCTTTTTGCACCGCCATGCCGCCGCCATTGGCGACCAGCAGGTGGCTCCAGTCGACGCTTGCGAAATCCGGATGGTGCACGAGGGCGTTATAAAGCGTATTGACCGCCGGCAGCATGTTGACCTTGTAGGGCTTGAGGTCCTTCAGAAAGCCTGCGATGTCGCGTGGATTGGTTATCAGGATCACGAGTGCACCCGTCTTTACCGACAACAGGCAGCACACGGTCAGCGCAAAGACGTGATACAGGGGCAAGGCGCAGGCGACAACCAGCTGGTCGACTTTGGCGGCCTTGTTCAGCGCCGGCTGCATCCACGCCTCGGATTGCAGCACGTTGGCGATGATGTTCCGGTGCAAAAGCGTCGCCCCCTTGGACACGCCGGTCGTGCCCCCTGTGTACTGCAAGAACGCGATGTCCTCGGGCCCGATCTCGACTTCACGATAGGTCATGGCCGCCCCTTGCGCGAGCAGGTCGTTAAAGCGCGTGCAATTGGCAAGCGAATAGGCCGGCACCATCTTCTTGATATTGCGCACGACAAAGTTGGTGATGTTGCCCTTGAGGAATCCGAGCGAATCGCCAATGCTCGCCACGACCACGTGTTTCACCGGTGTTGCGGCGATGCACTGGGCCAAAACGCTACAGAAATTCTCGAGCACGACGATGACATCGGCGCCCGAGTCCTTGAGCTGGTGTTCGAGTTCGCGCGGCGTGTAGAGCGGATTGACGTTGACGACGACGCAGCCCGCTCGCAAGACGCCCAGAAGACACACCGGATATTGCAGCACGTTGGGCATCATCAGGGCCACGCGCGCGCCTGGCGCGAGCTTGAGCGACTGCAGCCAAGCCGCAAACGCCTGCGAGCGCTCATCAAGCTCGGCATAAGACATCGACACGCCCATGCAGGTGAAGGCCGGGCGATGCCGAAACTTCGCAATGGCTTCGTCAAACAGCGCGACGCACGAGCGGTACGCCAAATAGTCGATTTCGGCCGGAACACCGGCCGGATAATTCTTCAGCCAGATGCGGCTAGCCATTGCCTGCGCGTCCATCGTCGTCTCTCCTGTTATCGACAGCAAGGCTCATACGCCCGATCGCTAGCGTTCAAGCAATTCAGCCAGGCGCGCTTCGCGCTCCTTCGGATCGCGTTTTGCAAGGGCCTCAACGTCCTTGTAGAACTGGGCGAGATTACCGCCGTCAAGAGCAAGAAGCTTAACAAATGCGGGCACGAGGCGGGTATAGGTCGCAATCGCCGCGAGGTTGGCATTGTTAAGCGGCTGCGCGAAGTAGGCGTCGTAGCCCGGATACTGGTAGAGCGGGTCCGACGGGTCGGCCTTGGCCTTGCGATAGCGGTCCTGCAACTGCGCGAAGATGTCGGCCTTGCCACGCCCTTTTGCGGCGTCGTCTTCATCACTTGCATAGAGCAGTTCGAGTTCTGCGCGGCTGCCTTGCAGCAACTCCAGGAAGCGTTTTCTTCGGGCTTCAAAGCGCGCATACGCGGCCGACTTTTCGGGATTGTCCTGGGCCGAAAGCCAGCGTCTGACGCCCTCCTCCTCAACTGTCGTGGCAAACGATTCATTGAAGGTGGTATCGCCAGGCAGGTAGACCTTCTGGTGCCCGAGCTCGTGAAAAATCAGGCGCGCAACCTCTCCTTCGGGATAAAAGATGAAGGTCGAGAGCACCGGATCGGGGGTAAAGCCCAGCGTCGAGTAGGCAGGAACCCCAGCGACCTGGACGTCAAGACCTTCCTTTTTCAGTGCCGTGCCGAAGGCTTCGGCGTCAGCCTTGTCGAAATAGCCGCGATAAGTGACGCAGCCGGCAACCGGGAAGCACCACTCGCGCAATTCAAGCGAGAGCGGTGGTGTGGCAAACACATTCCAGGCCACGAAGGGCCGATGCAAATCGGCATATGAGCGATAGCTCGAGTTATCGGGCAGTTGCAAGTCGGTGACCGCGAAGGCGCGCATCTGCTTGACGGCGATCAGCCTCTGGCGCAGGGCATCAGGCGTGTTCGGATCGGCCAGCCACTCGTCAAACGGCCTGGCCGCATGCAAGACGCGCAGATGCCCGACCACCGAGTCGACGTAATAGCCGGCGGTGCTGCAGCCGGCCAGAAATAGCGTCGCTGCGAGTGCCGTGCAGCGCAGGCCAGGCGCGAATGCTGCCGTGATGCGACTCAGGAAGTCTCCACAGCGCGCTCGACCTCGACCAAGCAGTCATAAAACGTCGGGCCGCGTCCGAGGTCGGTCAGCGTCTGGCTGGTCAACTCGTTGGCGTTCTTGCCATCCTTTGCGAGCTTTCTCCACCAGATTGAAAGCGCAACGACCACGCCTTCGCGGGCACGCGTCGTGATGCGGCATGCGAGTCGAAGCGAGCCGCGCTGGTTGAATACGCGCACCGTTTCTCCCTCGCTTAGGCCACGTGCAGCGGCGTCACGCGGGTGGATGTCAAGCCACGGCTGGCCTTCGGTCGCGCGCAGGCTGTCGACGTTGACAAACGTCGAGTTGAGGAAATTTCGCGCCGGTGGCGAGATCATGGCAAGCGGAAAGCGCGCGGCAAGCGGCGAGCGCGTGTCCTCGGCTGGGGCAATGTAGTCGGGCAACTCGCCAAGACCCGCTCGCCTGGCCTCGCTCGAGACGAATTCGACCTTGCCCGAAGGCGTCGGGAAACCGCCGTTGGCAAAGCGCGCCGTAGGCCTTGTCGGGCCGAAGCGCATCCAGCCGTCAGCCAGTGCACGCTCGGCGTCCCACCCTGGTCCCTTGAAGGCCGCGCGCGCGATGTCCAGGTCCGAATCCCGAAAGCACGCCTCGTCAAATCCCATGGCAGCGGCGAGCAGCCTGAATATTTCACTGTTGGGCTTGGCTTCGCCAAGGGGCGCGATCGCCGCATTGTTGGCCATCACGTCGTAGTGTCCGTAAGGCTTGACGACATCGAGGTGCTCAAGCTGCGTGGTCGCAGGAAGCACGATGTCGGCATAGTCGGCGGTGTCGGTCTGGAAGTGCTCGAGCACGACCGTAAACAGATCCTCGCGCGAGAAGCCTTCCACGACTTCGGCCGAGTGTGGCGCGATTGCGACGGGATTGGAGTTCCAAACTACAAGCGCCTCGACCTTGGGATCGGCGCGCAACAGATGATCCCCGATCGTGCTCATGTTGAGCGTACGCGGGTTGCGGCCCATGAGCAGATCCGGACGCTGCAAGGCAGCGACGTCGGTCGGGAAATTGTCCGATGTCGACAAAAGCACGCCGCCTGCCGCATGGCGCCAGGCGCCAACCAGCGCGGGCAGGCAGGTGATGGTGCGTGCAGCCATGGCGCCGCCGCGGGCGCGCTGCATGCCGTAATTCATGCGAATCAGCGCGGGAGCGATGCTGCCGTAATCGCTGGCAAGGGCCTCGATCTCGGCTTTCCTGATGCCGCAAATCGACGCCACCCGCTCGGGCGGATACTCGGCGACGCGCGCCTTGAGCGCCTCAAAGCCCAGCGTATGGCGGCTGACATAGTCTAGATCGACCCGCTCGTCACGCACCAGAATGTGCATCAGCCCGAGTGCCAGCGCGGCGTCGGTGCCAGGCAAAAGCGCAATATGGACGTGGCATTTCTCCGCCGAGAGCGAGCGGTACGGATCGATGGCAACGATCTTCGCGCCGCGCCTTTTGGCTTCCTGCACGCGGGTCCAGAAGTGCACGCTCGAGACGATCGGATTGGCACCCCAAAGAATGATCAGGCGCGCCTCGTCAACCGCCTCAAGATCGACGCCCAGGCGCGCCCCGAGGGTGAGGTTATGTCCGGCGGCGCCAGCCGACGAGCAGATCGTGCGATCAAGCCGGCTTGCGCCTAGCCGGTGGAAAAAGCGTTGCGCCATGCTATCGCCTTGCACAAGGCCCATGGTGCCGGCGTAGCTGTAAGGCAGGATCGCCTCGGCATTGCGCCTCGCGATCTCGCCAAGCCGGCCTGCGATCTCTGCCAGTGCAAGATCCCAGCTGATCGGCTCGAACTGGCCGCGCCCCTTCGGCCCGATGCGCCGCAGGGGCACGAGGAGCCGATCAGGGTGATAGGTCCGCTCGGTGTAGCGGCTGACCTTGTTGCACAAAACGCCTGCGGTCGCCCGGTGTTCGCGCGAGCCCGTCACCTTCAAGGCGATGCCGTCGCGCACGTGCACCTCCAGTGCGCAGGTATCCGGGCAGTCGTGCGGGCACGCTGCCTTGACGATGGTGATCGGCGCCGCGCTCACTTACGCAATGAGGGGGTGGTCCACGGCGAGGGCATTCAAGAACAACTCGCAGTGCGCCAATTGCTCGAGCTCGACATATTCGTTGGGCCGGTGCGCCTCCGCGATATCGCCTGGGCCAATCACCACCGACGGAATGCCGGCGCGAGCGAACAGCCCGGCCTCGGTGCCGTAGGACACTTTGCCAACCTGTGTGGCCCGCACCAGTTTCATCGCCAGCTGCACGATGGCGTCGTGTTCCGTCGCGTTCAGGCCTTCGGAATTGGCAACCCACTCGAGCTCGATTGCAGATTGCGCATCGATGGCCTTCATTTCCTTTTCCAGAACCGCGGCGAACTGGCGGATCTCGCCGTAGAGGGCCTCGGCCGACGCGGTCGGAAGCGTGCGCATGTCAAACTGGAACTCGCAGTCCTTGGGCACCACGTTGGCTGCGATGCCGCCGCGGATCAGGCCCG
Source organism: Gammaproteobacteria bacterium (assembly GCA_903970185.1). GTDB lineage: Bacteria > Pseudomonadota > Gammaproteobacteria > Burkholderiales > Burkholderiaceae_D > CAJCIC01. The sequence goes on from CAJCIC010000001.1 coordinate 7,638, forward strand.
TGGACATCGTCGTATAAGGCACAGTGAAGCCGTAATCGCGCGCCTCGAGCTGGGCCAGGCGATCGGCAAGCTGGCGGATGAACACCACCATGCGCGCGGCGTACTCGATGGCATTGACGCCATGCGTGACGTAACTCGAATGGGCCTCGCGGCCGTGCACGGCGCAGCGGAAACGGTTCGTCCCCTTATGCGCCACGATCGGCTGCATCAGCGTGGGCTCGCCAACGATGCAGCCTGCAGGCGAGAGGCCGATATCGGCCAGATCCTTGATCAGCCCGCGCACGCCAAGACAGCCGACCTCCTCGTCGTAGGACAGGGCGTAATGCACGGGTGCATTGAGCTTGCCGGCGTGAATCGCAGCAAGGTAGGTCGGCGCACGCGTGAGCGCGACGCCGATGAAGCCTTTCATGTCGGCGGAACCGCGCGCAAAAAGGCGGCCCTCGCGGATGGTCGGCACGAACGGATCGGAATCCCAGGCCTGGCCATCGACCGGGACGACGTCGGTATGGCCCGAGAGCACGAGCCCCGGATGGCGTCCTTCGCCAAGCGTGGCAAAAAGGTTCGCCTTCTTGCCGCTTGCGTCGTAGGTCAGCCGCGTTTTGGCGCCGAGTTTTTCAAGGTAATCACGGGCGTATTCGATCAGTCCCAGATTCGAATCGCGCGATACGGTGGGAAAACGGATCAGGCGCTCGACCATCTCGAGCGCATCCCGGCTGGGCATGGCGGATTTCAGGCCGGCCTCGGTAACGGTATTCATTTGTCCGCTTCCTCAAGTCCTTGAACGCTGATTGTACTCTTGGCGCCAGGGTTGCCGAACTAGGTCGGATCGTTCAGGTGGCAGGCCGAGAGCCTGGCCGGGCCAACGGGCTTTAGGACCGGATCCTCGAGCTTGCAGCGCGCCATGGCTGCCGGGCAGCGCGGGTGGAAATGGCAGCCCGAGGGCGGCGCAAAGGGCGAGGGCATCTCGCCCTTGACGGCGCTAAAGACCCGCTTTTTGACGTCAAGGGTCAAGGCCTGGGCAAGCAGACCCCGGGTATAGGGGTGGTTGGGCGCGGCAAACAGCTCCTCACAAGGCGCCTCCTCGACGATGCGGCCAAGGTACATGATGAGCACGCGATCGGCGAGGCTGCGCACCACTGCCAGATCATGGCTGATGAAAAGGTAGGTCAGCCCGAGCTTTTCCTTCAGGTCCAGGAAGAGGTTGAGAATTTGCGCCTGGATCGAGACGTCAAGCGCGGCGGTGGCCTCGTCGCAGACCAGAAGTTCAGGCCCGACGGCAAGCGCGCGGGCGATGCCGATGCGCGCGCGCTGGCCGCCGGAAAGCTGATGCGGAAAACGCGCCAGCACGCCTTCGGCAAGTCCGACCCTGTCAATCATCTCAAGTGCCGCGGCACGCTTTTGCGCCGGCTTGATGAGGCCATGCACGAGGGGCGCCTCGGTCAGGATGTCGATGACGCGCATGCGCGCGTTGAGCGCAGCCAGCGGGTCCTGAAAAATCATCTGTGCGCGCAGGCGATTTCGCGCTTTCGCGCGCGCGCGAGCGGCATCCTCGCGCGTCGCCTGCGCGCTTCCCAGCTGGCGCGCACCCGCAGTCAGCGGCAAAAGCCCCGCTGCGATGCGTGCGAGCGTCGATTTGCCAGAACCCGACTCGCCCACCAGTGCGACGATCTCACCGCGCAAAATCGATAGCGTGACACCGTCAACCGCGCGCACGCTGGGCTGCGGCCGTCCTGAAAGCCGCGCAAGCAAGGTGGCAAGCGATGGACGCGGAGCGAACGTCTTGACAGCGCCGGTGATTTGCAACAGGGCTTCGCCTTCTGCCTTCTCCATGCGCTTGACGGCGGCACTCACGGGTTGGCTCCAGGCCCGGGATTGATGCAGCGAAAGGTACGGCCCGAGGCTTCGCGCGTTTCTTCGAGAGGCTGCTGGCAACGCGCGACCGCATGGGCGCAACGGGGATGAAAGGGGCAGCCCGAAGGCAGCCGCGCAAGGCTTGGGGGTGCCCCGGCAATTGGCTGTAGCCGCGCGCCACGACTTCGCGATGCACCGAGGAACTTCGCCGGCGTCGAGGCAATCAGGCCTTCGGTGTAGCGATGCCTTGGCGCTTCTAGGACTTCAAGCGTGGTTCCGGTCTCGACGATCTGGCCCGCATACATCACGGCGACCCGGTCGGCGAGCCCGGCCACGAGCGACAGGTCATGCGTAATCCAGATCAGCGCCGTCCCGGTTTCGCTGCAAAGCCTTTGCATCTCGGCCAGGATCTGCCCCTGGATCGATACATCGAGTGCGGTCGTGGGCTCGTCGCAGACGATGAGCTCGGGCTGGTTCAATAGCGCAATGGCAATCGCGACGCGCTGGCGCATTCCTCCGGAGAACTCGTGCGGATAGGCGTCTAGGCGTTTTTTTGCATCGGCGATGCCGACCGTTTGCAAGACTTCGAGCGCCCTCGCTTTCGCCCGGGCGCGAGACACATGCCGATGCGCAAGCACGGTCTCGACCAACTGCGTCTGGATGGTCAGCACCGGATTGAGCGAGGACATCGGGTCCTGAAAGACCATCGCCAGACGATCGCCGCAAAGCTTGCGCCTTGCGTGCGACGAAAGCAGCATGAGGTCCTGGCCGTTTAGGACGACGCGTCCGCTCAGGCTCGCCAGGGGCGCATCGATCTGGCCGATCAGCGAGAGCGCGGTCATCGACTTGCCGCATCCCGATTCGCCCACAAGCCCCAGGATTTCGCCGCGATCGACATGAAAACTGACGTCGTTGACCGGGCGCATCTCGCCCTCCGCGGTCTTTAGCACCGCCGTGAGCCCTGCGACTTCGAGCACGCGACTTGTCACGAGGCGAGCACCACGCGTAGTTTGCTCACCGGCCGCGAGCCTTTTTGCGGCAGGACGATCGACGCCAGGGCAGCGTCCCATTGAAATGCGTTGCCCGAGTAAGGGTCGGCGACGCCTTCGGGTTTTCGCGCGAGAAAGTCGGAAGCGCCTGCAGCGCCCTGATGCGCTGCGAGGAGCAGCACCTTGGCGCGCATGGCTTCTTGCAGCACTTCGACATCGTGCAGCTGGCTTGCAATGCCGGTGATATCCGGCAAGCCGGCCGCAAGCACGCGGCCAAGCGGGTTGTAGAGCGACAAAACGCCGATGTGGCCAATGTCCTCGGCCTGGTCGCGAAACTGCTTCATGACGGCGTCGCCCTCGCGCGCAAAGGCCCTTGCGTCTGCTGTCGCCAGCGGTTTTTCAAGGTCGGCCAGCGTCGCTTGCAGGTTGAACGTCGCCTGCGGCCGAAACAGCAGGGGCGCGGCCATGAGCGCAATGCGTTGAGCAAGGGGATCGGAGGGCGTTGGCCTTGCATGCACCAGGGCCTGGTCAAGGTGCCAGGCGATTTGCATCTCGAAGGCAAGCGGCGATGACAGGTCGCGTTCGGCCGGCGTCATCGGTGCGTTGACGCGGGCAAGCGAATTGGCGAGCGCGGCTGCAGCAGGCGTCTGGTTGATCAGTTCCGAGTAGACCAGCAGCGCGCGGCGCAGCATGCCGGTCGAGGTCGCCTTGCAGGCCAGCGTCTGGCAGCCGGCAAGCAGCTTTCGAGCAACCCGCGTCATGCGCTCAAGCCGTGGCAAACCGACGTCGAGCTTGCCATCGCCGACATCGACGGCAGCAAGTGCGAGCGAGAGACTTTGCGCTGCGACGAGCGTTGCGAACTGGGCGCTTGGCGCATTCGGCTCGGACGGCGGCAAGGCTTCGGCAACGGTTGCCTCGGCGTCGAGTGCATCGATGCGTTGCAGTAGCGCAGCGCGCTTTTGCGCCAGTTCACGCACAAGGTGCGAATGGCCAAGGGCACTGGCAACGCAGGCCGATGCCGGATCGACGCAGCCAAGCTCGATCGGAAGCACCAGCGCCTCCTGCGTGTACGGCCGCGCGCTGCCCCAATCGCCCGTGGTTGCAGCAACCGGCTCGCGTGCGCGGTACGCCTCGATCACGGCGCGACCGGCCTGCGCCGGATCCACACCCGCAGGCGCATCGAGCGCCCAAAGACTCATGGCGCCATCGCCTTGGGGCTTGGCCGAGAGTGGACGGAGCCAGGCACGCGCCGCATCAGTCAGGTCGCGATCGGGCAGATTGATCGCCAGCACGCCAAGAACGGCAAATACGACAAGCACAAAGGCGCCCGCGCACACCTGCAACAAGCGCCGCAAGACGCGTCTTTGCCGCCTTGCCTCATCAGGTGCCGGCGCGGCCTTCACCGGGCGTTAATCCGGGGGTTAAGGACATCACGCAGGCGGTCTGCAAGCAGGTTGATCGATACGATCACAAGCAAAAGCAAGAGGCCCGGGAAACAGCTGATCCAGTAGGTTCCGGACATCAGATACTGAAAGCCATTGGCAATCAGAAGGCCAAGCGAAGGCTCGCTTGGCGGCACGCCAAGGCCGAGAAACGAAAGCGTCGCCTCGAGCGTGATCGCACCTGCGACCTGCAAGGCGGCAACCACGACGAGCGGCGCTGCGCAGTTGGGCAAGAGATGCAAGAAGGCGATTCTCGCAGGCGACAGGCCAAGACCTCGCGCCGCCTCGATATAGTCCTTGTCGCGCTCGATCAGCACGCTCGCGCGTACCGTGCGCGCATAGGTCGCCCACTGGACGGCGATCAGTGCAATGACAATGCTCGCAACGCCGGGCCTTAGGAAAGCGAGCAGGATGAGGGCAAGCAGAATCGAAGGAAAGGATAACTGGATATCCGCAATGCGCATGATCACGGCATCGGCCACGCCGCGCGAGTAACCTGCACAAAGGCCCAGCGTGGTGCCGGCCACGGCGGCAAAGAGGGTCGAGACGACGCCAACGCCAATGCTGATGCGAAGGCCATAGAGCATCGCCGAGAGCATGTCCCGTCCCTGACCGTCGGTGCCAAGCCAGTAGGTCATGGTGCCCGACTGCGCGACGCTGCCAGGCGGCAGTCGCGAATCGAGAATATCAAGGGCTGCCGGATCATACGGATTCTGTGGCGCGATGAGCGGCGCAAAAAGCGCAAGCAGAACCAGCGTGGCAATGACCACGGCGCCAAGGCGTGCACCGATGCCGCTGCCGCGCCCAAACAGGGTGCGCGAGAAGAGCACAGCCTCGGATGCCTGGGCATCAGCCATGGCGAACGCGCGGATCGATCAGCGCATAGAGCACGTCAACCACGAAATTGATGGCCGTGAACAAAGTGACGACGACAAGCAGGTAGGCCACGATCACCGGACGATCAAGCACATTGATCGAATCGATCAGCAGTTTGCCCATGCCTGGCCAGGCGAAAATGGTCTCGGTGACGACCGAAAAGGCGATGATCGAGCCAAACTCGAGGCCGATCACCGTGACGATCGGAATCAGGCTGTTCTTGAGCACGTGCACCAGGACCACGCGCGCCTCGGGCAAGCCCTTGGCGCGCGCAAAGCGGATGTATTCCTGGCCAACGACATCGCGCGCCTGCGCCCGGGTCAGGCGAATCAGAAGCGCGAGGTTGAAAAGCGACAGGTTCAGCGCTGGCAGGAAAAGGTGGCGAAGGCCATCTGCGGTGAGAAACGAAAAGGGCACGCCGAAGACCATTTCGGTATCGCCGCGACCACTTGTGGGCAGCCAGCCAAGCTTGACTGAAAACAGCATGATGAGCATCAGGCCGACCCAGAAAGTGGGAACAGAAAAACCCAGCATCGAGGCGCTCATGACGCTGCGGTCGAAGACGGAGTCGGGCCTGACCCCGGCCCAAAGCCCGAGCGGGATGCCAAGCACAAGGGCGATCAGCATGGCCGTGCTGGCGAGCTCAAGGGTCGCCGGCATGCGCTCCCCCACCAGCCTTAGCGCCGGCGCGCTATAGGCATACGAGCGGCCAAAATCGCCGTGCACGGCGGCTTTGACAAAACGCAGGTATTGCACCGCCAGCGGCTGATCAAGCCCCAGCTTGGCCCTCGTCGCCTCGATGTCGGCCTCTGTCGCATCCGGGCTGATCATGACCAGCACCGGATCGCCGATGACGAAGACGCCGGCAAAGACGATCACCGACATGGCGCAAAGCACGACGAGGCTTTGCATCAGCCGCTTGAGCAGGAACGCCACCGCTAGCCGCCTCTAATCACGGCAAGGGTGAACGCGCGCCGGGCCGGCCTTTTCATCGCTTTTCGAACCCTGCTTTTTCCTCTGGGCGGCATATCGCGTCTTGTGAATCTGCGCTCCTGCCGGGCAGGGGCGCCGTCAGCGGTGCATAATAGCTCGCTTCTTGCTTTACTCAATTCCCCGTTCGCCTCATCGACAGCCGGCGCCAATTTCTGCCCAAAATTCCATGAACCTCATCGATCGGATCACCCAGTTTCACGCCGACATGCGCGCGATCCGTCGCGACATCCATGCCCACCCCGAACTTTGCTACCAGGAGGCAAGGACCGCCGACGTTGTCGCGCAAAAGCTTACCGAATGGGGCATCCCGATCACCCGCGGACTGGGCAAGACGGGTGTGGTTGGCACCATCAAGGCGGGCTCGTCAGGAAAAACGGTTGGCCTGCGCGCCGACATGGATGCCCTGCCGCTGCAGGAACACAATACCTTTGCGCACCGCTCAACCCATGACGGCAAGATGCACGCGTGCGGCCATGACGGCCACACCACCATGCTGCTTGCCGCAGCCAAGTATCTGAGCGAGACGCGCAACTTCGATGGCACTGTCCACGTCATCTTCCAGCCCGCCGAAGAGGGCGGCGCAGGCGCGAAAGCCATGATGGCCGACGGCCTTTTCGAGAAATTCCCCTGCGACGCGGTATTTGGCATGCACAACTGGCCCGGCAGCAAGGTCGGCACTTTCGGTGTCACCGCTGGCCCGATGATGGCCTCGTCCAACGAATTCGAGATCACCATCACCGGCAAGGGCGCACACGCCGCCATGCCGCACAACGGCATCGACCCGGTGATGGTCGCCGTCGCCATTGCGCAGAACCTGCAAACGCTGGTCACGCGCAACAAGCGTCCGATCGACACGGCGGTGCTGTCGATCACGCAAATCCACGCTGGCGACGCCTACAACATCATCCCCAACGAAGCGGTCTTGCGCGGCACGGTCAGGACCTTTTCAGGCGAGGTGCTCGATCTCATCCAAACCGGCATGGAACGGATTGTCGAGCACAGCGCCAAGGCCCTTGGCGCCTCTGCTCACCTGCGCTTTAAGCGCAACTATCCGCCGACCATCAACCACAAGCGCGAAACCGAATTTGCCATCGCGGTGATGCAAGACGTGGTTGGCGTCGACAATGTTCGAACGGCAATCGATCCGACCATGGGCTCGGAAGACTTCGCCTTCATGCTCGAAGAAAAACCGGGCTGCTATTTCTTCATCGGCAACGGCGATGGCGAGCACCGGGAACTCGGCCACGGCATGGGTCCATGCATGCTGCACAACCCAAGCTACGACTTCAACGACGATTTGATCCCGATTGGCGCGACGGTCTGGGTGCGCATGGCTGAGGCCTATCTCCCCGTCTAGGGCGCGAGCAGATTCACACCTTCTAGAGCAGAACCTCGCGTTCCTCGGCGCGCCTGGCTGCGTGCTGCAAGGCTTGCAGCATGTCGTTTGCAACTGCATCCGAGGTCCGGGGCTTTTGCCCGCTCCACGGTCACAAAACCACCGACGCGGTCGCGAATTCCGGAATGCGTTTTTCCTCGATGCCGTGGCAGGCCACGCTCGAGCCGCCCGCGGCTTCGAAGAGTTCGGGAACCTCGCGCTTGCAGCGCTCGTTGGCAAACGGGCAGCGCGGGTGAAAGCTGCAGCCCGAAGGCGGCGCGAGCGGGTTGGGCACCTCGCCTGCGATCGGCACGCGCGGGGGTCCACGATGGTCAAGGTCGGGAATGACCTCGATTAACATGCGCGTATACGGATGCAGGGGCGCGGTGAAAAGATTGGCCTTTGGCGCCATCTCGACGATCTTACCGAGATACATCACGCCAACGCGATCGGCAACGTGCCTGATCACCGCCAGATTGTGCGAGATGAAAAGGAAGGTCAGGCCAAGGCGTCCTTGCAGGTCTTTCATCAGGTTCAAGACCTGTGCCTGCACCGAGACGTCAAGCGCCGAGGTCGGCTCATCGCACACGAGGAAATTGGGCTCGGTCGCAAGCGCTCTGGCAATCGAGATGCGCTGGCGCTGTCCGCCTGAGAACTGGTGCGGATATTTGGAGGCATCGAGCCTTGAAAGGCCGACCTGTTCGAGCAGTTCGGCAACCCGTTTGGCAAGCAGTTGCGGGGTCTTTGCCACAGGCAGCTTGTGCACCAGAAGCGGCTCGGCAATGATGCGCCCAACGCGCCAGCGCGGATTCAGGCTCGCATACGGATCCTGAAAAATCATCTGCACGCGCCTGCGCAATTCGCGCCCTTCGGGCCGCGCCAGGCTCGTCACCGGCTGGCCTTCGATGGTGATCGAGCCAGCGCTTAGGCCATAGAGCCCGACGAGAAGGCGCGCGACGGTCGATTTGCCGCAACCCGATTCGCCAACCAGGCCCAGCGTCTCTCCTCTATGAAGATCGAAGCTGACGCCGTTGACCGCGTGCAGCATGACGCGCGGCTTGCGTTCAAGCAGGCGATTCAGAAATGGCGCTGAAACGTCGAAGACGCGCGCCGCATCGCGCACGCGCACGAGCGGCTCGCCCGAGGCAAAAGGCCTCGCGCTCAATCGGACACCGCTGCCAGGGGGGCGCTGGCACGCGTGCCCTCTTCGATCAGCCAGCACGCCGCACGCGTTTGCGGCGCTGTCATCAGGTCCGGACGCTCCTTGCTGCACCGGGCAAATGCGCTTGCACAGCGCGGATGAAACGCGCAGCCTGGCGGAATCGCGGTCAGCCGCGGCATGGCCCCATCGATTTGCAAAAGCCGCTTGGCGTCGCTTTTCATGGACGGAATCGAGCCCATCAGGCCGACCGTATAGGGATGGCTCGGCCGATGGATGACCGCCTTGACAGGACCAATCTCGACCACCCGGCCGGCGTACATCACGGCGACCCGGTCGGCGCAGTCGGCGATCACGCCCATGTCATGGGTGACGAGCATGACGGCCATGCCGCGTTCGCGGCCGAGCTTTTTCAATAGCGCAATGATCTGGGCCTGGATCGACACATCAAGCGCGGTTGTCGGCTCGTCGGCAATGATGATTTCAGGATCGGCAGCAAGCGCAAGCGCAATCACCACGCGCTGGCGCATGCCCCCTGAAAACTGGTGCGGATAGTGATCGATGCGTTCGCGCGCCGCCGGAATGCCGGTGGATTCGAGAAGCGCGATGGCGCGCTCCCGCGCGGCGGCGCGGCTCATGTCAAGGTGCGTCTGGATCGTCTCGATCAGCTGCTTGCCGATGCTAACCAGCGGATTGAGCGAGGTCAGGGGGTCCTGGAAGATGGCGCCGATGCGCCGGCCGCGCACGCGCCGCATGGCCTCTTCGCGCAGATTATCGATGCGCTCGCCATTGAGCAGGATCTCGCCTTGGGCGATGCGCCCTGGTGGCTCCAGCAGCCCGATGATCGCAGCCCCGGTCAGCGACTTGCCGGCACCTGACTCGCCAACGACGCCCAAAACCTCGCCTGGCGCAATCGAAAACGAGACGTCGTCAAGGGCGACGAGCGTTCCGCGCCGGGTGGGAATCTCAACGCGCAGGTTGCGGACTTCAAGCAGCTCCTGCGTCACTGGCTTGCCACGCTGACGATGCGCGATCCCGCGTCGGCATTGGGCTTGCCGTGCAGCCCGGCCTTTTGCATTTCCTTCTCCGCATCGCAGCCCCCGACCGGATCGGTCTCTTCGATCACGAGACTCCAGTCAGGCGTGAGCCGGTTGGCGCGATCGCCTGCGACGTAGTAGTAGGTGCAAGGCAGAATCGCCATCGGATAGGTCTTCTCGACCGGGATATGGTAGCCCGTGGTCGGTGCCGCATCGAAGGTCATGCGATGCTCGCCAGGCGCGATCGGCTGCGGCCTGAAGGCGACCGATTCGCCATCAATGGCAACCAGCCGCACCGGGATGCGATGAATGTCGGTGCGATCGATGACATCGCGATCGACGATGAACGATAGCGGCGCCGTTGAACAGCCGCAAAGACCTGCTGCGAGCATGGATACGATCAGGATCTGCTTCATGACGCTCTCCTCATGGCCAGGGGTGCGACGCCTCACTGCAGCTTGGGGTTGAGCGCGTCGCGCAGCCAATCCCCAAGTAAATTCACCGACAGCACCAGCATAACCAGCGCCAGCCCGGGAAACACCGTGATCCACCATTCACCTGAATAGAGATACTTGTTGCCATTGTCGATGAGCGTGCCAAGCGAAGGGCGCGTGGGCGGCGCGCCCACGCCCAGAAATGACAGCGTCGCCTCGGTGATGATGGCCGTCGCGATCTGCACGGTGGCAAGAATCAGCACCGGCCCGATGACATTGGGCAGCACGTGGCGAAACAGGATCGCAAGCCGGCCCGAGCCGATGACACGCGCGGCCAGCACGTAGTCACGGCCTTTCTCGACCAAGGTCGAGCCGCGCACGGTACGCGCGTACTGGACCCAGCCCGAGGCCGTGATGGCCGCCACCAGGACGACGAAGGCGAGAGTTTCGCTCGCATTGCGCGGCATCAGTACGCGCAGCACGCCATTGACCAAAAGCGCGATCAGGATCGCCGGAAACGACAGCTGGACATCGGCAAGGCGCATGATGAAGGCATCAACGCGGCCGCCGACATAGCCCGAGGCAAGACCCAAAATGACGCCGATCAGCATCGACAGGATGACCGCGACGCCGCCGATCAATAGCGAGATGCGCGTGCCGAACATGATCGCCGAGAGCATGTCACGACCCTGCTCGTCGGTGCCAAGGAGATAACGATGGTCGCCGCCTTCGAGCCAGGCCGGCGGCAGCCTGGCATCGATCAGATCGAGCGTGGCAAGATCAAGCGTATTGTGCGGCGCAAGCCAGGGCGCGCCGACCGCTGCGATGAGCCACACCAGAAGCACGACGGATGCGACGATGGCCACCGGCGAGCGGCGGAATTGATAGCCGAAATCACTGTCCCAGAGGCGATACAGCCGTCCTCTGGGCGCCGGTGCTGTTGCGTCATTCATCGCGAGGGCCATAGCGAAAAGTAATGCACGCTCCGTGCCATTGCGATCGAGCCTTCGGGGGGCGGACTAGTGCAGCACCACCCACTTGAAGAAAAGATCGTTGGTAGGTAACTGTACCAGCGATACGCTCTTCTTCATGCCCCAGGCCAGCGCCTGCTGATGTAACGGAATGTGACCGATGTCGTCCTCGTGGATCTTCATCGCCTCGCTGATCATGGCGCTGCGCTTGGCATCGTCGGTCTCCGACTGGATCCTGGAAATCAGCTCGTCGACCTTGGGATTGCTGTAGGCGCCAAGGTTGAACTGGCCCTGGCCACCGTCGCCTGGCGAGGCCACGAGCGAATACAGGGCGTCGTGGGCGTCGATCGTGGAAGGCGTCCAGCCCAGCATGTAAAAGGACGTGTTGCGCGACAGGATCTTCGGGAAATAGGTCGCCTTGGACTCGGCCACGAGGTCGATCTTGACATTGACGCGCGCCAGCATCGAGGCCACCGCCTGGCAGATTTCGGCGTCGTTGACGTAGCGATCGTTGGGGCAGTTCATCGACACCTCAAAGCCATTCGGGTAGCCGGCGTCGGCCAGAAGTTTTTTCGCGGCTTCCGGATCGTAGGGCAGGCGCTTGTTCAAGCTCGCGTCAAAGCCATGCACGCCAGGCGCAATCATGAGCGCAGACGGCGTCGAGGCGCCACGCATGACCTTGGCCTTGATCGCCTCGATATCGATGGCCTCGTAGAAGGCCTGGCGCACGCGCTTGTCCTTGAACGGGTTCTTGCCCTTGATGTTGGAAAAAAGCAGCTCGTCGCGCTTTTGGTCCATGCCAAGGAAGATGGTGCGCAATTCCGGGCCTTGCAGGACCTGCAGCCCCGGCGTGGCGTTGATGCGGGCGATATCCTGCTGGGGCACGGGTTCCATCATGTCGATCTCGCCCGAAATCAGCGCTGCGACCCGGGTTGCGGCATTGCCAATCGGGGTGAAATCGACTTCTTCGACGTTGCCATCGATCTTGCCCCAGTAATTGAGATTGCGCACCAGCACCGTGAGCGTGCCGGGATCACGCGACTTGAGGCGGAAAGGCCCGGTGCCGTTGGCCTTGAATGACGCCGTATTCTCGATGCCCTTGCGCTTGTCGACAGGCTTTTCAGCGCGATTTTCGGTACACCACTTCTTGCTCATGATGTACCAGCGGGTGAAGACGTTGGGAAGGATCGGGTACGGGCCGTCGGTGATGAAATCGAGCGTGTAATCGTCGATCTTCTTGATCTCCTTCACCTTGCCGACATAGGTGCGGATGTCCGATCCCTCACCGCGGGCGCGGTTATACGAGAAGATGACATCGTCGGCAGTAAACGGCGTGCCGTCGTGAAACGTGACGTTGCGCCTCAGGTTGAAGCGCCAGACGGTGGGCGCGGTCTGCTTCCAGTCGGTGGCAAGCGCGGGCACGATCTTCAGATTCTTGTCGAGCTGCACGAGCGGCTCGTAGATGTTGCCATCGAAGGCCAGCTGGAGCGATTCGTTTAGCGAATGCGGGTCCATCGACAGCGCGTCGCCCTGGTCGGCAAACCTGAACACGACGGTCTTGGCCGGCTCGTCGGCAGCCACGGCAGGTGCAGCCAGGCCAAGGCCGATCAGCGCCGAGAAGGCAAGCGTCTTGAATTTCATCAAATTTCCCCCTGGATAGACGTCGGTGTGCGATCAGAGCGGCAGCGAACGCTCGGCGATGCCGGCAAATAGCCCGCTGCCCACCGGGATCACGTGGTCGTTGAAATCATATCGCGTATTGTGCAAGAAGCAGCCGTTCTCGGCGCCGCCCTGGCCAAGCCTCAGATAGGCGCCGGGCCGTGCCTTGAGCATGAACGAAAAATCTTCCGAGCCCATCGAGGGCTCGAGGTCGCGAATCACGTTGTCTTCGCCAAGCAGCGCCGATGCGACATCGCCTGCCAGCTGCGCTTCGCCTGGCGTATTCACGGTGGCCGGATAAACACGCCGGTAGGTCAGCGTGGCGCTCGCGCCAAAAGCGCTGGCAATCGACTGCACGATGTCATTCAGACGTTGCTCGACCATGTTCTGAAGTTCGGGCTTGAAAGTGCGCACGGTACCCACCAGGCGCGCCTGCCCGGGTATGACGCTCATCGCTGCCAGATCGCCCGCTGACATCGCGCAAATGCTGACGACGGCGGACTCGAGCGGGCCAACGTTGCGGCTGACGATGCTTTGCGTCGCAGTGATGATATGCGCTGCGACCAGCACCGGGTCGACGGTGAGATAGGCATGTGCGCCGTGGCCGCCACGCCCCGTGACGACGATCTCGAAGCGGTCCGAGGCGGCCATCATCGCGCCGGCATTGAGCCCGACCTTGCCCAGGGGAAGGCTTGGCCAGTTATGCATGGCATACACCGTGTCGCAATCGAAGCGCTCGAAGAGCCCATCGTCGATCATCGCCTTGGCGCCGGCGAAACCCTCTTCACCGGGCTGAAAGATGAGATGCACCGTGCCGTTGAAATTGCGCGTCTCAGACAGGTAGCGCGCAGCGCCAAGCAGCATCGTGGTGTGGCCATCGTGGCCGCACGCGTGCATCCGCCCCGGCGTTCTCGAGCGGTGGGCAAATTCGTTTTCTTCGCGCATCGGCAACGCATCCATGTCGGCGCGCAGCCCAAGCGTGCGTCCGCTGTCGGTGCGCCGTCCTTCGATGACACCGACAACGCCGGTCTTGCCGATGCCTTCGTGGGTCGCAATATCCAGAAGCTTCAGCGCCTTGACGACGGTTGCGGCCGTGCGCACCTCCTCGTAGCCGAGTTCCGGATGGGCATGCAGGTCCTGGCGAAAGGCGGTCAGCTCGGGAAGGAAAGTGCGGATTTTGGCGATCGGCGAGCGCTCGGGCGATACGGGGGTCATGGTCAGGCGGCAGTGGAGACGCGTTCAATACGCAAGCGGGGGTCGACGACAAAATAGAGCAGATCGACAACGAGGTTGATGACAACGAAAACCAGGGCAATCAGGCACAGGTAGGCGGCCATCACCGGCACGTCGGCGACATTCACCGACTGGATGAAAAGCAGACCCATGCCCGGCCACTGGAATACGGTTTCCGTGACGATGGCAAAGGCAATGATGCCGCCCAGCTGCAATCCGGTGATGGTGATGACCGGCACGAGCGTGTTGCGCAGGGCATGGCCGAAGTTGATTGCCCGCGTGGTCAGCCCGCGCGCACGCGCGAACTTGATGTAGTCCGTGCGCAGCACCTCGAGCATCTCGGCACGCACAAGACGCAGGATCAGCGTCAGCTGAAACAGCGACAGGGTAATCGAGGGCATGATCAGGTGACGCCAGCCATCGAGGGTAAAAAGCCCGGACTTCCACTCGCCGATCATCACCGTCTCGCCGCGTCCGTAAGCCGGAAGCCAGTTCAGCTCGACGGCGAAAACGAGGATGAAAAGGATGCCGATGAGAAATGTCGGCAGCGACACGCCGACAAGAGAAAGCGCGAGCATGCTCTGCGAAAAGACGCTATTGCGCTTGAGCGCGGTCAAGACGCCCATGGGCACGCCAACGGCGAGGGCAATCACGGCGGCAACAAAACTGAGCTCGAGCGTGGCTGGCATGCGCTCGCGAAACAGCGTCGAAACCTTGCGCCCTTCGCGCAGGGACAGCCCGAACTCGCCCTGGGCCGCATTGACAACGAAATGCGCAAACTGCACAAAGAAGGGCTGGTCAAGGCCGAGCGATTCGCGCAGCGCCTGACGCTCGGCAGGGGTGGCGTTCTGGCCGAGCATGAAATTGACCGGGTCGCCCGTGAACTGGAAAAGCAGAAACGAGACGAAGGCCACTGCGAGCATGACCAGCACGGCTTGGAAGAGGCGGCGAACGACGAATGCGATCATAGGGAAGAGGCGGTCGAACGAGCCACCTGCGTAATCCTTCGATCATGCAGCGCGCCACCCGGGGCGTCAATCGCGGGTTTTAACCGAGAAACATCTTGGTCGAGATGTTGTTTCAGCGTGTTTCCCTATGAAAAATCCGCTTCTGCCTGCGAAAATATGCTTCCATACAGCGACAACTGGTTTAAACTTTGCCGCAAATTTGTGCTTAAGTGGGCAGCGTTGCCCCGAGGCTTTTTGATGCATAGAGTTCCTGCCAAACGGCAGTTCAATCTGATGGCTACCGTCCCGGCGCAGTGCGCCGCGTCGCATTTCGGGCGGGCCACACACCGCGTCTTCTCCCCAGCTTCTCCCAGCATCGATGGCCATTTGCGCTCGTCGATGGTGCGCGGCGCGTGGGGCATGACACTTGTTCGACAACCCCGCTCGTCACACTTTGATAGGAGCATGTGAAATGGCTACCGCAAAAAAGCCTGCAAAAAAAGCCGCACCCGCAAAAAAAGCCGCGAAGAAAGCCCCGGCTAAAAAGGCTGTAAAGCCTGCCAAGAAAGCGCCAGCCAAGAAGGCCCCGGCGAAGAAGGCTGCTGCCAAGAAGGCCCCGGCCAAGAAGGCTCCGGCCAAGAAAGCAGCAAAGCCAAAGTCTGCGAGAAAGCCCAACGCCGCGTTCATGAAGGCCATGACGCCAAGCGCAGCCCTTGCAGCCGTCATTGGTGCAATGCCCGCGCCGCGCACCGAAGTGACGAAGAAGCTTTGGGACTACATCAAGAAGAACAAGCTGCAAGACAGCGTCAACCGTCGCCTCATCAATGCCGATGCCAAGATGAAGGAAATCTTCGGCAAGTCGCAGGTTTCGATGTTCGAGATGGCCAAACTGGTCCAAAAGCACCTGAAGTAAGGCGCCTCGCACTGCGAGCGACTCGAGCCCGGTTCAAGCCGGGCTCTTTTTTTGGGGCTATGGCGTGTCGCTATCGAGAAGCCGGATGCGATCTTTCGTGGCCGGGTGGCTCGACAGATAGTCGGGCGGCTCGACCGCGAATTTCCTGGGTTTTCCCTCGCCCCCCTTGGATGAAGTCTTCTGCATCGCACGAAAGAGGTCCGCCGCGGGGCGCGTCGGGATGTGCGCCGCGCGCAGTCTGGCGATGGCGAAGGCGTCCGCTTGCGCCTCGGCCTCGCGCGAGTAGCGCAGGTTCAAAACGCCAACGGTGGCAAGCGCCAGGGCATTGGAGACGTCGCCCGCATACCACGTGATCAGGATTGATGTCAGCGTCGCGCGCGCGAGCAGTTTCACGCCGTGGCGATAGTAGAGATGGCCAAGTTCGTGCGCGAGCACGAACATCAGGGCATCATCGTTTTGCGTGAGCGCCTCGATCTCAGACGACATCAGGATCGTGCCGTCAGGCAGGGCAAACGCATTGGGGCCCGCTGGAAAATCGCGAAAATCGAGCTGATAGGGCACCGCCGTGCCCCCTGCCAATTGCGCAAAGCGCCTGCTCAGCCGCTCTTCGCGCGGCGTCGCCGCGCGTTTGGGCCCGATCAGGCCGTAGCTCTCGAGCTGGGTGAGGGTCGACTTGCCAAAGTGGCTGTCAAGCGTTCGCGGCGCGCGCTCGACGATGATGCCAACGGCAATCGGAATGCCCCAAACGTAGACCGATGCGACGCAGGCCGCGATTACGGCCAGCGAGAGCAGCGCGTAGCGCCAGCGCGATTCGATCAGCTCGATCAATCCCGGTGGCTTGGCCAGGGCGCGGCGCAGCCCCAAGAAGTCGCCCGGGGGAACCTCGCACAGGGCACCATCAGGAAGATTCACGCGCGCCGCCGAGCGCGCATAAGGCGGTGTGAACTCGAGACTTTCCGCGCGCTCGCAACGCTGCCAGCCGGCCGCCTGGATATGCAGGAGGCCGCCGTCGACACGCAGCGCAACCGGCGTTGCCACAGTACTCTTGCCATCGAAAAACAGCGCCTGGATCACAGCGAGATGTCAAATCCGAAAAGATCGACGAACTCGGAGCCCATCGCCCCGCTTGACGCCTCTTCGGCGCCTTCAAAGACGCTGACATCGCCTTCAAAGCCGACGGCTTCAAGACGGACGCGCGCCGAGCGGATGGCAGCGAAAGGCCGGAAAATGCCGAGGGTGAAAATGGTCAGAAAGAAATTGACGGTGTCGATCCAAAACAGGGGCTTAAAGCGCAATTCGCTCCGGAAGCGGCTGCCGGCCAGCGCGGTATTGCCCCACACGATGTTTTGCGAGCGTGACGTCCAGTACGGAATCAGAGCAAGCATGAAGCCATAGATCGGAACGGCAACCAGGATCGTGATCACGCCGGCCATCTGCTGGGAGACGGGTTCGTGAACGCCCGAAGTCCTCGCAACACCGGCGATCGCAGCGCCAACGACACCCACAACGATCC
The DNA here is from genome assembly GCA_903970185.1 of Gammaproteobacteria bacterium. Taxonomy (GTDB): domain Bacteria; phylum Pseudomonadota; class Gammaproteobacteria; order Burkholderiales; family Burkholderiaceae_D; genus CAJCIC01. Next base: position 25,030 of record CAJCIC010000001.1, read on the forward strand.
CTGCCAGAAACATCAGCCCGGCGCATTTCATGATCAGCCCGTAGAACATGCCGGCCGTGCCGCCGTAGCTAAAGCGCGTCCTGCCGAAGTACGCCTCGCCATGCTGATAGGTGCGCAGGCGGTGCAGGAAATACGGCCACACAAGGAGGATCAAGAGGTACAGGCCGACCAGCTCGAAAGCCTGGGCATAGCCCGGCTTGCCCCCTTCTGCGAGCGTCACGAGCAACAGGTTGGGCGCGAGCACGAGCAAAATGATCGGCGTGAAAAACGCGTAGGCGCCAGCGGCCGTGCCGCCGAAGTGAAAGCGTACGCCACGATAGCTGGTATTGCCGAGCCGAAAACACAGGGAGCGGTAAAACAGCCACGGAAAGATCGCAGCGATGGCGAGGACCGTGCCAACGAATAATGCGATCGAAATCTTCGCCGACTGGGTGTAGAGCACGAGCAGGATCAAAGCCACGATACGGCCGCGCAGGATCGCCGCCGGTCGTCCATGAAAATCGAAGGTCGAGCCAGACAGCGTGGTATTGCCATAGAAATAGCGCAGGCGCCTGACCTTGGCCCAGGCGGAATAGATGCCGATGGTGAGAATCGTGAGCGCAAGGTTGGTCGCCCAGATCTTGAAATACTCGCCACCGTCCCCGGAAAACCGGACCCTTTGCCCCGGTGGCAGGTCATCGATCGAGCGCTCGTCTGGCGGCACCATCGGCCGTCCGGCCGCAAGCGTTGCTGCTGCGTCGGGGTGGATCGGGACGGGGTCGTGCATTTCCTCGGTCAGTTCCATTGTTTTTCCCTTGGCCGAATCGGTGAGCGGCCTTGTCGGTCCACTGTATCGAAGCCTGCGGCAACAACAAAACGCAAATCCGCAGTTGTGTTGTTTTCTGCCACGCGCGCGCCGCAAGACTGCTATTTTTGAGAGGAAACGCGGCCCTGATCGCCTTGCGCAAAGCGGCGCGTTTGCGCGCCGACTTCGAAACTGTAAGGATGAGCGCCAAGGCCAGACCAACTGGCAAGACACGGAGGAGCCGGCATGGAGCGCGCAAGACAAATTATCCACCCGCGATGGGTGCGCATCGCGCATTGGCTCAATGCGCTTTCCATCGTCATCATGGTCACCAGTGGCTGGCAGATCTACAACGCCTCGCCGATCTGGCATTTCACCTTTCCGGCGAGCATCACGCTAGGCGGCTGGCTGGCCGGCGGCACGATGTGGCATTTCGCTGCAATGTGGGTTCTTTTTGCCAATGGCCTGATTTACCTGGCGCTCAATTTCGTGTCGGGCCGGATCGCGAGGAAATTCCTGCCGATCGCGCCCGGCGAGGTGCTCAGGGAACTTGGCGACGCCTTGAGGCTCAAGCTCGCCCACAATGATCTTTCGCACTACAACAGCTTGCAGCGCTGCGCGTATCTGTTCGTCTGGCTTGACGTTGCGCTTTTGATCTGCAGCGGCCTTGTGCTATGGAAATCGGTGCAGTTTCCGCTCTTGCGCGAACTTCTGGGCGGCTACGATACGGCGCGCGTCGTGCATTTCGTCGCGATGGCATTGATCGTCGCCTTCGTTTTCATTCATCTGGTGATGGTCGCGCTGGTGCCGCGCTCGTTGATGCCGATGATCCGCGGCCGCTAGGGGGAACGCCATGATCCAGCCCAAAAAGCCCGCCGGCCGCGAAGGCGAGTTGATCGTGCGCGAGGCCCTTTCGGTCATGCCAGCGCCGGCCCGACGGCTGTTCATGCAGCGGGGCCTGACCCTTGGCGGCCTTGCGCTTCTGAGTGGCTGCGACATTCGCATCAGCAGCCAGCCCTCGATCGAGCGGGCGCTCAAGGCCGTCTCGCGCATGAACGATGCTGCGCAGGCGGCGCTGTTTGATCCGAACCGGCTTGCAGCGACCTATAGCGAATCGGAACTGACGCGGCCGTTTCCGTTTAATGCCTTCTATCCGATGAGCCAGGCGCCCAAGGTCGACGGGGACAGTTATCGCCTGAAGCTTGCCGGGCTGATCCAGAACAAGACGCCCTGGGCATTGACCGATCTTTATGCGCTGCCGCAAACCCAGCAGATCACGCGACACATCTGCGTCGAGGGCTGGAGCGCCATCGGCCGCTGGGGCGGCGTCAGGTACGCGGATTTCCTGAAGCAAATTGGCGCCGATACCACGGCGAAGTACATCAACTTCGAATGTGCCGATGGCTATCACACGAGTATCGACATGCCAACGGCGCTGCATCCGCAAACGCTCCTGACCCTGAGCTACGACGGCTTTCTTTTGCCGCGCGAATTCGGTTTTCCGATGAAGTTGCGCATGCCAACCAAGCTCGGCTACAAGAATCCCAAGCACATCATGGTCATGACCGTGACCAACACCTACCCGGGCGGCTACTGGGAAGACCAGGGCTACAACTGGTTTGGCGGCAGCTGAGAATCCTGGCTCTCGCTGGCGATCCCCTTTCTCACGATCAGCCGGTGAATGGTCCTTCCAGAGGACGCGCTCACTTCCTCCTTGTCCCAAAGCAGCGTGTCTGAAGAACCGAGCGCGCTTCGCACGAGTTGCGGTGCGAATGCCGAAAAGAGCCGGGTCGTCTTGTCGCGCTCCTCGCCCGCCTGGGTGACGCGCCAGCTCAAATAAAGCGTGCCGGCAGGCACGAGGAGCGCCATCAGCGTTTTGACCGCGGCCACAATCTCCTCGATCGGCAAATGCATGATGACGGTCTCACAGACCACGTTCTGAAACGCGGCACGCTCAACGCCCGCCAGATCAGGCAGCTCGGCAAAGGCGAACTCGACGCCGGCATGACGGGCCCGCGCCTGCGCGAGAAGGCCCCTTGAGGCGTCATAGCCGATCACGTCGAAGCCGTTTTTCAAAAGCCACGCCGCATCACGGCCGGAGCCACAGCCGATATCGGCGGTCTTGCCGGCGCGAAAAAAGCGCAGCAAGAGCGCGTAGAAATCGCCCGGCAGCGGCTGCGTTTCCCAGAGATTGGCAAAGGCCTCAGGGTCGCTGTCGTAGGCGAGAAGCGTTGCGCGATCCATGCTCTCCAACGCCTAGCGCAGCGCGTCGCCCTGACGATAGCGCAAGGTCAGCTCGTCCATTTTCGACTTGAGCTGCGCATCAAGTGCAAAGCTTGCCGCGGCAATGCTGTCGTCAAGCTGTGCGGCGCGGCTTGCGCCGATGATGGCAGCGGTAATCGCGGGATTGGCAAGCACCCAGGCGATGGCCACGGTGGCCAGGCTTGCGCTCGTCTCCAGAAGCAGGCCGCGCAGCGCTTCGACCGTCTCGAATCCGCCCTCATGCCAGTAGCGGTCCTGGTAGGTCTTGGCCGCGCTGCCGAGCATGAAGCGGCCATCGCTTGGACGCGCGTCAACGCGGTGCTTGCCCGTCAGGAGGCCCCCGGCCAGCGGATTGTAGGGAATCACACCGATCTGCTCCTCGGCAGCAAGAGGCAAGAGCTCGCGCTCGATCTGCCGAAACAGGAGGTTGTACCTGGGCTGCACCGAGACAAAACGCGCGACGCCTTTGACATCGGCGCGGCCGAGCGCTCGCGCCAAGCGATAAGCGAGAAAATTCGACACGCCAATGTGGCGCGCCTTGCCCGCACGCACGATGGCATCGAGCGCCTCCAGGGTTTCGTCAAGCGGGGTTTCGGCGTCGTCCGAATGCAGCTGGTAGAGGTCGACATAATCGGTGCCAAGACGATGAAGCGACGCATCGATGGCGGACAGCAGATGTCTGCGCGAGGCGCCCTGCTGCCAGGGCCGTGCGCCCATCTTGCCGACCGCCTTGGTCGCAAGTACGATGTCACCGCGCTTGCCCTTGAGCCAGCGGCCGACAATCTCTTCGGTACGGCCAACCGTGCTCAGGTCGCCACCCAGCGGATAGACATCGGCGGTATCGATGAAGGTGATGCCCGCTTCGAAAGCGCGATCCATGATGCGAATCGATTCGGTTTCATCGGTTTGCACACCGAAGGTCATCGTGCCAAGGCAAAGCCTGGAGACCTTAAGGCCGGTACTGCCAAGGCGCCGGTAATCCATCGTCTGCCCCCGGGTTTCTCTTAGCCTTTGCGCTCACTTGCGACGAGCAGCATCAGACTCGACGTGTCCAGCCGGCCCTCCCCCCGCTGTTGCAGCTTGGCGTAAAAACTGTCGACCAGTTGCGTCACCGGCAGCTGGCTGCCATTGCGCTTGGCCTCGTCAATGCAGATGGCCAGATCCTTTCGCATCAGATCGACAGCAAAGCCGAAGTCGAACTTGCGAGCGAGCATGGTCTTGCCGCGATTGTCCATCTGCCAGGATTGCGCCGCACCTCCGCAGATCGCCTCGATCACGTGTTCGCCGTTCAAGCCCGCACGCTCGGCAAAGGCAAGGCCTTCGGAGAGTGCCTGAACGAGGCCCGCAATGCAGATCTGGTTGACCATCTTGGTCAGCTGACCGGCGCCAGGCGGGCCCATGTAACGCACCGTCTTGGCATAGGCCGCAATCACCGCCTCGCCGCGCTTGAAGGTGTCTTCGCTGCCGCCGACCATCACCGTCAGACGCCCGCCTTCTGCGCCGGCCTGACCGCCAGACACGGGCGCATCGAGAAACGCGACGCCCTGGTCCTTGGCGGCCGCGAAAACTCGCAGGGCCGCCGTGCGCGATACGGTCGTGTTGTCGATCAAGACCGCGCCTTTTTCCATAGCAAAAAGCGCGCCGTCGCCTTCGATCGTGACCTGATACAGGTCCTGGTCGTTGCCCACGCAGGTAAACACGAATTCGGCGCCGCGAGCCGCATCGGCGGGCGTCGTCGCGACAACGCCCTTGTGACTCTTGAGCCAGAGCGCGCCGCGTGCCGGATTGCGGTTGTAGACGGTGACCTCATGACCCTTTGCGGCCAGATGTCCTGCCATCGGGAATCCCATCACGCCAAGCCCGATAAATGCCACCTTTGCCATCGCAATTCCTCTGAAATGCCTTGCCAAAACGACCCGGACGTACATTCTCACATAGCTCTGCAAATCCGAGCTTCTTCGCTGCAGCGGTTAAGACACCACCTGGTAGTAGAGATTCTGCGGGTGCCTGGCCTGCGCGAAAAAAAACCAGCGCTCGCAAAGAAGGCCAAGATACTGGAGCGGAAAGGCAATCAGCCACGCACTCCTGTCGTGCGACACCAAAAACCAGGCGACAAGCACGGCAGGCACGGCAAAGCCAAAGACGATGAATCCCCACTTGATGTTCTTGAGCACCGCGCGCGATGCAGGATGAAAGAACTCGCGCGTGTTAAACGAGCCTGCCGACATGCCCATCGAAATCTGCTTGATGTCGCGCGCACGAACGCCAATGGCCGATTGCAGCGTCGATGCGTGCCTTATCGTGCGATTGCGTCTAAGCGACAGGGCACGGGCAATCCAGGCAACGATGGTGATGACAAGCGCAAAGGGTGCGACTTGCACCGCGACGCCTTGCGGGCCGATAAGGGCAAGCAGTGCGCCGCTCAGGATCAAGCCCGATGACAGCCCGATCAGCGTGTAGTTGATGAGGGTCAGGGGATGGGCCCATTCCTGCAGGAAGCGGATGCACATGTAGACCATCGCCGTGCAGTACCAGAGCAAGACCGAAACCAAGACGCAAATGACGGGCAACAGCGGCACGAAGTAGCCAAGCGCCTGGGTCAGCCACCAAAGGCCGACGGTCGCGGTAAAAAGAGGCAGCACGATGACCTCGCGCGAGAGCCACGAGGTGCGCCACATCATGACCGCGCGCCAGGCCCGCTCGGGCCGGCCCAGATGCAGAAATGATGCGGCAAGACTCGCAAGCAGCATGACGCCTGCAAGCACCAGCCCGGAATTGACCGTGGCGTTGCTGGCGTCAAGCGCACCGCCAAGCACAAGCACGGCGAGGGTGACCACGAGGCCTTGCGCTGCGCCACAAAGCGTCGTGAAAATCACGACCGACATGGCCGGGTTCATGGACCGCAATCGTCCTTGCTGTCACGCGTTGGCGCGCTCGCCGTGCGGCGCGGCAGGTACTGGTTGGCCGGGTGCGTTTCCCATTCCGGCATCAAGGCGTAGCCGCCGCGTTCGCGGATCGCCTTTGAGACTTCCGAATTGGGGTCCTTGACATCGCCAAAGAGGCGCGCCCCGGTCGGGCAGGCCATGACGCAGGCCGGTTTGCGCTCGGCGACGGGCAATGATTCGTCGTAGATGCGATCGACGCACAGCGTGCATTTGGTCATCACCTTTCGTTCTTCATCGAGTTCACGCGCGCCGTACGGGCAGGCCCAGCTGCAATACTTGCAGCCGATGCACTTGTCATAGTCGACGAGCACAATGCCATCCTCGGCACGCTTGTAGCTCGCTCCCGTGGGACAGACCGGAACGCACGGCGGATCCTCGCAGTGCAGGCAACTTTTCGGGAAATGAATCGTGTCGGTATCGGGGAAAGTCCCGGCTTCAAAGGTCTGCACGCGATTGAAGAAGGTCCCGCTCGGATTTGCGCCGTAGGCCCTCTCGTCGGCGAGCGGTCCCGCTGCGCCAGACGTATTCCACTGCTTGCACGACGTGACGCAGGCGTGACAGCCGACGCAAACGTCAAGGTCAATGACCAGGGCAAGCTGCCTGGCGAGCGTCTCTGCTACGGGTTTAGTCGTCATGGTCATCCCGGCCTGCGAAATAAGCGACTGCGTCGTGGGCGTGCCCGAGCACGCCAGGAACTGCAGGTACTGCTGCCACCTGTGGCGCGGATACTTCTGCTTCATCGGCGCTCGCCGGCCGAAGCCGCACGCGCACGTCATACCAGCCGGCCTGCCCCGTGACCGGATCCGAATTGCTGATGGTTGCAGAGAAGGCGCCGCCGTCGCAGGGAAGCTCTTCGGTGATGAGGTGATTCAGCACAAATCCCTTGCGTGATTCGTCTGCCCCGGGTGCGAGTTGCCACGCGCCGTCTGCCTTGCCGATCGCGTTCCAGGTCCACACCGTGCCAGGCTCGACCGCCTCGCTATAGCGCACCATGCAGCGCACCTTGCCCCAGCGGCTCTCGACCCAGCTCCAGCCGCCATCGGCGATGCCCGCATGACTTGCCGTCAGCGGATTGACGAACAGGTAGTTGTGGCTATGGATCTGTCGCAGCCACGCATTTTGTGAATCCCAGGAGTGATACATGGCCATCGGCCGCTGCGCGATCGCAGCCAGCGGATATTCCCTGGCATCGGTTTGCGCGACTTCGAGTGGCGCGTACCAGAAAGGCAGCGGATCGAAATAGGTTTCGATGCGCTTTCTGAGGTGATCAGGCGGCTGCCGGCCCTTCGTCTTGCCCTGGGCTGCAAGGCGAAAGCGCTGCAGCGTGTCGGAGTAAAGCACAAGCTGGATCGGATCGTTGCGCTGGCGCCAGCCGGCGGCCTTGGAGGCGTCAAGATACGCCTGGTTCCAGTTGCGCATGTATTGCTGATCAAGCGGCAGGTGATGCTGGAACACGCAATCGTTTTTCGCATACATCTCCCATTGGTTCGGATTGGGTTCGCCACGAATGCTTTTCTCGCCGTTCGCGCCGCGCCAGCCCATGAGAAATCCAAGCCCGGGCTGGTGCTCGAAGTTGACGATGAAATCGGGGTAATCCTTGAACTTGCGCGTGCCCGCCTCGGTCGTGAACGCCGGCAGCTTGAGCCTTGAGGCGAGTTCCACCAGCACCTCCTGGAACGGCTTGCACTGGCCAAGTGGCGCCACCACCGGAACGCGCACCGAATCGACTGGACCCTCGAATTCGCTGATCGGCCGATCGAGCATGCCCATCACGTCATGGCGCTCGAGATAGGTGGTATCAGGCAGGACCAGATCGGCAAACGCCACCATCTCGCTCTGAAATGCATCACAGACGACAAGAAAGGGAATCTTGAATTGGCCATTGCCGTCACGCGCGTTGAGCATGTCGCGTACGGCCATGGTGTTCATGGTCGAATTCCAGGCCATGTTGGCCATGAAGATCATGAGCGTATCAAGCTGGTAGGGATCGCCCCGGGTGGCATTGGTAATGACGTTGTGCATCATTCCATGGGCTGCAAGCGGATGCTCCCACGAGAAGGCATGGTCGATGCGCATCGGCGAGCCGTCGTCGTTAAGCGCGAGTTCTTCGGGGCTTGCCGGAAAGCCAAGCGGCGCGGCGTTTAAGGGTGTGTTGGGCTTGAGCATCGCGGGATCGTTAAAGACGCGATAGTTCGGCACGATGTGGCGCGGATAGGGCGGCTTGTGGCGAAAGCCGCCAGGCGCATCGATGGTGCCAAGCACACTCATCAGGACGGCAAGGGCACGGATCGTCTGAAATCCGTTCGAATGGGCAGCCAGGCCGCGCATGGCATGAAACGCAACCGGGCGTGCCTGCGTTGTTTCATGCCGCACTCCCCACGCATCGGTCCAGGCAATGGGCAGCTCGAAGGCCTGATGCAGTGCGGTCTCGCCAAGTTCGCGCGCGAGCATGCGGATGCGCGCGGCGGCAACGCCCGTGATCGCTTCGGCCCATTCGGGCGTGCACGCGAGAACGCGCTCGGCGAGCAGCTGAAACGATGGCGCAACCGTGCTGCCATCGGCAAGCCGATAGCGGCCTCTAAGCGCGATGTCGCATTCGGCAGCGATGCCCTCCGGATAGGCCGCCTTGACCGATCCGCTCTTCAGATCCCATACGAGCTTGTTGTGCGGATTGCGACCATCGCTAGCCGGCCCCTTGTTCGGGTCAAACGCGAAAAGGCCTTCCATCTCGCCTTCATCGAGCACGACCAGTTGCGGCGCATTGGTGTAGCGCTTGAGAAAGGCATGGTCGATGAGGTCGTTTTCGATGAGTTCGTGCAAGAGGGCCATGAATAGCGCCCCGTCGGTACCCGGGCGAATCGGAATCCACTCGTCGGCGATCGCCGAATAGCCGGTGCGCACCGGATTGATCGAGATGAATCTGCCGCCAGCGCGCTTGAATTTCGAGATAGCGATCTTAAGCGGGTTGCTGTGGTGATCCTCGGCCGTGCCGATCATGACGAAGAGCTTGGCGCGTTCGAGATCGGGGCCCCCGAATTCCCAGAAGCTGCCACCGATCGTATAGATCATGCCGGCGGCCATATTGACCGAACAGAAGCCCCCATGGGCGGCGTAGTTGGGGGTGCCGAATTGCCGCGCAAAGAGGGTCGTCAACGCCTGCATCTGGTCGCGGCCCGTGAAAAGCGCGAATTTTTTTGCGTCGGTGGCGCGAATGCCGCGAAGGCGCTCGGTCAGGAGGTCAAAGGCGCGCTCCCAGGAGATCGGCTCGAATTCGCCCTCGCCCCTTGCGGAACCCGCCTTTCGCAACAGCGGCTCTGTCAGGCGCGCGGGCGACACCTGCTTCATGATCCCGGCGCTGCCTTTGGCACAAATCACGCCACGGTTGATCGGGTGGTTCGGATTGCCGTCGATGAAGCGAATATCGCCATCGCGCAGGTGCACGCGAATGCCGCAGCGGCAGGCGCACATGTAGCAGGTGGTACAGCGGATCTCGGTTTTGGATTGCGGCTTGGGCTTGGCAATCGGGTCATGCACGGGCGAGCGCGAAAAGATTTTGAACACGCGATGGGCCTAGGAATCGGAGCGCGCCGCGACCGCGTCAAGCGGGTCTTTCATCAATCGCGCCGTCACAACTGATCGTTCAGGGGCAAGGATGAAAAGCGGAGGGAGCCAGTATTGCATTTTTCCGGATGCCCCTCTATGGTAGGGAACAAGGAGTCAGGGCCACGATGCTCGATTCTAGCGGGTGCGGTCGCAGCAACGCGGCCGGGAAAGCGCGCATGGCCATGTGTGTCATACGGCTGCGACGCGCACGCAGGCATCAATGGAGCGAAGGCATGTTTCGGCGCGCTCGCCCTGGTGACGGCCAAACAGGACGTGAACGCAGCTTGCATTGGTTCGCCCAACCGTCGACCCACCAGGACCCAATGGCAGCGTTGTTGCGATGTCCACTATTTCGCTGCATGGCCGCCGCAAGGCTTACGCGGTGCTAATCCAGGTATTGCTCGGTGTTTGCGCCATCGAGATGCCGGACCCGCGCGAGCGCAAGGATCTGCGGGTCCAGGAGGCGGGCATTGATTCCCATGCGTTCTGTCGCCGGATCGACGGCGGTCCAGTGCGTGACACAGCCGCAATCGGCGCAGCGATGAAATTCGATGGACTTGTCATCCCAGCTGTATCGATCGGTTTGACGCGAAATGACGTCGATTTGCACCTGCTTTGGCGAAAAATAGGCCCAAAGTACGCCGTAGCGGCGACAAATCGAACAGTTGCACTCGGTGACCGTCGCAGGAGCAGCATCGACTTTGAGGCGCACGCCGCCGCAGTGACAAGACCCTTCAATCATCGGCTGTCTCCAGGATTATCGTGACCCTTCAGGAGGACATGATAACGCCGGCGCCTTAGCCGCCGCGGCGGGCGCTTGCGTGTGCGAAAGTACAAGGGAGGCGAGGCTTTTTCGTGGTCTAATTTCTCGTCGAAAATCGAGCGACATCGATTGAGGCACATGCAGGGGAGACGCGAGGTGAGCGATGCTGGAATTTCCGGCAGGCGCCATCGGCGAGACGATTAGAAGACGGTGGAGATCGCCGCAGAAATGACCGCAGGTCTCGAAGGTATCTTCATACCCGCCGCGTGGCACGGCATCGGCGTGGCTTGCCTTTGCCGTACGCTTTCACACCGCTTTCGCGCCGGTGAGCGCAACCTTGCCAGCGCCGCATCCCGCAGTTGCCCGCGACGTTTTGCCCGAGGACTTGGCCCAAGCCGAAATTGCAAACCACCCATGGAGGTATCGTGTCGCCGAAACAAACCCGTGCAGCACCCAAGAAACCCTACAGCGTTCTGGCCATCGACATTGGCGGAACACGCATCAAGTTCCGGACACAGGCACAGCTTGACCCGGTCAAGTTCGATTCGGGACCGACCATGACCCCGCAACGCATGCTCGAGTCCATCAAGGAACTGACGCGCGGCTGGAAATACGATCGCGTTGCCATCGGATTTCCAGGTCCGGTTGTCAACAACGCTCCGTTAAGGGAGCCCTGGAACCTCGGCAGCGGATGGAAGGACTTCCGCTTTGATCTGGCATTCGATCGCAAGCCCGTCAAAATGATCAACGACGCGGCGATGCAGGCCCTGGGCAGCTATGACGGCGGCCGCATGCTGTTCCTGGGTCTGGGCACCGGGCTCGGCTCAGCCATGGTGCTCGATCACGTCGTGCACGGCATGGAGCTCGCGCATATGCACTGGAAGAAGGGCAAGAGCTACGAGGATTACCTGGGCGCCGCGGCACTGGCAAAACAGGGGAAGAAGGCCTGGACCAAAAACGTCTTCGAAGCCGTCGAAATCCTGCGCGACGGACTGCTTGGAGACTACGTCGTTCTTGGGGGTGGCAATGCCAAGCTGCTCAAGGATCTTCCTGCCCATTCGCGCATGGGGTCCAATCGCGATGCCTTCATCGGCGGCTTCAGACTTTGGGGATAATGCGCATCGTTTACTTCACGGATTAAAAAAATAGGCGCTAGAGCTCACGGTGCCGCAGCGTCAGCCCTGACGCTCGAATCGCCCCCTCTGACGGCGCCCGCGAGCCGGCAATCGTCGGCGTCGCTTAAGATAGCGCTTTGCCTTATTGCCGCATGCGCGCGGATGGGCAAGAGGCGGGAAACGCGCATCATGCAAAAGGCTTGAGCGATGCCAAGTGCCATCCTGACACTCAACGCGGGATCTTCAAGCATCAAGTTTGCGCTCTTCGAGTGCGGCTCGGACCAAGAGCGGCTGGTGTCGCACGGAAGCATCGAGAATATCGGCACGGCCCCTCATTTCAAGGCAACAGCGCCCGATGGCGCCGTGCTCAAGGAAAAAAAATGGCGTCATGGTGCGGCACTCAAGCAAGAAGCGCTGCTGAAATACCTGCTCGAATGGATCAATAGCCATCTCGGCGACGAATCCCTCTACGCGGTTGGGCATCGCATTGTTCATGGCGGCAGGCGCTTCGCAGCGCCGGTGATCATCGGCAAGGCCGTCTATGCCGAACTTGAAAAACTCATCCCTCTTGCACCCTTGCACCAACCGCATAATCTCGCTGCGGTTAAGGCCGTGCGCCGACTGCGTTCCGACCTGCCGCAAATTGCCTGCTTCGACACGTCCTTTCACCACGACATGCCCGAGGTCGCGGCACGACTGCCCTTGCCGCACAAGTATGTGAAGGAAGGGCTGCGCCGCTACGGCTTCCATGGCATTTCGTACGAATTCATCAGCGGCAAGCTGCGCCAAATGATGCCGACACTGGCCAAGGGACGGATCGTCGTCGCGCATCTTGGCAATGGAGCGAGCCTGTGCGCGATCAACGACGGTCGCAGCATGGACACGACGATGAGCCTGACCGCGCTCGACGGCCTGATGATGGGAACGCGGTGCGGCAGCCTCGATCCGGGCGTGATCCTGTATTTGCAGCAGGTCCACGGCCTCCCTGTTGCGACGATCGAGAAGCTGCTCTACAACGCCAGCGGGCTGCTTGGCGTGTCTGGCATCAGCAATGACATGCAAACCTTGCTGGCGAGCACAAAAGCGGCCGCGCGCGAGGCCATCGAGCTCTTCGTGTACGACCTCGCCAAGCACGTCGGCGCCATGACTGCGAGCCTTGGCGGCATCGATGGCTTCGTGTTCTCTGGTGGCATCGGTGAGCATGCCGCGCCGATCCGGGCCGCGCTTTGCAAACAACTCACCTGGCTAGGGATCGAATGCGACGGCGCGGCGAACGATCGTCACGCGACCTTGATTAGCAGCCCGCGCAGCCGCATCCCTGTCTACGTCATTGCGACCGATGAAGAAGCGATGATCGCAAGGCACACCGCACAAGTTCTGAAAGACGCATCCGGGCCGCTGAAGACAACGGCCACTGGCATCCCCGCCTGATGCTCTTTCTGGGCCACACCAACGGCGCCGCCTCGCGCACGAATCGCGACGGCTCGCCGGCGATAAACGTTCTTATATGAGCCATTGTCGGCCCCAAGCGCTCCTATTAAGAGTATCTATCGCAACAGGCGTCAATGCTATAATTGTTCTTATTAGAACTTTTTTGCTGATCAAGCGTTCTTATCAGGATGATTACAAGTGATTGCAGCGACTAACATCGCCGTAGACAGAGCGCTCAAGGCGCTAGGCCAAAGCATCGGGCTCGCGCGTCGGCGACGGGGTATGTCTCAAACCGACCTGGCGTCCCGCATGGGTGTTTCGGTAAGCACGGTACGTCGCCTGGAGGACGGACATCCCGGAACGGCGCTCACCTACCTGGCAATGGCTCTACAGGTCTTTGGGGAACTGGAGAAGCTGCGCTTGCTTCTGGACACGCCGACGGATTCCGTGGGGCTCGCGCTCATGGATGCAGCACTGCCGGCTCGGGTCTACAGCAGACGCCGAAAGGTACCCAAAGCATTTTGAAGGGGGGCCCGATATGGCTACGCGAGCCGGTGCCACGGCACGGAAAATGAAAACGGAAATGGACGTGTGCTTAGGCAAGGCAGGCACGCCCGTGGGCAAACTCGTGTTCGTTCGCAACGGGCCTAGGGCGTTCACGCAGTTCGCCTACTTTCAGGATTGGCTCGACAACAACGACACATTCAACGTATCACCAGACCTCTTTGCCACGCCAGGGTACCAGACCCGCAAGCCCGCGAGCAAAGAGGACTCTTTGTTTTTTCTCGCGCTGGCAGACACCGAGCCGGATGCCTGGGGGCGCCGTGTCATCGCCCGCGCGCATGCCAAGCGCCGCGCGGATGACCCGGCGCTTGGGGCTCTGACCGAGCTGGATTATCTTTGCGCGGTAGATGATTTCAGCCGCATGGGCGCCTTACGCTTGCGCAGTACGCACGGCACTTATCTGGAGTCCGCGCCTGCCGGCCGGCGTGCGACGCCTCCATTGCTGGATCTCGAGAAGATGCTTTCGGCGTCACGGGCAGTCGAGCTAGGCGAGGAAACAGCCGAGGATTTGGCCTATCGTATGCGTCCGGTGAGTACCGTCTTGACGTGAAATAAATTTGATCCGGGTTAGGCCGCGAGGCGCTCGTCTTGTGCCGACTCGGGCTGCAGCATCCAGGGTAGGAGTTGATCGACCTGGTTGATAGGATGCTCGGCGATCTTTGCGAGCACCTCTCTCAAGTAGGCTTCAGGATCGAGGCCATTCAGTTTCGCGGTGTTGATCAGGCTGTACATCGCGGCGGCACGTTCGCCACCGGCGTCCGAGCCCGCGAACAGGTAATTCTTGCGACCCAAGGCCACGGCGCGTAGCTCGCGTTCAACGGCGTTGTTGTCGATCTCGAGGCGACCGTCATCGCGGTACCGGGTCAGAGCCGGCCAGCGGCCGAGCGAGTAACGGATCGCACCCGCCAGTTCCGATTTCGCCGAGAGCTGCGTCAAGGTCGCCTGTAGCCAGCCGCGCAGGTCGTCAAGCAGTTGCCCAGCCTGTTGCTGCCGCACATCACATCGGTCTTCGGGCATCTTACCGCGGATCGTACTCTCAATGCCGTACAGTGCGCCGATACGCTCCAGAGCTTCGGCGGCAATCGGCGACGGCTTATGCTCGTGCACCTCGAAGAACTTGCGTCGCGCATGCGCCCAGCAGGCCGCCTCGACGATCCGACCCTCCTCGTACAATTTTTCGAAGCCTGCATAGCCATCGGCTTGCAACACACCATGGAAGCTCTTCAGATGCGTCCGAGGTCGCTCGCCCTTGCGGTCGGGAGAGTATCGGAACCACACTGCCGGTGGATCGGTACTGCCCGCCGGTCGGTCATCGCGGACGTAGGCCCATAGGCGCCCCGTCTTGGTTGAACCGCGTCCGGGCTCAAGCACCGGCACTGGCGTGTCATCACCATGGAGCTTTTCGGCAGCCATCACGTAGCGCCCCAAGCGATCGATCAAGGGCTCGAGCAGCCGACTCGCCTGGCCGACCCAGTCAGCCAGTGTCGAGCGGCTCAACTCGACGCCCTCGCGTTCGTAGATCTCCGACTGCCGGTAGAGCGGCAAGTGGTCTGCGTATTTCGACACCAGCACGTGCGCGAGTAACCCCGGTCCTGCGAAGCCGCGCGGGATCGGCCGACTCGGCGCTGGCTCCTGCACGATCGTGTCGCACTTCATGCAACTCAGCTTGGGACGGATGGTGCGGATCACCTTGAAACGCTCAGGGATGATCTCCAACGTCTCGGAGACGTCCTCGCCAATCTTCTGCATGGCGCCGCCGCAGGCCGGGCACTGGCAGGCCGGCTCGAGGATGTGTTCCTCTCTGGGCAAGTGATCCGGCAAGGGCTTGCGATGGGCGACACGCCTGAGCGTGATCGCCACGGGCTCGGACACGATGTGGGCCACGCCCGTTTCCAGATCCTCGAGCAGCAACTCCATCTGTGCAATCTGATCACCGAGCTGTTCTGAGGAGCGGCCGAATTGCATGCGCTTGAGTCTTGCGATCTCGAACTTGAGTTTCGCGATCGTCAGTTCCAGCAGATGAGTCTCGCGGTCGCGCTGTTTGAGCAATTGGTCGCGCTCGACGAGCAATTGCTCGTGTCGCGCCAACTGCTCTTGATGCCGCAGCAGATGCGCCTGCTGCTCAGCGATCATTCTCTTGAGCGTGTCAATATCGTCTGGAAGATCGGCGAGTTTGATTGGCACACCACCATCGTAGGAGATGATGGAATTATTGCAAGATCTTCATGATCATGCCGCGCGTTGCGGCTGCCACGTGCGTTCCGGCCTTCTCCAGTCAATCCCTTCGAGCAGCATCGACAGTTGCGCCGGCGAGAGTGCGACTGATCCGCTCGATGCCTGCGGCCAGATGAAACGTCCCCGTTCGAGGCGCTTGGCAAACAGGCACAGCCCATCGCCGTCCCACCAGATCATCTTCACCAGATCACCGCGCTTGCCACGAAACACGAACAGCTGACCCGAGAAGGGATTCTCCTTGAGCGTCTCCTGAACGAGCGAGGCGAGGCCGTCGAAGCCTTTGCGCATGTCGGTAATGCCGGCCGCAATCCAGATCCGGCCCGGCGCCATGCGGATCATTTGTTCAGCGCCTCGATCGCGGCGCGCAGCATCGGAACACTGACGACCCCTTGCGTCGTGATGCGCTTCTCGGCAATCTCGATTTCCATCGAACCGATCGGATCACTGGTTGGCCGCGACTTCTCGGACGGCTCTTGGATTCGCACCGGCAACATCGCTCCGCTACCACCCAAAGCACCTTCCTGATACAGTCGTCGCCAGGCAAACAGTTGGTTGGCGTTGATGTCATGTCGTCGCGCAACTCGCGATACGGAACTCCCCGGCTCTAGAGTTTCCGCAATGATCTGAAGTTTCAGATCTGTGGGAAACCGCCGTCGGGGCCGATCTCGCGGCGCTACGACTAGGCTTTGATTAGTGTCCATCTATTTTTAGATGGACACTTAAATGAGACCATCAGCCGAATATGTTCATACGAACTTCTGCAGCATGCAAGACGGTACTGAACGGACGGTTACGATTCTCCTGCTTTAATGCAAATTTTTTTCCAGGGGCCCATTTTGGCCTGCACTTGCACCAGCATGCAAGCGCATCTGTTCACACCGCGCAGCTAAAGGGGGTCAGTGATCGGCTTCGGCTTCGGGCGATGCTGTGATCAGTGAACCACGCGCAGCAAGCTGCAGCTCACCCAGATGGTATGCAGATGCGAATTTGCGTCGGTGAATTCGAGTTCCGCATTATCGTGAGCATCGAATCCGACGAAAGCGACGGTCTGTCCAACAGCTTCTCGGATAGCCTCTTGATCGGAGAGCAGCAAACCGTTGAGAAGCCCTGCCGGAGTTTCTAGCAGGATGACCGACTGGCCTTCGCAAACCAGTCTGCCATCACGGTCATTTTTCATAGTCTCGGCTAATGCTCATGACCAAGGGTCGAAAGCCGGTCAATAAGTCGTTCTTTTGTGTAGAGAAGTTGATCGGCATCATCCACACGTACGAAGAAGAGGCTTTCTTCGTCGTTAACTGGAATGTATTTGAAGAGGTAAACAGACTCTCCGTTGGAGTCCTTCGACCGACGCTCATAAATCAGAGTTTGGATAACCGGTATCTGACACTCGTGATCATGGAAGACGACGGCAAAGTAAAGGCCACCTTGCACCAGGCCGGAAGCCTCTTCTTCAATCTGGGGTTCGTCACCGTTCATGGACTTCCCAACACGCCAGCGGCTGCTGCGGCGGCAGCACCCAGCATGAATATAAGCCAAGGCGGAGGAGGTTGAACTGCCGGGCAAGCTTTGGGCGGGTCGGCGTACTCATTGCAATTACAGCTAGGTTCACGGCTCGGAACCCATCCTTGCACAATTTTCCCGTCGATTACCGAAGTTCCCCAATAAACTTGATGCTTACAACTCTCGACTCCCCTAGGCCCGCAAAGGTCATTGCAGAACAAGTTATCAGCGGCTGTGCAGTTGACCCATTTGTTTCCCGGACCCTTGGGGGCAAGCCCAAAAGGATCGACGGTGAGTAACGGTTCTGCGTTGGCATAGCCATACGTCGCAATTCCACCGTGAATGCCCTTCGGATCACTCTGAACATACCTGCCGAGTGTCGGGTCGTAATTCCGATTGTAGTTGTATATCAATTGCCCTGACGCGGTCGCATCGTGAAGAGGGCCGTTTTTGCGAGACGCGTCAAGCGCTTGCAGCGAGTCGATGAAGTCAGTTCCCCTTCACGAGCAGAATTTTTTCTAGACGAACATTTTAGCCTACCGGCTCGCAGCGACTGCTCAGGCGTCAGGCAGAATCCCAGACTCCTGGTGCATCGCCATTTGGTCAAGGTCTGAGTCGGTGGCGACCATGAACGTCAATTCAAAG
>CAJCIC010000002.1 GCA_903970185.1 Gammaproteobacteria bacterium
CTCGCCTTAAAGAGCAAGGTGGTTTCCGCGTGCCTTGAAGACGGCAAGACGGTGCTTGAAGTTGACGCCAATCCCAGCGCAAGCATTGACTGCGAGCGTGTCGTCAATTGTGCCGGGCTGGGTGCCATTGGCGTTGCGCAGTGCATGGCCGGCTTTCCAGCGCCGCTGATTCCCAAGGCACAGCTCGCCAAGGGAAATTACTTTTCGCTTGGCGCACGCGCACCTTTTTCTCACCTGATCTATCCCCTGCCCGAAGCGGGCGGACTGGGCATCCATGTCACCCTCGATCTTGCCGGCCAGGTCAAGTTCGGACCCGACGTCGAGTGGGTCGAGCGCATCGACTATCGCGTCGATGCGGGGCGCGAGGACGCCTTCAAGGCGGCGATTCGAAGCTACTGGCCGAACTTGCCCGATGGCGCGCTTTTTCCTGCCTACGCCGGCATTCGGCCGAAGATTGAGGCAGGCGCCACAGCCGCGGATTTCTGCATCCTGGGTCCGAGGCAGCACGGCATCGCAGGCCTTGTACAGCTTTTTGGCATCGAGTCGCCCGGCCTTACGGCGTGCCTTGCGATTGCCGAGCATGTCGCCTTGCTGCTGGATGATCGGCCCGAAGCCGAAGTGAAAAGGCGATGAGCGTTCGCATCGTGCGCCTTGGCAGCCGTCGCGAGCGGGGCGAAGGCGTGCGCATTGGCACTGTCAGAAGACCGCCCAGGGGCGTGCCCAAGGCCGACTTTTCCCGTCGCAATTTCTACGACGTCTGGCTGCCGGCACTGGCTCCGAGCGTTGCACTTCTGGCCAGGGCCAAGGCGGCAACGACGCAAAAGGAATGGGACGCATTCGCGCGCAGCTTCAGGGCCGAGATGGGCAGGCCCGAGGCGAGTCGCGTGCTCGATTTGCTCGCGGTGCTGTCAAGCGGCTCGAATTTTTCCGTCGGCTGCTATTGCGAGGACGAATCGCGCTGCCACCGCGCCGTATTGCGCGAACTGCTCAAGGCCCGCGGCGCGGCAATCAAATGAGCGGCGTGGCGCTAGCTGAGCGCGTTGACCATGCGGCTGTGGGGCGGCAGCATGGCAGCGAGATACTCCATCTGATCGGCGAGGATGTTGCGGCCTGACAGGATGAAATGCTCGTAGCGACAGGGCGCGTAGGGCAGATAGATCAGCGGCATGTGCGCTTCTTCGGGTCGGCGCGCGCCCTTGCGATGGTTGCAACTGCGGCAGGCGGCAACGACATTGGTCCAGACATCCAAGCCGCCGCGCGAGCGTGGCGTGACGTGGTCCCGCGTCAGGCGCTCGCGGCTGAACTTGTCACCGCAGTAAGCGCAGGTGTGATGGTCGCGCTTGAACAGCACGTCGTTGCGATCGCCAAGCGGCGGATAGGCCAGCGCCTTGGCGGCCATGATGTCCGAGCGCGCGATGGCAATGATCGGTGCGCTCTCGACGATCGACTGCTTGCCGTGGCGGTTATAGCCACCGTGAAAGATGACAACCGGCTCGCCGATCGACCAGGCCACCTTGCCGGTGGCGTTGTACGACACGGCATCTTCCGCAGTCAGCCAGCGGAAGGGTTGTCCGGCAATATCGAGACCTAGAATCAGCGGCATGGCGTAAATGTAATGCATATCCGTGCGCCGCAGTATGACCAAGCCGTGTCAGCTCGCCCGACGTCGTGCCGGCGCCACGCGTGCGGCGGCCAGACCGGCCCCAATTGTTCGAGGTGTTCGGGCTCGATTGAAGCCGCGGTACTTCGCCGCGGGGTGCCTTCAAATCACCTCGATACCTTCCTCGGAAAGTGCCGAGACGACCGCTGGGCGCTGATTCATGCGCTCGCGAAAGGCGTCAAGCGAAGGGTAGGCGGAGAGGTCAATGCCTATCGCCTTGGCCCAGCGCAGCGTCACGAAAAGATAGCCATCGGCGACGCTGAAGGTGTCCTCGACGAGATAGGCGTGCTCGCTCAGGTGCCTGGCAACGTAGGCAAAGCGGCGATCGAGCTTCTTCCTTGCCGCGGCCTTGGCTTCCTCGGGCGAGGAGCGATCGAAGAGCGGGCCGAAGGCCTTGTGGATTTCGCTGTTGATATAGCCCAGCCATTCGGTCAGCTGGTAGCGCGCCATGGCACCGGGCTTGGGGGCAATGCGCGCCGAGGGGGCATGATCGGCGATGTACTGGACGATGGTTGGACCCTCGGTCAGGAGACTGCCGCTGTCAAGCAGCAGTGCCGGGACATACCCTTTGGGATTGATCGATGCGTAATCCGCTCCCGATTCGGTCTTGCCCGACTTGAGATCGACCTTTTCGAGCTCGAAGTGAAGGCCGGATTCGATGAGGGCAATGTGCGGCGAGAGCGAGCAGGCGCCAGGCGAGTAATAGAGTTTCATGGGGGGTCTCCGGAATGCCGGCCATCGCTTGAAATATTTTTCAGCCGGTCTGTCGCCATTGTACGGATGCAAAAGGCCTGGAGCTTGCCCGGCCTTCGCAAGGCTAGATCGGCACCGGCTCGGGAATGCGAAAACCGTAGCGCGCAGCAGTCAGTTCGGCAAGAATCGAAACCGCGATTTCAGGAGGCGTGCGCGCGCCGTTCTTGATTCCCACCGGGCCATGCAGGCGGTCGAGCTCGGCGGCCGTGACGTCGAATTCGAGCAGCCGCTCGCGCCGCTTTTGCTGGTTTGCGCGCGAGCCGATGGCACCCACGTAAAAGCAGGGCGCCTTGAGCGCTTCCATCAAGGCCAGATCGTCAAGCTTCGGATCGTGCGTGAGGGCGACAACTGCCGTGTGGCGGTCGCAATGCATGGCAAGCACCGTGTCATCGGGCATGTCGCGCGAGAGGTGCGTGCCAGCGACCTTCCAGCCAAGCGCATATTCCTCGCGCGGATCGCAAACCGTGACGTCGTAATCGAGTGCCAGCGCCATGCTCGCCAGATATTCTGTCATCTGGCCCGCGCCAATCACGAGCAAGCGCCAGCGCGGGCCGTGCACGGTCCGAAGGGTATGTTCGTCTAGCGCGAGCGTGTCCGCAGCGCCAGGCTCGGCAAGCGTCACGGCGCCTGTGGCCATGTCGAGGATGCGCTCGATGCGCCTGCCGCCCGACAAGCCAGCAACCAGCTGTTCGAGTTGTGAAATCTCTGCAATCGGCTCGAGGACCAGTTCGAGCGTGCCGCCGCAGGGCAGGCCAAAGCGGTTGGCTTCCTCGGCCGTGATGCCGTACTTGACGCGCTCGGGGTGACCGAGCTGCATGGTTTTTTCGCGTACCTTGGCAATTAGGTCATCCTCGATGCAGCCGCCTGAGACCGACCCGGCAATGCGGCCGTCGTCGCGCACGGCAACCAGCGAGCCGATCGGCCTTGGCGCCGAACCCCAGGTGCGCACGATCGTGCCAAGCACCACCCCGTGCCCGCTTTGGCGCCACGCCAGTGCTTCGCGCAAGACGCTGAGATCGACGTTATCCATGGTTTTCGGAATCGCTTACGCGAGGGTTGGCTCAGGGTTTTGAGCGCATATCGTAGCGCCAAATTTTGGAGTAAGCTGAACGCCCCGCGAGACAGTCTGCGCCGATTTGCGGCGGGCCGTCGCTGGCATTGCAGCTGACGCCGGGCACGAATGCGCTTGCCGCTCCAAGCAGGCAAGAGTTGCACAAAAAATCAAGGAGACAGCATGTCAAGTCAGATTTCATTGCGTGTTAACGGAGTGGCCCTCACCCGCAGCGTCGAGCCGACCCAGCTCCTCGTGGATTTTCTCAGGCAGGACCTGGCGTTGACAGGAACGCATGTCGGCTGTGATACCGGACAGTGCGGGGCCTGCACGGTCCACCTTGACGGCCACGCGATCAAGTCATGCAACATGCTCGCCGTGCAAGCCGCCGGTCACGAAGTGACGACCATCGAAGGCATCGCCAGCAAGGACGGCTCGCTTCATCCCATGCAGCTGGCGTTCAAACAGTGCCACGGCCTGCAGTGCGGCTTTTGCACGCCGGGCATGGTGATGAGTTCGATCGATCTCGTGACCCATCACAAGGCCGATACCGAGACCAAGATCCGTGACAGCCTCGATGGCAATTTCTGCCGCTGCACCGGATATCACAACATCGTCAAGGCCGTGGTCGCAGGCGGCCAGGCGATGAAGGCATAAGGAGATCCGATGAATGCACCCCGTGATGGATTCGTAGGACAGTCCGTTGAGCGCCGCGAAGACGCGCGCTTTCTGACCGGCCGTGGCCAGTACACCGACGATATTGTCCTGCCCAGGCAAACCTACGCCTATTTCCTGCGCTCGCCCTATGCGCATGCGCGCATCAATTCGGTCAAGACTGACGCGGCGCAGAAGGCGCCTGGCGTGGTTGCGATTTTGACCGGCGCGGATTTTCGCGAGGTTGGCGGGCTGCCTTGCGGCTGGCTCATCAACAACGTCGATGGCACGCCGATGAAAGAGCCCAAGCACCCGGTCCTTTGCGATACCAAGGCGCTCTATGTGGGTGATGCCGTGGCGCTGGTCGTGGCCGAGTCGCTCGCCGAGGCCAAGGCCGCTGCCGCCCTCATCGAGGTCGACTACACCGAACTTCCCGCTGTCGCCGACACCGCGTCGGCCAAGGGCTTTGCAAGCGCTGTGCACGACATCGCGCCTGACAACGTCTGCTATGGCTGGGCGGTGGGCGACAAGGCGGCAGTCGATGCCGCGTTCGCCAGCGCAGCGCACGTGACCAGGCTCACGTTTCGCAATAACCGGCTCGTCCCCAATGCAATGGAAACGCGTGCTGCCAATGCCAGCTACAACCCGGCTGACGAGAGCTACACGCTCTATACCACGAGCCAGAATCCGCATGTCGTAAGGCTGCTCATGTGCGCCTTCGTCCTTGGCCTTCCCGAGCACAAGGTGCGCGTCGTGGCACCGGATGTCGGCGGTGGCTTCGGCTCGAAGATTTTTCTCTACGCCGAAGAGGTGGCGTTGACTTTCGCCACGAAACGGCTCGGCCGGCCAATCAAGTGGACAGCAGACAGAAGCGAGGCATTCCAAAGCGATGCGCACGGCCGAGACCATGTCACGACCGCTGAGCTCGCGCTCGATCAAGAGGGCAACTTCCTTGGCATGCGCGTCGATACCATCGCCAATCTGGGCGCCTACCTGTCGACCTTTGCCTCGTGCGTGCCGACCATCCTTTACGCCACGCTGCTTGCCGGACAGTACAAGACGCCGAAGATCTACTGCCACGTCACGGGCGTGTTTTCCAATACCGTCCCTGTCGATGCCTACCGCGGCGCTGGCCGCCCCGAAGCGACGTTCGTCGTCGAACGCCTGGTCGAGACCGCAGCGCACGAAATGAAGATCGATCCGGCTGCGCTGCGTCGCAAGAACTTCATCACCACCTTCCCGTACGCAACGCCGGTTGGCCTCACCTACGATACCGGCGACTACGAAGCGACCATGGCCCGTGCGCTCGAGCTCGCCGACGTCAAGGGTTTCGCAGCCCGGCGTGCGCAATCCGAAGCGCGCGGCATGAAGCGCGGCCTGGGCTATTCCGCCTACATCGAGGCGTGTGGCATTGCCCCGTCAAACGTGGCCGGTGCGCTTGGCGCACGCGCTGGACTTTTCGAGGCAGGCGAAGTGCGCGTGCATCCCACCGGCAAGGTCACCATCTTCACGGGCTCGCACAGCCATGGCCAGGGGCATGAAACCACGTTCGCCCAGGTCGTGGCCGACCGGCTTGGCATTCCGATGGAGGACATCGACATCCAGCACGGTGACACCGGCAAGATCCTGTTTGGCATGGGCACCTACGGCTCGCGCTCACTGGCGGTTGGCGGCACCGCGATTTTCAAGGCGGTCGACAAGGTCGTCGCCAAAGGCAAGAAAATCGCAGCCCACCTGATGGAAGCCGCCGATAGCGACGTCGAGTTCAAAGACGGTGTCTTTCGCGTCGCAGGCACCGACAAGAGCGTGCCTTTCGCAGCGGTCGCGCTCACCGCCTACGTGCCGCACAACTTCCCGCTCGACAAGCTCGAGCCGGGCCTGAACGAAAACGCCTTCTACGACCCCACCAACTTCACCTATCCGGCAGGCACCTACGTGTGCGAAGTCGAAGTCGATCCCGAGACTGGCGTGACGCGCATCGAGCGCTTTACGGCCTGCGACGATTTTGGCAATGTCGTCAATCCGATGATCGTGGCCGGCCAGGTGCATGGCGGCCTTGCGCAGGGCATCGGCCAGGCCATGCTCGAGCACGCCGTGTACGACCCGGCAAGCGGGCAGTTGCTGACCGGATCGTTCATGGACTACGCCATGCCGCGTGCGGATGACTTCCCCAACTTTACCGTCGAGACCGTTCCCGGCACGCCGTGCACGCACAATCCGCTCGGGGTCAAGGGCTGCGGCGAAGCCGGTGCGATCGGCTCGCCACCGGCCTTGATCAACGCCATCTGCGATGCGCTTGGCGTCAAGGAAGTGTCGATGCCTGCAACCCCACATGTCGTCTGGCAGGCTGTGCAAGCCGCCAAGACCGCGAGCCATTAAGGAGCCAGCGCAATGCAAGCTTTTTCCTATCACAACCCCTCTTCGGTTGCCGATGCCGTGGCCAAAAGCAGCGCCGACGCGCGCTTTCTTGCCGGCGGCCAATCGCTCTTGCCGTCGATGAAACTCGGACTGGCAGCGCCCGAGGCGCTGATCGATCTGAATGGCCTTGCTGACTTGCGTCAGATCAAGCAGGAGGGCGATGAAATCGTCATCGGTGCCATGGCAACGCATGCCGCGGTTGCTGCCTCGGACGCCGTTGCCAAGGCCATCCCCGGGCTCGCCTATCTGGCTGGCCACATCGGCGATCGCCAGGTCAGAAATCGCGGCACGATTGGCGGCAGCCTCGCAAACAACGATCCGGCAGCGTGTTATCCGGCGGCCGTGCTCGGCCTGGGTGCGACGGTTGTCACCAACAAGCGCAGCATTGCCGGCGATGACTTCTTCAAGGGCTTCTATGAGACTGCGCTTGATGCCGGCGAGATGATCACTTCGGTGCGCTTTCCGATCCCCAAGCGTTCGGCCTATGAAAAGTTTCGCCAGCCGGCGTCGCGCTTTTCGATCGTCGGTGTCTTCGTGGCGCAGGCCAAAGACGGCGTGCGCGTGGCGGTCACCGGTGCCGGTCCGGTGGTGTTTCGCGCCAAGGACATCGAGGCTGCACTGGCCAAGGACTGGTCCAATACGGCAGCAGCCGCAGTCAAGGTGAGTGAGGCCGGCTTGAACAGTGATCTGCATGGTTCTGCGGCCTATCGCGCAGCGCTGATCCCCGTGCTTGCCGGGCGCGCCGTGGCGCGCGCATAGCGCAGCTGACGTTTGCCGACGTGGCCCGGGATTGCCCGTGCCACGTCGAATTTTTTTCACTCCTTGACGATGCCATGAGCCGTGCTGCCCGATTCGATTGACGCAACGCTTTCAGGTTTGAGGCAGCACCATTACGTCGCCGAACGCTCGCTTGGCACCGCCCTCTTTCTGGCCTTGCGCCTTGAGCGGCCGCTGTTTCTCGAGGGCGAGCCTGGAACCGGCAAGACCGAGATCGCCAAGACCGTGGCGCGCTTTCTGGAGCGCCCGTTGATCAGGCTGCAATGCTATGAAGGCCTTGATCTCGCCAGTGCCGCCTATGAATGGAACTATGCGCGCCAGATGATCGAGATCAGGCTCGCCGAGCGCGACGGCCAGGTGTCGCGCGAGGCCCTTGCCGCGGAACTGTTTTCCGAGCGCTTCCTGATCCCGCGCGCGCTCCTGACTGCGATCGATCCGCGCCAGCCGGTGCCTCCGGTGCTGCTCATCGATGAGCTCGATCGCGCCGACGAGCCGTTTGAGGCCTTCCTGCTCGAGGTCCTGTCTGATTTCCAGCTGACCATCCCCGAATTCGGCACGGTCAAGAGCACGACGCCGCCGATTGTTTTCATCACCTCGAATCGCACGCGTGAAATCCACGATGCCGTGAAGCGCCGCTGCCTTTATCACTGGGTGTCCTATCCCGATGCCAAGCGTGAACTCGAGATCCTCTTTGCACGCCTGCCAGGCATTGACCAAACGCTTGCCGATGAAGTCGTGCAGTTCGTGCAGCGCCTGCGCACGCTCGATCTGTTCAAGCTGCCCGGGATTGCCGAGACGATCGAGTGGACACGGGCGTTGCTTGAGCTCAACGCCGTTGCGCTCGATCCCGAGACGGTCAACAACACCCTGGGCGTGCTTCTCAAGTACCAAGACGACATCGCCAAAATCCAGGGCTCGCAGGCGGCGCAGCTTTTAAGCGAGATGCGCGACGCCGTGCGCGCGCAATGACGCCAGGGCAGGCCACTGCGAAAGCCGCCTATCTGGCCGAAAATGTCATGCATTTTGCGCGCGTCCTGCGCGGCGCGGGCATCCCGCTTGGAAGCGATCGGGTGCTGCTCGCGCTGCGCGCCTTGACCCTGGGCGGCCTTGAGCATCGCGCCGATTTCAAGGCCACGCTGGCTGCCTGCCTGATCGATCGCCCCGAGCAGATTGCCATGTTCGAGCAGGCGTTCTACGTCTTCTGGCGCGATCCGGATCTTCTTGGCCGCATCATGGCGATGATGCTGCCGCGCATTGAAGGCAACATCGTGCGCCCGCCACCGCCTGAGAACCGGCGTCTTGCCGATGCGCTTTTTGGCCGCAGCGAAGCGCAATCTCCCCCTGATCTGCCCGAACAAATCGAGCTTGACGCGACGATGACGTTTTCGCAGGCCGAGATCCTGCGCAAGGCCGATTTCGAGACGATGTCAAGCGAGGAGTGGGCAAGCGCCAAGCGCATGATCAGCCGCCTCGTGTTGCAGGTCGCAAGGCGCAGGACCCGACGCTTTCGCAGCGCCCGCGGTGGCCGCAGCCTCGACTGGGCGGCAACCCTGCGCGCGAGCGCGCGCGGCGGTGATCTCGCCGCCTTGCGCTTTCGCAAGCCGCGCATGCGCCCTGCGCCCTTGGTCGTGCTCGCCGACATCTCTGGATCGATGAGCAAGTACTCGCGCATGCTCCTGCACTTCACGCACGCCCTCTCGATGAGCGACGTCAAGGTGACGAGCTTTGTTTTTGGCACGCGCCTGACCCCCATCTCGCGCCAGTTGCGCCAGCGCGATCCGGATCTCGCCGTGGCTGCCGTGGTGCGCCAGGTCGAAGACTGGTCGGGCGGCACGCGCATCACCACCTGCCTGCATGCTTTCAATCGCGACTGGATGCGGCGCGTGCTGGCTCAAAACGCCACGCTCTTGCTCATTTCCGATGGCCTTGAACACGGCCCGACCGAAGAGCTCGAGTTCGAGATGGATCGACTGCACCGTTCCTGCCGGCAGCTGGTCTGGCTCAATCCGCTCTTGCGCTTTGACGGCTTTGAGCCGCGCGCAGCCGGTATCAGGGCGATGCTGCCCCACGTCGACGCATTTCTTCCGGCGCATAATCTCGAAAGCCTGGAAGCGCTCGGCCATATGCTTGGCCCTGCCATCGAGAACTAAGAGCTGATCTAGACGGAGGAGATGCGCATGGAAATGGCCAGTGAGCAGTTGCTCGCGGTGTCCAAGGACAAGGCGTGGGCGGCTTTGAACGACCCTGAGATCCTGAAGGTTTCGATTCCGGGATGCGATGCCATCGACAAGATTGGCGAGAACGAATACGAAGTGGCGCTGACCGCGGCGGTCGGACCGGTCAAGGCACGCTTTAAAGGCAAGATGCGGCTTGCCGATATTGCAGCACCCGATTCGTATTCGATCCAGTTCGAAGGCCAGGGCGGCGCAGCAGGGCACGGCAAGGGATCAGCCAAGGTCAGCCTCGAAGAAGTCGGGCCGAACGAGACCAAGCTGAGCTACACCGCGCAGGCGCAGGTGGGCGGAAAGATCGCGCAGATCGGCTCTCGCCTGGTCGACATGGCAGCGCAGAAAATGGCCAACGAATTCTTTGGTGCCTTCAACCAGGAACTGTCGCGCCGCTATCCAGGCGCAGCCACCGCGCCCTTGGCCGAGGAGCCCGAGACCAAGACCGAGGGCGGACTGAAGCGCACGCTCAACTGGTTCAAGGGGTCGGCGAAGGACGAGAAGCCCGAATCATAACGAGCCGGACAGCAAAAAACCCGGGGCGACAAACATCGCCCCGATGGAACTGCGCGTGCCTTCGTCCAGAACGAGGCGAGGCCGGGCTAGCGTGTCGTGCCCATGCCGTTCTGGTTGGCCGGAACGCCAGGTCCCGAGCCCGCCATGCCGGTCGTTGCGCCTTGCGGCGTGCCATCAGGCATGGACGCGCTGCCCCGGGACGTGCCGACACCGGAGTCGCCGGGATAGGCTGAGGGATACGTTGACGGATACGGTGAAGGATAGGTCGAAGTCGTCGTGGTATAGCCGCTATCCTGCGTGCTCGCACTGCCGTTGCCGACCTTGCTTCTGACGCCGGTCTGCGGACTGATCGGCGTCATGTTGGGGTTTTGCGACGGCGTGATATTGCCAAGGTCTTCGGTTTGCATCGGCGTCGAGTTGGCACTCGGCGTGCCGCCCGTAGTCGCCTGCTTAGCGAAGGCCGTAGCCGATGTGGCGATGATCAGGCAACCTGCAACAATTGATGCTCGCTTCATGATGAATTCTCCTCGGTGATGTGCAAAAGTGCTGCCGCGAATGGCGCTGATGGAAAGCCATCCGGGCACCCCTTCATTTTTGGCAATCGTCGTGCCTACTGCGCGAGGACGGATCATTTGTGCAGGTTCGCGCAAATGCGCTGCGCCTTGCCGTAGCGGCTGCGCAAGACCAAAGGCCTAAAGACTATTTGCTCTTTGGCGCGAGCATCGTGCCGCGGCAGTCTTCGCTACCACAACGGCACTCGAACTCCTTTTTCAGTTTCTTGGTGTAGCGCGCATCAATTTCGAGGCCGTAGTCGTAGGTCAACTCTTCACCTTCTGCAATGTCGCGAAGGGCAATGATGAAGACCCGCTGCGCGCCATCTTCCTCGAGCAGTTCGGCTTCGCAGTTCGGCGCGCAGCCGTGGTTGATCCAGCGGGCGTTGTTGCCGTTGGCATTGCCATCGATCACGGTCTCGTCATCGACGGTGAAATAGAAGGTGTGATTGGGCTGTTGCGGGTCGTGGGGATGACGCCTGAGTGCCTCGGGCCAGTCGATGCGCTCGCCGGCGTATTCGATGATGCGCTGTCCGGCCTTGATCTTGCGCCGCGCGTAGACGCCGCGGCCGTGGATACCCGAACGTTTGACCTTGACGAGTTTGGCGGACTTCTCTGGTTTCATGGCGGCGAGGAAGAGAGCATTGCGAGGCGCAGTGTAGCGAAGATTGCCCACGCAAGCGCAGGACGCGAAGACAGAAGCGAGGGTCGTGCCAGCGGCGCGCTCAGCTCGCGCGCGCAACTTCATCGGGTAGCGCCGTGACGAGGCGCATTGCATCTGCCCGGGTGCTGTAGAGATGCAGCGAGATACGCGCGAAGGGCCGGTGGTTGTGAAGACCGACCGGGATTTCGATTCGATGGCGCTCAAACAGCGCCGCGCGCACGCGTTCGGCATCGCAAGGCGGAAGCGGTATGGCGACCATCGGTCCAAGGGCTGACGCCTGCGCAATCGGCGCGATGCCGAATCGCCCGCAGAGGATTAGCGCCGTCTCAAGCGCCAGGGCGCGACAGTCTTCACGCTTTTTTCGCCAGTCATGGGCCGCCAGAAAGTCGATCGCCCTGGGCACGCTCAAGAACGCCGACGGATCGCGCGTGCCAAGCCACTGCAGGCGTTCTTCGAGTGCGCCCGTGCCGGTGTAAAGGCGCCGTGGCGAATCGTCGCCCTGGGCCACATAGCCCCAGCTGATGACCGGTGCTGCCAGCGTATCCTGAAGGTCCGGGGCGACGTACAGGAAGCCAGCGCCCTTGGGCGCGCACATCCACTTGTGACAGTTACCCGTGTAGAAGTGAGCGCCAAGGGCATCAAGATCCAATTCGAGAAATGCCGGCGCGTGGGCGCCATCGATGACGACGATGATGCCCCTCTCGCGCGCAACGCCAATCAGTTCCTCGATGGGCAAGATGAGCGCGGTAGACGAGGTCACGTGACTCAGAAAAAGCACGCGCGTTTTCGTCGTCATGGCGTTTTTCATGTCGGCAGCAAAGGCGTGCGCATCAAAGGGCAGCCTGACCGGGATGCGTCTGTAGGTCGCGCCCTGGCGCTGGCAGAAGATGTCCCAGGCGGCATCGCAGGCGCCGTATTCGAGATCGCAGGCAAGCACTTCATCGCCAGGCGAAAGCGCAATCGAGTGCGCCGCGATGTTCACGCCCGTGGTTGCGTTCTCGACGAAAATCAGATTGGACGCGCGTGTGCCAAGAAAGTCGGCAAGTGCAGCGCGTGCCGCAGAAAGGAGCAGCGCCGAGCGCCTGCCGAGGAACTCGCACGGGTTTTTCTCCATCTCGTCCTGCAGTGCACGCTGGTGGTTGAGCACCTCGATCGGACAGGCGCCAAACGAGCCGTGGTTCAGAAAAGTCAGTTCCGGATCAATCAGGAAATGCTGCCGCATGAGACGCTGCCAGAAAGACGAGTGCGCTATCGTAGCCGCACTTTGGTCGTGTCCGAAAACGGCTAGACTCTCACTCCGGCTTGCGTTTCAATGGGACATGGACCAGGCCTCACTGGAATTCGAAAGCTGCTATCGCGCGATCTTAGTGCGCGATGCACGCTTTGATGGCATGTTCTACACCGCCGTGTCGAGCACGGGCATCTATTGCCGCCCGGTGTGCCCGGCGAAAACGCCACGGCGCGGCAACTGCTCGTTCTACCTGACTGCAGCTGCCGCCGAGCGCGCCGGCTTTCGGCCCTGTTTGCGCTGCCGTCCCGAGCTTGCTCCAGGGCGCGCGGACTTCTCGGAAACCATGGCGTGGTCGATCTATTGCCGGCTCGCAGAAGGGGCGCTTGACCATGGCTCGGTCGAGGCGCTGGCCCGTGACATCGGCATGTCCAGCCGCCACATGCGCCGACTTCTGCTGGATCACTTCGGCGTCACGCCGATTGAGGTTGCGCAAACGCAAAGATTGCTGTTTGCCAAGAAGCTCCTGCACGAAACCGGCCTGCCGATGCTTGAGGTCGCGCTCGCTTCGGGTTTTGCAAGCCTCAGGCGTTTTAACGCGGCCTTCATCGAGAGCTACCACATGTCGCCAAGCGCGCTCAGGCGCGAAAGGACGCACATGCTGCCCGAAGGCGACGTCGTGACCTTGAGGTTGAGCTACCGGCCGCCGCTTGATTGGCCGTACTGGCTTCAATGCCTCGAGTTGCGCGCGATAGTCGGCATCGAAGCCGTAGCGGCGGGCGTCTATCGCCGCACGCTGAGAATGACAAGCGGCGCGAAAACGCTTACCGGCTGGTTCGAGGTCTGCGCGGATGCAAAGCGCCATGTGCTCGTCGTTAAGGTGCCGCGCCACCTCAGCGCGTGCCTTGTGCCGCTGTCGCAGCGCGTCAGGCAGCTGTTCGACCTCGATGCCAATCCGCGACTGATCGCCGAGCAACTCAAGAACGCGACCCTGATCGGGCCGCATCTGAAGGACGCAAGCCGGCTTCGCGTGCCCGGTGCCTGGGACGCCTTCGAGTTGGGCATTCGCGCCGTGCTCGGCCAGCAGGTCAGCGTGCGCGGCGCCTCGACGCTTGCGCAACGGCTTGCCCAGCGCTATTGCGATGCGCTAGAAGACGCACCCGCGGGCCTTGCGTACCTGCCGCCCGAGCCCGTGCGGATCGCCGCGATTAACGCCGCGGAGCTCGCCTCAATCGGCGTGCCAAGGAGCCGGGCCGTGACGCTTGTCGAATTTGCCCGCTTTGCAGCCCAGGGGGGCCTGGTTTTCCCGTTTGGCGCCAAGCTTGGCGATATCGTCGCACGTCTGAAACAGGTCCCGGGCATTGGCGACTGGACGGCGCACTACATCGCCATGCGGGCGTTGCGCCAGGCGGATGCCTTTCCCTCGGGCGATCTGGGCCTGCGCCACGCAGCCGCGCGACTGTCAGGCCATGCGGGAAAACCGCTGTCGGCACGCGCATTGAACCAACTCTCGGAAAACTGGAGGCCGTGGCGGGCGTACGCTGCGAGCCAGCTCTGGTCGTCCTTGGCAAAGGAATTGTCGTGACACTTTCAACGACCGTGTATCGCAGCCCGATTGGCCCCTTGACCCTGGTGGCCAGCGAGAAGGGGCTTTGCGGCCTGTATTTTGACCAAGCCAGGCACCAAATTGAGCGCGGCGCGCAGGTCGATGACGCGCCCTTTCATCATGTGGTGGCCCAGCTTGACGACTATTTTGCCGGCAGGCGTGAACGCTTTGAGGTCGAGCTTGACCTTGTCGGGACCGAATTCCAGCGCTCGGTCTGGCGCGCCCTGCTTCTGATTCCCTATGGAGAGACGATGAGCTACGGTGAGCTTGCACGCCATCTGGGCAAGCCCAAGGCCATGCGTGCCGTGGGGCTCGCCAATGGGCGCAATCCGGTTGCCGTCATCGTTCCATGTCATCGCGTGATTGGTGCTGACGGCTCGCTGACCGGGTTTGGCGGCGGCCTTGCGCGCAAACGCTTCCTGCTCGAACTCGAGCAGCGCGATTTTTGCCTCAGCGCCGATCGCACCGCAATGCCGCTTTCGCGGGCGCTGGCGTGACGCGCCTGCGGATATGCTAGTTTCTTGGGATGCCCAAGAAACTCGATCTCAATCTTCTTCAGACCCTTGAAGCACTGCTCGCCGAGCGCAACGTGACGCGCGCTGCCTTGCGGCTGCATACGACGCAGCCGGCATTGTCAGCGCAGCTTGCCCGCCTGCGCTCGATGTTTGGCGATCCCCTTTTCATTCCCGGATCGCGTGGCATGACGCCAACCCCGCGCGCACTCGAATTGCAGCCGCAGATCACGCAATTGATGGCATCGCTTCGCGCTGTCGTGCATCCGACCCGTTTCGATCCTGCAACGTCGGCCGAGACCATC
Organism: Gammaproteobacteria bacterium; assembly: GCA_903970185.1. Classification (GTDB taxonomy): domain Bacteria; phylum Pseudomonadota; class Gammaproteobacteria; order Burkholderiales; family Burkholderiaceae_D; genus CAJCIC01. The sequence goes on from CAJCIC010000002.1 coordinate 14,921, forward strand.
CTGATTGCAGCCACGGACTCGACCCAGTTTCTGCTCGCTGCAACCGTAGCGGAGCTGCACGCCGCGGCGCCGTTCCTGAAACTCGGCACGATGCCGGTCATGCGCCTTGCCAAACCCGAGATCGAACGCTATCTCGCCACAGGACAGCTCGATATCGTCATCGGACTGACCGTGCTTTTTCCCGACGATTTGCGCGTGCGCGAAATCAGCCAGGACGATTACGTCTGCGTCATGCGGCTTGATCATCCCTTTAGGAAGCCGACGCTCTCGATCAACGATTTCTGCAGCTTCGAGCACGTTTTCATGTCACCGCTTGGCGGTGAATTTTCCGGCGATGTCGACGCCGCGCTGCTCGAACTTGGCCGCGAGCGCACGGTGATCGCGTCCGTGCCAAGCGCGCTGGTTGCCACTCGCGTGCTTGAGACCAGCGACTTCGTCGCGGTATTCCCAAGCGCCCTGGCGCGCCGTGAGTCGCACCTTCTGAAGAGCTACCCGTTGCCGGTGACGATCCCGAAGCTGAAGCTGGCCATGGCCTGGCACGAGCGGACCCATCTCAACCCCGCTCACCAGTGGCTTCGCGAGCGTCTGATCAAGGCGTTGCAGCAATCCGTGAAGCCAGACCCTGACAAAGAAGCCCCCTGAGGCGACAGGCGTTAGCTTGCGAAGTCCTGCGACCGGGGCTTGGCCGATCTGCTGGCAGCCGCACGCCAACTTCGAGGGGCGCGGCGACTTGCGTGGTACGCAAGGTTTTTGCACAAGCTGTCGTTCAGGCTGCGACATCGACGAAGTACATGTCGATCTCACCTTTTCCCTTCATCTCGATTTTTCCGCGATAGGTCGCCCGATGCGTCGCTTTGATCAGATCGAAGGTGTAGGCGGATACGTTCAGGCGACCCGGCTCGCCACTGCTTTCCATCCGGCTCGCGATATTCACGGTATCGCCAAAGACGTCGAAAGCGAATTTGGTCTTGCCGACGATTCCGGCAACGACCGCGCCGGAATGGATGCCGGCGCGCATGCCCCATTTGATCGAGGAGGTCTTGTTTCGCTCGTCGATGAATGAAAGCATGCGAAGCGCAGCGCCTACGCAGCGCTCGGCGTGATCAGGAGCGGGCTCGGGCAGTCCCGCTGCGACCATGTAGGAGTCTCCAATGGTCTTGATCTTCTCGACGCCGTGTGCAAGGAGAATCTCGTCGAACTCTTGAAAGATCTCGTTTAGCTCATCCACGAGCCTTGCCGCAGGCAAGGCCGAGACCGTCGATGTGAAATTGCGGAAATCCGTGAACAGGATCGACGCATCGTCATAGCGCCTTGGCCGGGAATATCCTGTCGCTTTCAATTCCGCTGCGATCTCGGCGGGCAGCACGGTAAGAAGCAGCTGGTCGGATTTCTGCTTTTCGTCGTTGAGCTCGCGCGTGCGCGCGGCAACGTCGATTTCCAACTGCTCCTTCTGGGAATTGACCAGAATTTCGCGATCGCGCAGGTTGCTGATCGTTTGATCGGCGACGGTTTGCATGAGCGTCTTGACCCGGTCAGAAAGCGCCAGGGAAAACAGGATGGCCTCGAGCAGCGAGCCGAGAAAGACCGTTCTGAACGAAATGGCACGTCCCCAGCTGCCTCGTGCGTAGTCAAAATCGATGAATCCGAAGTCATGTGCAACCTGGATCAGCTCGCCGATGCAAAGCACGCTCTGGGCCACCAGGAAATAGCGGGCCGGACGATAGCCACGGGCAAGGCACAGGGTCGAGGCAACGATGCCAAGCGGGGCGGGGAGCGAATAGCCGAGGTATGACGCAGCGTTCCAATAGTCAAGGCCAAAGGCGCCAGCCGCAACCGCCAAGGCGCCAATGATGACCGGTATGGCCCAGAGCCAGTCGAAGCGGGGCAGGCGTGTGCGTGTGTCAAGGAAGCTGCGTGCAAACGCAACCAGGCAGAGCCACATGAGGCATTGCGAGCCATATTGACATGTGACGCGCAAGAGCGGATGCCCGGTAAAGATGAGTGCCGTAAACTCGGCCTGCGTGTCATAGGCGAAAGACGAGAACGCCATGAATAGAAGGTAGGCGACATACCAGTAATAGCTCGAGCTGCGCGAAGTCAGTGCGACGAGGAAGTTGTAAAGCGCAAGTGTCATGAGGCCGCCAACGAGCAGGCCGTTCATGACATCGTCGCGTCGGCCGTCTTCGAGCGCCTTGGCCGCTGACTGCACGCGCATTGCGGGATCCGCGTCCCACGGAAAGACCTTTGCCCTCTGCGTACGGGCAACGAGTTTCACGCGCTCGCCCTTGCCCAGGGAAAAGTCGCCGGTTGCGTCGTGGGCAGGCCGAGGGGCCATGGTACCGGTCGAGCGCAATTGCCTGACGGTGCCGTCTTCACGCTCGATCCAGGTGTCCACAAGGTCCGCATACACGGTGAGCGTGATCTCCTGGTCCCGATCGAAACCGCTCTTTAGGCTCATCCCAACCCAGCATCCTTCAGGGTCGCAGGGCTGGCTTGAGGGCGAAGCGTGCGGCTGGTCGAATTCCTTTAGCGCCTGATCCAATGTCATCGTCTGCGCTGCACCCAGGACGATCATGTTGCCTTTTTCTAGCTCGAAGGTGGCAGACGACTGATCGTGCAGAATCACCGCCGACTGCGCCCACGTCATGGCGGGATCAAGAATCGCGAGGAGAACGGCAACGAGGCGCGGCAGAACCAAACAGAGCGTTCTGTACATGAGGCAATTCTTCGCAGGGCTGGATATCGCCGCACATACTGTCAAATTGTTGCTAGCCATGCAATTGCAGGATGGGCGATGACGTCGGTTGGCAACGACATCACCTTGCGGCGGCCAAAAAAAAGGCCCGCGCGGGGAAAGGCGCGGGCCCAAGCAGCACTTTTGGAGAGGTGCTGTGCGACTGGGAAGAGGGGCGTGCGAGCACGCACCCAAGGCTTCTACGAAGAGGAGCACCCGTTGGATTCAGCGAGCGGATAGCGCCCGCGCCCGCTCCTTGCGAAAGCGGCCGACAATGCCGTCGGGAAAGTAGTAGACCGACAAGACAAAGAGCACGCCAAGCCACAACAGCCAGCGATCGGGCGAAACGAGCGTGGCCAGCACGGCGCCGATGTGAGGGGTGCGCGCGGCCGCGTCGCTCGCAAGTTTCATCAAGTCCTGAAGATACGATTGTGCAATGACGTAGACGGTGGCCCCCATCAGCGCGCCGTAGAGGGTACCCATGCCGCCGATCACGACCATCAAGAGCAGGCTGACCATGATGTCAAACGACAGCGACGTGTCAGGCCCGTTATAGCGCAGCCAGACGGCAAGCATGGCGCCTGCGAGCGTGGCAAAGAGCGCGGAAACCACGTTCGAGAGCGAGCGATAAAGCACGGTGCGATAGCCCAGCGCCTCGGCGCGAAAGTCGTTTTCCCGGATCGCCTTGAGCACGCGCCCAAACGGCGAATTGACGATGCGCAAGAGCATCAGGAAAAGGACCAGGCAGGCAAGAGCGATCAGGTAGAAACACAGGATGCGCCCGGTAATGGCAAGGCCCAGGACCTTGCCGTCAAAAAATGTCGTGGCCGGCGAGAGCAGTGCGGGAAGCGAAAAACTGAGGCCATCCTCGCCACCGGTCAATTCCGACATTTGCGACACCAGCGTCTGGAAGGCACTGGCTACGGCGAGCGTGATCATGGCGTAAAACAGTGCGCGCACGCGCAGGCTGAACAGGCCAATGACAAGTGCCAGGAGCGCAGAGAGCAAAAGCGCAAGGACGGTGCCGCCAAGGAGCGCGAGCCAGGTGGCGCCAAAGGCCGTCACCGACATCGCCACGCCATAAGCGCCGATGCCAAAGAACATGGTCTGCGCAAAGGACACGATGCCGGTGTAGCCAAGAAGCAGGTCAAAACTTGCAACCAGCACCGTATAGATGCAGATCTGTGCCGCCACATTGATCGGCTTGGCGCCAGGCAGAAGAAAAGGCGTGGCCGCCAGTGCGAGCAGGATCGAAAAGAGCAGCACCTTGAGCGGGCGCGGGCCGATGTCATCCCCCGACAGGAGCTTGAGCCTCATCGCCTGGCCACCGGGTAGAGGCCGCGCGGGCGCCACATGAGAATCAACAGCATCAGGAGGATATTGGAAAACAGAGCCACCTTGGGTGCGACAAATCCGGCGTAGTTGGCAACCAGGCCGACCAGCAGGGCGCCGACAAAGGAGCCGCCCACCGAGCCCAGCCCGCCAATGATGATGACGATGAAGATCAGCACATTGAGCCTTGCGCCAAGACCGGGCGTGATGACTTCCTGGTAGAGCCCCCAAAGCACGCCGCCTGCGCCGGCCAGCGCACTGCCTGCCACGAACACGCCAATGAAAAGCCGGTCGATGCGATAGCCAAGGCTTGCCACCATCTCGCGATCCTGCACGCCTGCGCGCACGAGCAGGCCGATCTTGGTGCGGTTAAGCGATAGCCACAACAGGGCGTAGATGAGAAGGCCGATGGCCACCGCGAAGATCCGGTACTTCTCGATTGCCGCATCGCCGATGATCAGTGCGCCGCCCAGCGCAGGCGGGATCTGGAAGGCATGCTGCTCGGGTCCCCAGATCACCTTGATCAATTCTTCGCCGATGATAAGGCCACCGGTGGTGATGAGAATCTGCTTGAGGTGCGCGCCGTAGACGGGCCTGATGATGACGCGCTCGAAGACCCAGCCAAGGAGCGCTGCAGCGAGCGTGGCAGCCAGGATGGCGATGGCGATAACGGCCAGGTTTTGCGCCAGGTCATGGCCTTGCGCGAGCGACGAGAGCGCGCCAAAGACGCTAAAGCCGACGAATGCGCCAAGGCTGACGAAAACGCCGTGACCGAAATTGAGCACGTCCATCAGGCCGAAGATGAGCGTGAGGCCGGCAGCGGCAATGAAGATGATAAGGCCCATGGCAAGGCCGGCGACGGTCAGGGTGACCCAAGTCGAGGGTGAATGAACCAGTGGCAGCCCGATGACGGCGATGACCAGCACGAGCATGATCGGGCGCCAGTCGACGGGCGCGACGGCCAGCGCATGATCAGCCCTGGAAGCGACTTTACTGGTGGGCATCAAGCGAGAGTCCAAGAAGGCGCTGCTGCAACGCGCTGTCGTCAATCAAGCTTGCCATCTCGCCCTTAAAGACGATGGCGCCGTTATCCATGACAGCCACATGATCGCCAAGCTGTCGCGCGAAATGGAAATTCTGCTCGACCAGAAGCAGCGTCGTGCGGGTCTCTTTCACCGCCTGGAAGGCTTCGATCATCCTCGCCACCATCGACGGTGCCAGTCCCTTGCTCGGCTCATCGATGACCAAAAGCCGCGCCGGCTCGATCAATGCCCGCGCAACCGCAAGCATCTGTTTCTGGCCGCCTGAAAGAAGGCCGGCCGGATGCAGCCAGAATGTCTTTAGCATGGGGAACAGCGAAAAAATCCACTCGAGTCGTGCGCTGTCGATGTCTTTTGTGCGCCTGGCGCTGCGCGCCGCAAGGGTCATGTTCTCGGCTACCGTCAGGTCGGAGAAGATGCCCATGGTTTCCGGCACGTAGCCAATTCCCAGGCGCGCGATCGACGCGGTCGGGCGCGAGGTGATGTCCTCGCCTGCAAACAGCACCTGGCCTTGCGATGCGCGCCAAAGACCCATCAGCGTGCGCAAGGTCGTGGTCTTGCCGGCACCGTTGCGCCCAAGCAGCAGCGTGACCTCGCCTTCAGGCACTTCGAGGTCCACCCCGTGCAGGATGTGATACGGGCCGATGTGCGTATGGACATCGCGCAACCCCAGCAGCGCGCTCACGCAACGCCATCCGCGCCGCCTGGCGCGACGCCGAGATACGCCTCCTGCACAATCGGCGAGGCAATCACTTCGGCCGGAGCGCCGTCGGCAACCAGCGCGCCGTTGTGCAAGACGATGATGCGATCGGCAAGCTCGCGCACGACATCAAGCTTGTGTTCGACAAGCAACAGCGTCGCGTTCGGGTCGCCCTTGAGCTTGCGGATCAGATCCAGGATCACCGGAACCTCGTCAACGCTCATGCCCGCGGTCGGCTCGTCGAACATGAAGACCTTGGGTTCTAAGGCGATCAAAATCGCGACTTCGAGCTTGCGCTGGTCGTTGTGCGTCAGAACGCTTGCGAGGCTCGTGCTTCTTTGGCCCAGTGCGACCTCGTCAAGGATGGCAAGCGCGCGCGCCGTGAGCGCCTTGTCATCGTCGGCCACGCGCCACATCGACAGGCCCTTGCGCGCCTGCGCCTGGACGGCCAGGCGCACGTTCTCAAGCACCGACAGGCGCGGAAAAAGCTGGGTCAGCTGGAAGGCGCGGCCAAGGCCCAGGCGTGCGCGCTCGGGCGCACTTGCGCGCGTGATATCGACACCCTCGATGAGTACCTGGCCCTCGCTCGCCTTGATCTGCCCGGAAATCAGATTGAAAAACGTGGTCTTGCCTGCGCCGTTGGGGCCGACGATGGCCGTGAGCGTGCCGCGCTGAAACGATGTCGACACGCGGTTGACGGCGATTTGGCCGCCAAAGCGAACGGTCAAATCGCGTGTCTGCAGTGCCGTGCTCAATGGATGGCGTGGCGGGCGGGGTGGGCCTAGCGCTTGTTCAAGATCGGCACGTTCATTTCAGAAGCGGTGATCTCGTGGGTTAACACCGGAACGCCCCAGTCGAACGCCGGATCGACCTTGATCTTGAAGGCGTACATCGACTGCATCGCCTGGTGGTCTTCCTTGCGAAAGGTCATCTTGCCCTTGGGCGTCTCGAAGGACATGCCCTCCATGGTCGAGATCAATTTCTCGGTGCTGGTGTCGCCGTTGGTCTTTTTCAGTGCCTCGACGAGCGCCATGCCGGCGGCCATGCCGCCTGCCGTGAAGAAGTCAGGCGGGGCGTGAAAGCGCTTGTAGTGCTCGCTGACGAGCCAGGTATTGGCATCGTTTTTGGGAATACCGAAGTAATAGTAGGTCGCGCCTTCCATGCCCGGGAACGCCTTGTACGCCTTCATGGCTTCAAGAATGTTCCCGCCCGTGGCGATTTCGATGCCGTAACGCTTGGGGTCGAGATCGGCAATCTTGAAGGGGTTGCCTGCGCCTGCCCAGATGATGAAGATGACCTTGCGACCCGGCTGATCCTTGAGCGCATCGAACAGATGCTGCGCGCCCGCAGTGAAGTCGGTGGTATTGGTTGGCAGGTACTCCTCGTGGACCACCTTGGCGTTCTTTAGCGCAGCCTTGAAGGCCTTGACGCCGTCACGGCCGAAGGCGTAGTCCTGCGCCAGGGTCGCGATCACGGTGCCGGGCTTGTCAAGGGCCACGGCGTTGGAGATGGCGTCTTGCGACGAGTTGCGCCCGGTGCGAAAGATGTAGCGGTTCCATTTCTCGCCCGTGATCGAATCGGCGACCGCCGGCTCGACCAGCAGGATCTTCTTGTATTCCTCGGCCACCGGCAGAAGGGCCAGGCCGACGCCCGAGGACGTCGGGCCCACGGCGATATCGGCCTTGTCGTCGGCGAACGCCGATGCGAGCTGGGTCTTGCCGACATCGGGCTTGCCCTGATCGTCCTTCTCGATGACGACGAGTTTCTTGCCAGCGACCATCATCGTGCCGCCGGTGGCGTAGTCAAGGCCCATGAGAAGTCCGGTCTGCGTCTGCTTGCCGTAGGCTTCAAGCGGGCCCGTCTTGCTGTACACGTGGGCGATGCGGATCTCGCCCGACTGCGCGGCGACGCTGGCCGAGGCACACGCAATAGCGACAGTCAATGCCGCAGAAAGCAACCGCTTCCAGATCGATCGAGTCATGGCTAGTCCCCTGATGCGCACGCGAGGCGCAAGGCGCAAGGTTATTGATGTGTGTCGCGTGATTTGCGCGATGCGCAAGTATGCCCGATCGCACCGCGCGCGCGAGCCCCGGATTAACGCCTAGAAACTAAGCTGCGGGTGCAGCTTTCTTCTGGCTGCGCGCGGCTGGCGTCTTCTTTGGCGCTGCAATTTTTTTTGCTGCGCTCGTCGATGCCTTGGGCTTGGCTCTTGCCGGCTTCGCGCTTGGCTTTGCAGCGCTTGCAGCGGTCGCGGGCGCTTTCGCCGCAGCCGATGTCGCAGGCGTTGTCGCAGCTGTCGTCGCCAGGCCCTTTGGCGTCTTGGCCACAGCCACCTTGCCCGCTTGCTTGGCAGGCGTTTTGCGCGCTTCGAACTCAAAGCCGATCTTGCCCTCCGGCCCTTTCACGAGATAGGCCTTGAAGAACCGTCCGGTGCGCGCCGACTTGAAGCCCGCAAGCAGGTCGGTTCTCCCCTCGCTCAAGAGTTTTTTCATCTGCTCGCGCGAGACCTCCTGCTGCAAGATGATCTTGCCGGTACGAAAATCGCACGTCTTGGGCGAGGCGACACTGTTTTCGCAGACATACGACAGTCCCATCTCGTACACGCCTGCAGAACACTTCGGACACGCGCCGAGGACTTCCTGCCCGGTGAAGTCGACTGGCTCGCCACCGTTGTCGTCGCGCTGCTGGCCGAAATCAAATTCGAGCTTGTAGTTCTTGGTCTCGTCGTCGGCAACGATTTTCAGGATGGCGGCAAACGGGCGCCCCATCTTGCTGCGAAATCCCTGCAAAGGCCCGAGCTGGCGCTCACGCAGCAGGGTTTCGACTTCCTCGATCTCGAACTGTCTTGAGCCGGGAATCTTGCTGATCGAGAATGCACAGTTCTCGCAGGCGAAGCGGCGGTAGTTTTCCTTGACCACGCCACCGCAATTCGGGCACGGCGTTTTCAGCGTCGCGTAGTCCCCCGGGATGGTGTCGCTGTCGTATTCCTTCGCGTGCTTGACGATGCGCTGGGTCATCTGTGCGATTTCACGCATGAATTCGTCGCGCGAGATGCGACCGCGTTCCATCTCGCCAAGCTTGAACTCCCATTCGCCGGTGAGCTCGGGAGCGGTAAGTTCAGTCACGTCCAGGCCGCGCAAGAGCGTCATCAACTGGAAGGCCTTGGCGGTCGGGATCAGCTCGCGGCCTTCGCGCAGCAGATATTTTTCGCTTAGCAGGCCTTCGATGATGGCAGCCCGCGTTGCCGGTGTGCCAAGGCCGCGAGCGGCCATCGCTTCGCGCAATTCGTCGTCTTCGATGAGCTTGCCTGCGCCCTCCATCGCCGACAGCAGGGTGGCTTCGTTGTACCGCGCGGGCGGCCTTGTGGCGAGTGCGACGGCCTCGACCTTGTCGGCAAGCGGACGCTCGTTTTTCGCAACCGGGACCAGGTTGGCATCTTCGTCTTGTGACGCCTTGCCATAGACCTGCAGCCAGCCGGGGTTGATGAGCACCTTGCCCTCGGTCTTGAAGTGGTGGCCAACGACCTCGGTGATGCGCGTCGTGACGAGGTATTCAGCCGCCGGGAAAAAGACGGCGAGAAAACGCTTCACGACCAGGTCATACAGCTTGGCTTCCGGCTCTGACAGGTTCTTTGGCGCCTGTAGCGTCGGGATGATGGCGAAGTGATCGGAAATCTTGGTGTTATCGAAAACGCGCTTGTTGGGCTTGACCCATTGATTCTTGCTGATCATCTTGGCAGCACTGCGATAGGCCGCGTCCTCGCCCAGCATGGCGATGGTGTCCTTCACCGCGCCAAGGTAGTCCTCGGGCAGGTGGCGCGAGTCGGTTCGCGGATAGGTCAATACCTTGTGGCGTTCGTAGAGCGCCTGCGCGATACCGAGCGTGTTCTTGGCCGAAAACCCGAAGCGGCCGTTTGCCTCGCGCTGAAGGCTGGTCAGATCGAAAAGCCCAGGCGCCATCGAGCTCGATGGTTTTGCCTCTTCGGTGACGATGCCGGCCTTGCCGCGGCACGCGGCGACGATCGAATCGGCCGCGGCCTCGCTCCAGAGCCGGCTTTCGCGCCGCTCGGCGTCGATCTCGTCGCGCTTGAAAAGGGGGTCGAACCAGCGCCCTTCATAGATGCCTGCAGCGGCGACGAAGTCGGCGCGCACTTCCCAGAAGGGGCGCGATACGAAGCGCTTGATGCGTTCCTCGCGCTCGACCACGATCGACAGGGTTGGTGTTTGCACGCGGCCGACGGTGGTCAGGAAAAAGCCGCCGCCCTTACTGTTAAAGGCGGTCATGGCGCGCGTGCCGTTGATGCCCACGAGCCAGTCGGCCTCCGAGCGGCAGCGGGCCGCATCGGCAAGCGGCAGCATCTGCTCGTCGCTTCTTAAGCTGGCAAAACCGTCCTTGATCGAGGCCGGGGTCATCGACTGCAGCCACAGGCGGCGCACCGGCTGCTTGGCGCGCGTGTATTGCGCGATCAGCCTGAAAATCAGCTCACCCTCGCGTCCGGCGTCGCAGGCATTGATCAGGGTGCCGACGTCCTTGCGCTTGATGAGGCGGGCAAGAAGCTTCAGGCGCGGCTCGGACTTGGCAATCGGATGCAGGTCGAAATGCGGCGGAATCACCGGCAAATTGGCGAAGCTCCATTTGCCGCGCTTGACGTCGTAGGCTTCCGGCGCAGCAATTTCGACCAGGTGGCCCACCGCCGAGGACAGGACGTATTCGTCTGACTCGAAGTAGTCATCATGCTTGGAAAAGCCGCCCAGAACCCGCGCGATGTCATTCGCAACGGAGGGCTTTTCGGCGATGATCAGTGACTTCACGACTGGATCGATAACGAGAGAGATAGGGGTGGGCAGGACGTAGAGGACCGTCAAAACCTGCAGCGCCCGGGGCTGCCGCGCAATGCCTGGCAATCGGGCCGGCAATCATAGTGACGAATTTCCTGCCGTGCAAGCGGCGACTTGCCAGCTGCGGGTTTTGTTCGCGGGTTATGTTCGCCTTTGGAAGGCCAAACGCTAACAGATCGATTTGCGGCCGGGAAGTTCGCCTATAAGGATGGGGCCGCTTCTGGCCAATTCAATGAAGAATGGGCGAGGGGTCGTCTTCGAGCAGTTCGTCAAGGATCAGGGTGTCGGGCTCTTCGCCCTGGCTCCACAGCACCATCAGGACAATGATCTTGAGCTTTGACAGGGGCACGGGCGTCTCCCCGGTGGCCAGTGCGCGCTCGATGACGATTTCGCGCAACATGGCGCTAAGCACGCCAGCGGACTCGAGAAAGCAGAGAAAGCCGATGCTCTCAAGGCCGAGGTGCTCGTATTCGATGGCGGCGAAAATCCGGACCGCGGCAACATCCCGCGTCGCCTTGGGCAGGTTGGACTGGGCGACAAGGGCGAGTCCGGAAAGCCAGGACAAGGCGTCGCTGATCTCTTCGCCTTCAAAACCTGCTGCGGACAGCTTTCGGGCCAGGGTGTCCGCATCGGGACAGGCGTCCGGCCTGAAGTAATTCTCGTAAAGGTAGACAAGAACTTCGAACATCGGGGTTAACTTTACCCTGAGCCGCGCGCAAGTACAAGCGCCAGCGTGTCACGCTGGACTGGAGCCGAATTGCTGGCGGGGCCTAGCTCAAAGGCGAAGTGTGCGCTTGCACAGGCGGTAATCGTTGTATTTCTTCCACGATGTCGTCAATGCTGTCGACAAGCTTGGCCCCTTCGCGGATGAGCTTGTGGCAACCCTTGGCAAGGGGCGAGTGGATGGAACCGGGAATGGCCAGGACCTCGCGGCCGGCCTCGGCAGCCAGGCGGGCGGTTGCGAGCACCGGCGAGCGCAGCGGGGCTTCGACGACAAGAAGCGCGCACGCCATGCCGACGAGAAGGCTTCCCGGCTCGAGCCGGCTTTCTACCTTTTCTGCTTCCCCTGGCGCATGCTGGGCGAGAAGCGTGTGCTCCTTGGCGAGCCGGCGCGCGAGATCGACCTGGCTTGCCGGTGCGATGCGGTCGGGCCCGCGCGGCAGCAGCGCAATCAGGTCGGCCCCCTTGATGGCAAGCACGGCCTTGATCAGCGATTCTGCATAAGGGCTGCCAAATTCAGTCACGAGCGGAACGCCGCGCCTTGCCAGTTCGGCTGCAAACCGGGTTGCGGTATCAATCGCCGCGGCGCTGGCGTTCTTGGGCGCAACGATGGCAAGGCGCTGCGCGCCAAGCGTGTCAATGCGGCCGCTGGCGAAAAGCACAAAGGGTGGCGCAGGCGCTGCGAGCAGTTGCGGCGGATAGGCGCCATCGGCGATCGACACCACGTAGCGCCCGCCTTGTGCGAGCCACTTTGCCGTGGCATCGATGAGGTCTGCGACGCTTTCTTCGTCCTTGAGCGCAGATGCGCAGTGCGTCCCAACGAGCCTTGCCAGTGCAGCGTGGCTGCTGGCAAGAATGACGCTCGGCAGGCCAATCTCGCCAAGCAGCAGCCGGATCGCCGCTTCATCGATGCCAGCAGCGCGCGTCAGGCGCAGCCACGCCGCGACTTCTTCGGGCGTGGCTGACGATTGCGGGGTCAACCTTACGGGTTGAGGACCACGTCTCCACGCTCGACTTCGATATCGGCGTCGAGCACCAGGGCGTAGGAAATGTGGTCAAACACCCTGAAGACGAACACCAGGCCATTGCGCTCGTCGGGCAGCTTGATCTCTTCGCGCGAGCCGTTGCTGGTATCGGTGATGGTGCGGCCCGCCGTTTGCACGGCAAGGACGTTGCCGATCTCAAGGCCGTCGCTGGCGCCGCGGTTCATGACGACGATGGCGCCTCGCCCGGCATAGCCAACGCCGCCAAGCGTCGTGATCACGCGCCCCTTGATTGCGCTTGCCGGGGCGTGCGGGACGTAATTGATGAGCACCGGCTGTGCCGAGGGCACGAGCCGGTCGCCAGGCGCGATCTCCTGCGCAAAGGACGTGACCACAAGCGTTGCCGGATCGCCCGGACGCGTGAGCTGCGCAGCGCCGAGATATTCGGCCTGGTAGGCAATCACCTCATTGGTCTCGGGATCCTTGAGCGCGGTACCGGGGCGATAGATCTGGTAGCTCGTCACGGACGGGTCGGTAATGCCCGAGACATAGGCGGTATCGCCGCGGGCGAGCACGACGTGGTCGTCCTTGGAGCCCACGATGCGCGGCGCGCTGCGCATGGTCGCGGTTTCGACCACGAGCGGCTGCGACAGGAACGGCTCGATGACGTCTTGCGGGATGCTCGGGATGGCCTTCTCGGAGGTCTCAACGCGCACCTCGGGCTCGACGCGGATCATGCTGCCATCGGCGCCGCGGCCCTCGAGATACATGGTGCCGTTCAGGCGGTCGATGACGATCACCTGTCCCGGATAGATCCAGTGCGGGTTCTTGATCTGGTCGCGATTCATGCGCCAGATGTGCGGCCATTCAAGCGGATTCTTCAGAAAGCGCCGGGCGATGCCCCAAAGCGTATCGCCGCGCACGACCGTATAGCGCGTTGGCGCGCTCGCTGTGAAGGGATCGCTTTTCACGCCTTGCGCGGGAACCGGCGCCATCGCCGGCGCCGGATTGGCCTGGGCAAAAGCGCTGCGCCCTTGACCCAATGCAACCAGTCCCAACATCACTAGGGTGGCGGCCAATGCGCCTGTGCTAAAATTTTTGTCCCTCAGCGGTCTCATGTCCACTGGCCTCTGGAGTTTCGGAATCGCTTGAAATTCTGCATGTAATTGGTTGATGCTGCAATACTTATCGGGTTCGCGCCCGGTTTTGACAAACCCCGACTGTTGTTATGGCGTTACTGCCCATCCTGCATTATCCGGACGTCCGGTTAAAAAAAGTCGCCCGCCCCGTGGCCCGGGTCGACGAGCGCGTGCGCGCCCTCGTCAAGGATATGGCGGCCACCATGTATGACGCCGACGGCATCGGGCTTGCGGCAACCCAGGTCGACGTTCACGAGCAGATCATCGTCATCGACGTCTCGGCGACGCGCGACGAACTCAAGGTTTTCATCAATCCGGAGATTCTCGAACTCACCGGGGAGACGGTCGCGACCGAGGAGGGCTGCCTGTCGGTGCCTGGCATCTACGACGTCGTCGAGCGTCGCGAAGGGGTGCGCGTGCGCGCCCTGGGCGAGGACGGCGAAAGTTTTGAGTTGAGCGCAGACGGACTGCTTGCGGTGTGCATCCAGCATGAGATCGACCATCTCAAGGGACGCGTTTTTGTCGATTACCTGTCGCAGCTGAAACAGACGCGTATCAAGGGCAAGATGCGCAAGCTCGATCGGCAAAGCGCGTAGGCGCCGGATCGGCCTCTCGACCATGAAGGTCGGCTTCGCCGGCACTCCCGAATTCGCCCGCATTGCGCTTGACGCCCTGATCGCGTCGTCCCATGCCGTGGTGCTGGTCATGACCCAGCCCGACCGCCCGCGCGGGCGCGGCCAGAAGCGCCTGCCCTCGCCCGTCAAGGTACGCGCCCAGGCCGCCCAGATTCCGGTGTACCAGCCGCACAGCCTGCGCCTTGGCGGGCAGACGCCGATCGAGGCCGAAACCATGCACCAGGTGCTGCTCGCGGCACGCCTTGACGTCCTGGTCGTTGCCGCCTATGGCCTGATCCTGCCGCAAAGCGTCCTCGCCTTGCCACGGCTTGGCTGCCTTAACATCCACGCCAGCCTGCTGCCTCGCTGGCGCGGGGCAGCACCGATTCAAAGGGCGATCGAGGCGGGCGACGAGGTCAGCGGGGTGACGCTGATGCAAATGGACGCGGGCCTTGATACCGGTGCGATGCTAGGCCAGGTTCCGCTCGCAATTGATCATCGCACCGCGGGCGAGTTGACGCTGGCCCTTGCCGATCTGGGTGCAAGCGCCATGGTTGATGCGTTGAATCGGCTGGAAAGCGGCCCTCTGGTGGCGCTGCCGCAGCCTGACGAGGGCGTGACCTACGCCGCCAAGGTCATGAAAACCGAGGCCAGGCTTGACGCCCGCAACGATGCCGTCGTGCTTGAACGACGCATCCGCGCGTTCAACCCGGCGCCTGGGGCCACGCTGATGCTTGGCAAGGACACGATCAAGATCTGGCGCTCGCGCGCTAAGCCTGGCGTTTTTGCCGACGCCGGGCGTGTCCTTGAAGTCAACGCAGAGGGCATCGTGCTCGCCTGCGGCCATGGCGCGCTTGTCATCGAGGAAGTGCAGGCCCCTGGCGGGCGGCGCGAGCCTGCAGCGCAATTCGCACGGCGCGTTGCGCTTTGCGCCGGGATGCAGGCGCAATGACCGCCGCGTTCTTTCATCTTGGCATCGTCGATCCCGGGCTGTTCCTGCTCGCCGTGCTTCTGCTTTGCGTGACCCCGGGCCCGGACACGGCGTTTATCGTCAGCCGCAGTCTGGCGCAGGGCGCGCGCGCCGGAGCGCTGTCAGCGCTTGGCATCTCCCTGGGTTGCTGCCTGCACTGCCTGCTTTGCGCCTTTGGCGTGACCGCGCTGATCGCGGCCTCGCCTGGCGCTTTTGTCATCATCAAGTTTGGCGGTGCGCTCTATCTGATTTTCCTTGGCGTTCGCATCCTGATCAGCGCGCGGCGCATGGTGGCAAGCGCAAACGCCGTTCTCGCCCTGGAACCCTCGCGCCGGCGCGAGGGTGTCGCGCTCGTCGTCCAGGGTTTTGCCACCAATGTCGCAAATCCCAAGGTGATCCTGTTTTTCATCGCGTTCTTTCCGCAATTCGTCGCGAGCGACAGCCCGTCGAAAACCTTCTCGCTGCTTCTTCTGGGGGCGCTTTTCATCGTCGTTGCCACGCTCTATAACGTCGCCGTGGCGTGGCTTTCGGGCTCGATTACCAGGCGCATTCGCGCCGTGCCGCGCTTTTCGCTTTGGCTCGAGCGCGGACTTGGCGCGGCCTTCATCGCGCTTGGGCTGCGCATCGCCCTGATCCGGCAGCCGCTGTAGATGACAGGCGCGTCGAGCACGAGGCCTCGATCGAAGGCTTCGCTTCCTGCCGCAGACAGCCTTGCAATGAGTCTGGTGCTTGCCGCGAGTGCCTGTGATGCGGTGCGCGAGGGGCGCTCCCTCAATGCCGCACTCGAATCCGTCTTCACCAGTCCGCAAGGCCGCCTTGCCGTGGCGCAGGCGCGCGCGGCGGCCCAGGATCTGGCCTATTTCGCCATGCGCTACCGCGCGCGCGGCGATGCCTTGCTTGCGCGCATGTCGGACAAGCCGGCAGCGCCTTCTGTCTTGGGCGAGCTGCTTGTCATCGCGCTTGTCGTGATCGACGCCAAGGGCGGCACCCATGCCCCCACGTATGACGTGCACACGCTGGTTGACCAGGCGGTGGATGCTGCAGGCCAACTTGCAGGCCGCGGCAAGGCGAAGGTCGCGCGCGGCTTTGTCAATGCCGTGCTGCGCAGGGCGCTGCGCCTTGGCGAGGCGATTTTCGCAGCGCCGAAAGCGTTTGGCGTCGAAGCCGAAAACTATCCGCAGTGGTGGATCGACGCGACGATGAAGGCCTACCCGGGGCAGTGGCAGCAGATCCTTGCTGCAGGCCAGCAGCCGCCCCCACTGACGCTGCGCGTGAACCGGCGCAAGTTTGATATCAGCGCCGGCCAGGACCTGCTGGCCAAGGCCGGCATCGCCTCGAGGGCGCTAAGCGCAAGTGCGCTGGTCCTTGACAAGCCGCGACCGGTCGCGGCCATCCCGGGATTTTCCACGGGCCACTTCTCGGTGCAGGACGAAGCCGCCCAGCGCGCAGCGCCCCTGCTTGATGTCAAGGATGGCCAGCGCGTGCTCGACGCGTGCGCTGCACCCGGGGGCAAGAGCGGACACCTCCTGGAGATTGCCGACATCGAGCTGACGGCACTCGATGTCGAGCCGCAAAGGCTCCTGCGCGTGAAGGACAACCTCGAGCGCCTTGGCTTTCGTGCGGCTCTCGTCGCAGGCGATGCAGCCACTCCCGAGCGCTGGTGGGACGGCAGGCCGTTCGCGCGCATTCTTGCCGATCTTCCCTGCAGTGCCTCGGGCATCGTCAGGCGCCATCCGGACATCCGCTGGCTAAGAAGGCCGGCCGATATCGATGCGCTGTCGCGTCGGCAACAACACATGCTCGACGCTTTATGGCGGCTGCTCGCGCCCGATGGTAAATTGCTCTTGGTGACGTGCTCGATTTTTCCGCAGGAGGGGGTGCTGCTGGCCGAAAAATTTACAAGCCGTCATGCCGATGCCCGACCGCTTCCTTCGCCTGGCCAGTTGCTCCCGGAAACAGGCGTTAACGGGGATCACGACGGCCTGTTTTTCAGTCTTATCCAGAAGGCCAGCTAGATGGTGCTCCTTCGATTCCCGCTGTTGGCCCTGTGCCGCCTCGCTGCCGCGTTGCTGGTGCTTGCGCTCTTGCCGCAGCTTTCCTCCGCGGCATCGGGGGATGGCATCGAAGTGGTGCAGGCGAGCCTTGATCCCACGGAAGATGGCTGGGCGCTAAACGCCCAGTTCGATCTCACCCTGAAGCCGCGCCTTGACGAGGCCTTGCGCGGCGGCCTGCCGCTTTACTTCGTCATCGACTTCGAACTGGACCAGCCGCGCTGGTACTGGCTCGATGACAAGGCGGTGGCGACGTCTTTGACCTACCGTCTGACCTACTATGCATTAACGCGCGAATATCGTCTTTCAAGCGGCACGCTGCAAGTCGGCTTTCCGACGCTTGCCGAAGCGCTGTCGGTGATGACGCGGGTGCACGACTGGCGCGTCATGGACAAGAGCGTGATCAAGCCAGGGGAGACCTACATTGCCTCGGTACGAATGAGATTTGACAGTTCACAGTTGCCAAAACCGGTCCTTCTTACAGCGCTAACCAGTCGCGAATGGACGATGGAGTCAGACTGGAAGCGCTTTAGCTTCGAGTTGACGCGATGAGTCTTCCTGGCGGCAAGAAACCCTTCTGGCGCACGCGCGCCCTGCGCTATACGGTGATCGTCACCAGTGCGATCGCCTGCGTGCTGCTGTTCCTCCTGCTCTCGGCATCGAGCAACACGCCGGTCTTCGAGCGCGCCTATCCGGTGATCCTGACCGCCAACGCCGTGGTTGCGCTGGCCATGCTGGGTCTTGTCAGCTGGCTCGTCTTCCGGCTCGCGCGGCGTTATCGCGCCGGAGTGTTTGGCGCGCGCCTGATGGCACGCTTTGCCTTCTCCTTTGCGCTCATGGGCGTCATCCCCGGGGCGGTCATCTACCTCGTTTCGGTCGAGTTTCTCTCGCGCAGTTTCGAGTCGTGGTTCGACGTGCGCGTGGACAACGCGCTTGAATCGGGATTGACGCTTGGCCGCACCGTGCTCGATTCGATGCTTGGCGATCTCAACAGCAAGGCGCGCAGCATGGCGCTGAGCCTGTCTGACGTGCAGGACACCTCGTTGCCCAATACCCTTGTCAAGCTGCGCGAGCAGCTTGGCGTTGAAGATGCGCTGCTGCTGACGGCCTCGGGAAAAGTCGTGGCGAGCGCGGGCAGCGGCGACCTTCTCGTGCCGGAGATGCCCCCGCCCGAGGTCTTCCGGCAGCTGCGCCTGACGGGGAGCTACGCCACCGTCGAGAGCCCCCCCGATGACCGCCCAAGCGATGTCTTGCGCATGCGCGTGATCGTCGCGGTGCCGACCGCCGATCTGTCCCTTTTTGCTGCCGATCGGCTGTTCCTCCAGCTGGTGCAGCGCGTGCCCCAGGCGGTGGCGAAAAACGCCAGCGAGGTGCAAAACGGCATGCGCGATTACCAGGAGCTGTCGCTCTCGCGCACGTCCCTGCGGCGCATCTACACCATCACCTTGACGCTAGCCCTCCTGCTCGCCGTGTTTGCCGCGCTCGGCGCGGCGTTTCTGATCGCAACCTGGCTCACCGCTCCCTTGCTCATGCTCGCCCAGGGGACCAAGGCGGTGGCCGGCGGCGACTTCCGTCCGATGGAAGAGTTCGAGACCAAGGACGAGCTGGGCACGCTGATGCAGTCGTTTAATGCCATGACGCGCCAGCTCGACGAGGCGCGCCATGCGGTCGAGACCAACCGCCTGCAGCTCGAGCATGCCAAGACCTACCTTGAAAGTATTCTTGCCAACCTGTCTGCGGGCGTTTTGGTGTTCGACCGCGACTATCGCCTGGTCACGGCCAATCATGGCGCGAAGCGCATTCTCGGCACACCTTTTGCAGAGTGGCTTGGGCACTTCATGCGCGAGCTGCCACAATTCGAAACGCTCGCCGATGCGATCGAGAGAGCCTTTGGCGAGCAGGCCGGAACGGCGACCGACTGGCAAAAACAGATCGAACTCAGGCGTGCAGCGGACGTCGCGGCGCAAGCGAATGCCGATGACGCCGACGTGGCGCAGTTGACGCTGCTTGCGCGCGGCTCGCGCTGTCCTGTAGGCGATGCGGAAGGATATCTGGTGGTTTTTGACGATGTCAGCGATGTCATTTCAGCGCAGCGCTCGGTGGCATGGGCCGAAGTCGCAAGGCGGCTTGCGCATGAGATCAAGAATCCGCTGACGCCAATCCAGCTCTCGGCAGAACGGCTGCAGATGAAGCTTGAGGGAAAGATACCCGAGGTCTACGCCGAGTACCTCGAGCGCAGCGTCGCCACCATCGTCAACCAGGTGACCGCCATGAAGCGCATGGTCGACGATTTTCGCGACTACGCCAAAACACCTGCCGCCAACATGGCCGCGATCGATTTGAATGCCCTGATCGGGGAAGTGCTGGCGCTGTATGGCGTCTCGCCGGGGCGCGATGGCGGTGAGGGCATCATCCTGCACCTTGGCCAGGACTTGCCGTTGATCGTTGGCGATGCCACGCGCTTGCGCCAGGTGATCCACAACCTGGTGCAAAATGCGCAGGATGCGACGCAGGACCAGGCCGCAGCCGAAGTCACCATCGTGACCGAACGCGTTGATGCGAAAGACGCGCACGCCCAGCGCGAGTCGATGGTGCGCATGGTGGTCTCCGACAATGGCAGTGGGTTTCCGGCTAGAATCCTCGCGCGGGCATTCGAACCCTATGTCACCACTAAGTCGCGCGGCACCGGGCTGGGATTGGCAGTGGTCAAGAAGATTGCCGATGAGCATGAGGCGCGCATTGAGTTGCGCAACCGTGAATCTGGCGGCGCCAGCGTGTCCCTGCTCTTTACCAGGGTCGCGGGACGCCAGCTGGCGGTCGCATAGCGGTGCGGCATGCCTGCGCAGGACTTGAACGCTTCTTCGAATTGCAACGGGGCAAGGCAGGATAAGACGGTCCAATGGCAAATATTTTGGTAGTCGACGATGAAATCGGGATCCGTGAATTGCTTTCGGAAATCCTGGGGGACGAGGGGCACGTCGTGCACCTCGCGGAAAATGCCGCCCAGGCACGGACGTTTCGCCAGCAGGAGGCGCCCGAACTGGTTCTCCTTGATATCTGGATGCCCGATACCGATGGCGTCACGCTCTTGAAGGAGTGGTCCTCGGCGGGCGCGCTCACCATGCCCGTGATCATGATGTCAGGACACGCCACGATCGACACCGCGGTTGAAGCGACGCGAATTGGCGCGATCGATTTCCTGGAAAAGCCGATCGCCTTGCAAAAGCTCTTGCGCGCGGTGCAAAAGGGGCTCGAGCGCGGTGCCGGCGTGTTGCGCTCGGTGGGCATGGTCAAGACCGCTGCGCCCTTTGCTGCCGATAGCGCACACGCAGGCGATGGCGCGCGCGCAGCGCTTGGCCCGTTAAGCGAGGCGCGCGGCAACGATGTGCCGCCAAGTTCGCTCGCCAATAACGACATGCCCCTCGATTTGCCCCTGCGTGAAGCGCGCGACGCTTTCGAGCGCGCCTATTTCGAATATCACCTGGCGCAGGAAAACGGCTCGATGACGCGCGTAGCCGAGAAGACCGGACTTGAGCGCACGCACCTGTATCGCAAGCTGAAGCAGCTTGGCATCGAACTCACCAAGGGCAATCGCAAATAGGGTGGCGCAAAAGCAGAGGACGCCGCTTTACATCGTCATCGCGGCAAAAGGCGACGCGCGCGCAACCGGGTTTGGCGAGATCCTTTCGCACTTTGCGACGCTAAGACCGGCATGCGTGCTGCTCGATGGCGCGTTGGCCCAGGCGGCAAGTCTCCATGATGCCCAAGATGTGCGCGTGCATGTGCACGCCTTTGGCTGTCCGTGCTGCACCGGATCGTTGCCACTTGTCGTCGCACTTGGACGCATTTTGCGCCACGAGCGCCCAAAACTGCTCATCATCGGCATTCAACTTCCGGACCACAGGGCCTCGCTTGAGGCGCTGATCAGGGAAAAATTTGCCGAAAACGTTGAAATCGGTGTCTTTTCTCACAAAAGCGCGTGCGTGGCCCAAGGCTTGCTCAATACCCATTGATTCCTGCGTCTTAAGACCCCACATAGGCCGCAAGAGTCACTGGAGGCCCTATGAACATGATTTACAACTCGTCGAACTATTGCGTCGTTGAGTTCGGCGCAGCCAGCGCGCCCGACACAGCTGGTTTTGAGATCATGGATAAACAGGCCCGGCGCGAGATTTATCTCGCAGGCGCGCTCGCCGAAGGCTTTCGCCGCGGCGTCGCCGAGTTGATCGCGCAGCAGCCAAGCATCGAGGAAGTCGACGATTTCCTGTCGCAGTTCGACTCGCTCATGACGCAGCCGATGATCCTGCACTAGGCGGCAGCACGCCTTGGGGCGTGCGGCTATAATCGTTGTGGCGCCGATTTGAATCAGCTTGCGGGCGCCTTAAAAATCCGGCTAAAGCGAGGCAGCACCCGCCCGTTTTTCCGGCGGGTTTTTTTTTGGGCAGGCGTAGATTGGGGTCGGGCATGAGCGAGGACGGCAAAAACAACGATGACGTGCTTCGCGCACTCAAGGCGGCGCTCACCGAGCGCATCGTCGTGCTTGACGGCGCGATGGGTACGATGATCCAGCGCTACCGGCTTGAGGAGCGCGACTATCGCGGCGAGCTGCTGGCCGATATGACGGTCGCTGGCAGGGAGGTCTTTCTCAAGGGAAACAACGACCTCCTGGTCATGACGCGTCCGGATGTCATCCTCGAGATCCACGAGCAGTATCTGGCTGCCGGCGCTGACATCATCGAGACCAACACGTTTGGCGCGACGCGCGTGGCACAGGCCGACTACAGCCTTGAACATCTGGCGCGTGACATGAATCTCGCCGCAGCCCGGCTCGCGCGCCGTGCTGCCGACAAGTTTGCAACGGCGGCCCGGCCGCGCTTTGTCGCAGGTGCGCTTGGCCCCACGCCCAAGACCGCCTCGATCTCGCCTGACGTCAACGATCCGGGCGCCCGCAACGTCACATTCGATATCCTCGCCGATTCCTATTACGAGCAGGCCCGGGCACTGATCGAAGGCGGTGTCGATTTGCTGCTCGTCGAGACGATCTTCGATACGCTAAACGCCAAGGCGGCGCTGTTTGCCATCGAGCGTGCCTTCGACGACATGCAAAAGCGCCTGCCGATCATGATTTCGGGCACCATCACCGACGCTTCCGGCCGCATTCTGTCCGGCCAGACGGTCGAGGCCTTCTGGAATTCAGTGCGGCACGCGCGACCGCTCGTGGTCGGCTTGAACTGTGCGCTCGGGGCGGCCCTGATGCGGCCGTATATCGAGGAGCTGGCGCGTCTTGCCGACTGCTTCGTGAGTGTCTACCCCAACGCCGGCCTGCCCAATCCGATGAGCGATACCGGCTTTGACGAAACTCCCGACGTGACCTCGTCCTTGCTTGCCGAGTTTGCCGATGCCGGCTTTGTCAATATCGCAGGCGGCTGCTGCGGAACTACGCCTGCGCATATCGCTGCCATTGGCGAGGCCCTCAAAGGCAAGGCGCCGCGCCTGCCTTTGCAGCACGCCAGCGCGACGCGACTCTCCGGGCTTGAGGCCATGACCATTGACGACGCTTCGCTCTTCGTGAACGTCGGCGAGCGCACCAATGTCACCGGATCGAAGGCCTTCGCGCGCATGATCATGAACGACGAATTCGACGCAGCGCTCGCTGTCGCTCGCCAGCAGGTCGAAAACGGTGCGCAGGTGATCGATATCAACATGGACGAGGCGATGCTTGATTCGGTCGCCTCGATGACGCGTTTTCTGAACCTGATCGCATCCGAGCCTGACATCGCGCGCGTGCCGATCATGATTGACAGCTCGAAGTGGTCGGTGATCGAGGCAGGCCTCAAGTGCGTGCAGGGCAAGTCGATCGTCAATTCGATTTCGCTCAAGGAAGGCGAAGACGAGTTCTTGCGCCAGGCCAGGCTTTGCCTGCGCTATGGCGCAGCGGTGATCGTCATGGCCTTTGATGAAGCGGGCCAGGCCGATACCTACCAACGCAAGATCGACATCTGCGCGCGCGCCTATCGCCTGCTCGTCGACGAGGTCGGCATGGCGCCAGAAGACATCATCTTCGATCCGAACATCTTTGCGATTGCCACCGGCATCGAGGAGCACAACAACTACGCCGTCGACTATATCGAGGCGACGCGCTGGATCCGGGCGCATCTGCCTCATGCCCGGGTGTCTGGCGGCGTCTCCAACGTGTCGTTCTCGTTTCGTGGCAACGATGCCGCGCGGGAGGCGATCCACACGGTTTTCCTCTACCACGCGATTCGTGCCGGCATGACCATGGGGATCGTCAATGCCGGCATGATCGGCGTCTACGACGATCTCGATCCGGGTTTGCGCGAGCGCGTCGAAGATGTGGTCTTGAACCGCAGGCCCGATGCCACCGAGAGGCTGATCGATGCCGCGCGTGATCTGGCCTCGTCGGGCAAGCGCGAGGAACCCAATCTCGCCTGGCGCGACGAGCCGGTCAATCGCCGTCTTGCGCACTCGCTCGTGCATGGCATCAATCAGTGGATCGTCGAGGATACGGAGGAGGCGCGGCTGGGCTTTGCGCGGCCCATCGAGGTCATCGAAGGGCCGCTGATGGAAGGCATGAACATCGTTGGCGACCTGTTTGGCGCTGGCAAGATGTTCTTGCCACAGGTCGTCAAGTCAGCGCGCGTCATGAAGCAGGCGGTCGCCCACCTGATTCCTTTCATCGAGGAAGAGAAGCTGCGCGACGAGAAGGCAAGCGGCGTGCGCCAGCCGCCCAAGGGCAAGATCGTGATTGCCACGGTGAAAGGCGACGTGCACGACATCGGCAAGAACATTGTTGCGGTCGTGCTCCAGTGCAATAACTTCGATGTCGTCAACATGGGCGTGATGGTGCCGTGCTCGGAGATCCTCGCGCGCGCCAAGGCCGAAGGTGCGGACATCGTTGGCCTGTCCGGACTGATTACGCCCTCGCTCGAGGAGATGGCGCATGTCGCCCGCGAAATGCAGCGCGACGAGCATTTCAGGATGCTCAAGATTCCGCTTCTGATCGGCGGTGCCACGACCTCGCGCGCGCACACCGCGGTGAAGATTGCCCCCCACTATGACGGCCCGGTGATTCACGTCACCGACGCCAGCCGCTCGGTCGGCGTTGCGCAAAACCTGCTGTCGCGCGAGACGCGCAGCAAGTATCTGGACGATATCGTCAACGACTACGCGGCCTTGCGCGATTTGCATGCGAAAAAGAAGGCGCCGGCCTTGATTCCGCTTGCGCAGGCGCGTGCTGCCAAAGTGAAGATCGACTGGTCGAAAGCCGATATCGTGCGCCCCAAGTTCCTCGGGCGGCGGGTATTTCGGAACTACGATCTGAACCTGATTGCGCAGTACATCGACTGGGCACCGTTTTTCCAGACCTGGGAATTGCATGGCGCGTATCCGGCCATCCTCAATGACGATGTCGTTGGCGAGTCGGCGCGCCGCGTCTTTGGCGATGGCCAGATGATGCTCAAGAAGATCCTGGCCAACCACTGGCTCAAGGCCGGCGCCGTGCTCGGCTTTTATCCGGCCAATAGTGTCAATGGCGAGGACATCGAGATTTATGCTGACGAGTCGCGCTCGCAGGTGCTCTTGACCTGGTACGGCTTGCGCCAGCAGGCGCAAAAGCCCGACGGCACACCGAATCGTGCCCTTGCGGACTACATCGCCCCGCGCGAATCCGGGCGCATCGACTATCTTGGCGCCTTCGCCGTGACCACGGGGCTTGGCGGCGAGGCCAGGCTCGCGCAGTTCGAAGCCGAGCATGACGACTACTCGGGCATCATGTTCAAAGCCATCGCCGATCGCCTTGCCGAGGCTTTCGCCGAAGCCTTGCATGAGCGCGTGCGTCGCGATCTTTGGGGCTATGCTCCAGCCGAGTCGGCCAATCGCGAGGACCTGATCGCCGAAAAATACCGCGGCATCCGGCCGGCGCCCGGCTATCCGGCGTGTCCGGACCATACCGTCAAGGCGCCGCTTTTCGAGGTGTTGCAGGCGCAAGACGTCGGCTTGTCGTTGACCGAGAGTTACGCCATGCTTCCGGCATCATCGGTCTCGGGCTTTTACTTCGCCCATCAGGACGCGCGCTACTTTGCGGTTGGCCGCATCGGACGCGATCAGCTTGAAGATCAGGCCAAAAGGCGCGATGTGGCAAAAGAAGATCTCGAGATCTGGCTCGCGCCACAGCTTTCTGCCTGAGCACAACAAGGGGGATGGGTCATGCCGGCATGGACTAGCAGGCTTCTCGCGCTCGCATGGAGTGCGACACTTGGCGCGTGCAGCCTTATCGGTCATGCACCGACGGCAAGCCTGCCCGCCTGGGACGAGCCGATTATTTTCGTGCACGGCAACGGCGATAACGCGAGCCTTTTCATTGCGACCGCCTGGCGCTTCGAATCGAACGGCTGGCCCCGGGACCGCCTGTTCGCCTTCAACCTGCCGTACCCGGTGTCACGCGATCTGAACGACGTGGCGCAGGCCAATCGCACCAGCGCCGAGGAATACACGGCGTTTCTCGCGGCAAAAGTCGATGAAGTCAAGCGCATCACCGGCGCACCCAAGGTGATCCTCATCGGCAATTCGCGCGGCGGCTATCCGATTCGCCGCTACCTCAGGGACGGTGGTGCAAAAAACGTCTCGGACGTGATTCTGGGTGGCACGCCCAATCATGGCGTGTCCGTATCGACCACGGTGCAACCCACCAACGAATATAACGGCGCTGGCCCATGGCTTGTCAGCCTTAACGCGCCCCAGGGGCCAGCGGAGATCGCCGAAGTCACGCCGGGCGTGCGCTTTCTGACGTTGCGTTCCGATCACAACGATCTCTATGCGCAGCCCACCGGTGCCTATATTGGCATGCCGAATATGGACACCCACGTCACCTTTGACGGGCCGGCGCTTGCCGGTGCGCAAAATGTCGTGCTGCCTGGCGTTGACCATCGCGAGACGGTCTATTCGGTGCAGGCCTTCAACCAGATGTGGCAGTTTCTGACCGGGCGCACGCCCAAAGCCGATATCATCGCCGAGGCAAAGCCGGAAATTTCCGGGTGCATCTTCGCCATCGAGCGGCAGACGCCAACCAACCTGCCGCTTGCCGGCACGCACGTGCAGATCTTTCGCGTCGATGCAGCCAGCGGCCGCCGCGAGGAGCAGCTGCTTGACACCCACGTGAGCGACGATGGACGTTTCGGGCCGGTTGCGCTCGATTCGAAGCGTCGCTATGAATTCGCGCTCGAGCATCCCGGCTATTCGGTGACGCATCTCTATTTCGGCGATTTCTTGCGCTCGACCGAGTGGCTCAACCTGTCGTTGCAGGCCAAGGTCGACAACGCCACCAGCAACAGCGTCGTCACGCTCGCCAGGCCCTCGGGCTATTTCAACACGACGCGCGACACGATCCTGCTGGATGGCTTGACGCCAAAGGAAATCCAAACGCCGGTTCCGACCAAGGCGCAAGCGACGGTCACGATCCCGGAAATCGATGCCATGCACCCGGTGGTTGGCCGCTATGATGACGAAGTCATCGTCGCCCCGGCCTGGCCTGGCGTTGATGCCAACGGTTCAAGTCAACGCGTCGTTGAAGTGCTCCTCGATTGACCATGCGCAACCTCGTCAAGTCCCTGCCCTTGCCGCTGCGGCTCGGAAGCGCCGCGCGCCGTGGCGCAAAGGCGTTGGCGCTGATGCTGGTCCTCTGCGCGCTGGCGCCAGACGCTGCGCGGGCCCAGCTCGATGCGATCCGCTCGGAATTCTCCGCCGCCTTGCGCGATGCCCAGGCGACGCAGAAAAGCGGCCCGGCGATCGTGCCGCTGCTTGACGAAGCGACGCTGCAAATTCCCGCCGACTATGTCTTTGTGCCGATGCCCGCGGCGGCACGGCTCCTAAAGGCCATGGGCAACCGCGTCGACCCGCACCTCGTGGGCGTGGTCTTCCCAGGCCACGACGAGAACTGGCTGATGGTCGTGCAGTTCGAGAAGACCGGATTCATCCGCGAGGACGATGCCCGCCAGTGGAACGTCGACGATCTCCTAAGGAGCGTGCGCGAGGGTACCGAGCGCGGCAACGAGCTCAGGCGAGATCAGGGCCTGCCAGAGATCGAAATCACCGGATGGGTCGAGAAGCCGCGCTATGACACCGGCAACCATCGCCTGGTGTGGGCGGTTGCTGCCCATGACAGCGGCTCCAACGAGAAGGACACGGCCCAGGGCGTCAATTACAACACCTACATGCTCGGGCGCGATGGTTACTTCAAGTTCAACCTCGTCACCGACCTGAAGGACCTGTCAGGCCAGCAGGCGGCCGCCGATGAAGTGACGGCCAGCCTGCATTATCTCGATGGCAAGCGCTACCAGGACTTCGATCCTGCAAGCGATCCGGTGGCTGACTTCAGCATCGCGGCGCTGGTTGCCGGCATCGCCGTCAAGAAACTCGGCTTTCCGGCCGTGCTGGCTGCCGTCGTGGCGAAATTCTCGATTGCCATTGGCGCTGCCGCGGTGCTCGTTCTCGCTGGTCTGTTGACCTACCTGGCGGTGCGGCGCAGGGCGCGCAAAAGGCGCCTTGCCGATGATTTTCCTGCGACCGAAATCCATGGCGCAAGTCTGGACGAGCCAACGCTTGCCCTGTTTGATGCGCCAGACACCGTCGTGCAATCGCTCACAGACGAGAGCGACGATTCCGGGCCGCCGACGATCACGCAATCCTTTGTGCCCGAAGTCGCTGCGCAACCCGTGCCCGCACCGGATGTGGCACCGACGCAAAAGGTCATGCCCGTGGCGCCGCCCGCGAGCGTTGCCGCAACCGAGAATGCCGAGGCGAGCCAGAATGACGCGCCCGCGCCTGAAGCGACCGGGGCGTCCACGGTCGATGCCGCCGCTGACGTCGCGCCAGAAGAGCACGCGCCCGAGGAGCCGCCCGAGCCTGAGCTGCCGGTGCCAATGCTGCCGCTGCCCCTGCCGCCGCTGCGCAAAATCCACATCGAAGAACAGATTACCGAGCCGCCGATGTCCGAGCCGCCGATCCAGGTCCTGCCGATCAAGCTCGCATCGAAGATCACACCCAACAAGAACAACTGAACATGCACGCCATCCGGAGTCTTGACGCGAGCGACGGTCCGTTCCCGATTTCAGCGCGCCCCGAAGTCATCGGGCTTGGCGCATCGAAGATCCGTGAAGTGGCCAACGCCGGGCTTTTGCGCGGCGATGTGCTGCCCTTCTGGTTTGGCGAGCCCGACCAGGTCACGCCGAAATTCATCTGCGATCGCGCCGCCCTGGCCCTGGCCCAGGGCGAGACCTTCTACAGTTCGAATTTTGGCATCATGCCCCTGCGCGAGGCGATCGCAGGTTATGTCAGCGGGCTGCATCAGGAGGTCGATGCCGACCGCATTGCGGTCACGAGTTCAGGCGTGTCAGCGCTCATGCTGGTTGCCCAGACGCTGTTCTCGCCAGGCGACAGAGTGGTGATTGTGACGCCGATCTGGCCCAATCTGACCGAGGGCCCGCGCATTCTCGGCGCTCACGTTGTCAGGGTCGCGTTGCGCGTGAAGGAGCAGCGCTGGCAGCTCGACCTTGACGAGCTGCTCTCCGCGCTCACGCCAGATACGCGCGCGCTGGTTGTCAATTCTCCCAACAATCCGACCGGATGGGTGCTCGATCGCGACAGCCAGAGCGTGCTCCTCGCCCATTGCCGGCGCCACGGCATCTGGATCATCGGCGATGACGTCTATGAACGCCTGACGTTTGAAGGCGCAGTGGGCGCGAAGTGTCTTGCGCCGTCGTTTCTTGACATCGCCCACGCTGAAGATCGGGTCATCTCGACCAACAGTTTTTCCAAGACCTGGTTGATGACCGGCTGGCGCCTGGGCTGGCTGGTCTCGCCCCGGGATGCAAAGGGCAAGACCCTCCTGCCTGAGATCGGCAAGCTGATCGAGTACAACACGTCGTGTGCGCCGCCTTTCGTGCAGCAGGCAGGCATCGCCGCAATCGAAGGTGGCGAGGACGTGACGGTGGCAACGCGCAGGCGTTATGAGGCCGCGCGCGACACGCTTTGCGACCTGCTCGAGGCCATCGATGGCGTGCGCGTGATGCGTCCGCAAGGCGCGATGTATGTGTTCTTCGAGATCGAAGGCGCGCGCGACTCGCTCGCCTTTTGCAAGCAACTCGTCGAGAAGGCCGGACTGGGCCTCGCTCCAGGTGCGGCATTCGGCCCCGAAGGCGAAGGCTATGTCAGGTGGTGTCTTGCCGCGAGCACCGAAAAGCTCGAGGAGGGCGTCTCGCGCCTGCGAGGCTTTCTTTCGCGCTAGCCCCCCCAGACCACGTCGGCGTCCTCTTTTGCGGCACGCTCGAGCATGGCAATCAGGGGATATGCCCGCTGCGAAAGGCTGACGTTTCGTTCGGCATCTGGCAGATCCTGGGTCTCGCGCTGCGCGCTGCGCGCCGTATCGGCTGCGGCCTTGAGTTTTTGCAGCGCCAGCGGAATTTCAGCGGCCGTGATGATGCCGCGATCGGGCCCGCTTGCGCCAAGCGTTTTGCCGACGACGGCAAGCAGGGCCTCGGCATGCTCGGCGAACATGGTGATATCGCCTGCAGCCTTCGATTTGAAGGTGACGAGCATGTGCGTTACCGCTTGAGTTGAGAATCGAGCCAGAGCGACAGATCGTTAAGCACGATCGCGCGCTGCTGCGCGCTCTCGTTGAAAACCTCGTGGTATGACTGATCATACCAGTGCATGGTCCTGATCTTCTCGTTAAGGCGCTCGAAAAATGCGCGGCTGCCCGACGCATCAACCAGTGCGTCATCGCCTGCAACCAGCAGCAAGACCGGGGTCGCCACGCGGCTTGCGGCGTCAAGCGCATCACGCGCCGCAGATTGCATGAAGCGCACCAGCCGCGCCGTCACCACGCCATGCACGAGGGCATCACTGCGATACGCGGCGACGACCGCGGGGTCGTGGGACAGCTTGTCGCAATTTAGGTGGCTTGCGACCGGCAGGTTCGGAAAAAGACGGCTCGAGACGGCAAGCAGGAGCCGGTCCTTGCGGGTCAGCGTAAAGCGCAGCGCGGGTGAGGACAGGACGAGGCCGCGAAGCGGACTGATCATGCCCGTGGCAAAGCGGGCGGCGACGAGGCCGCCAAGGCTGTGGCCCAGAAGAAACGGTGTCGATTTTTCCTGTTGCGCGAAATCGTCAAAGACCAGTTTCAGATCGTCAAGCAGATCGTTCGCGCGGCCAATCGATGCGCGCCTGCCAGCGGAGCGGCCGTGGCCACGCGCGTCATGGGCGCGCACCGAGATGCCAAGGGCGTTAAGCCTCAGGGCGACGTGCGCGTAGCGGCCGCCATGCTCGCCAAGCCCGTGCACGAGAACCAGTGCGCCGCGTGCCGAGTCGACCAGCCACTCGCGAAAAAACAGTTGCGTGCCGTCGCGCGCGAGAATCGTTCCGGTCTTCTCGAAGGTAGCTGCCATCGGCCATGCATTAAGGGTGTGCCAGAATTCAACCCGGCGATCTGCCAGGCCCCGCCATTTCGCAACTGGAGCGAGTCAATGATACGTGACGGCAAACTGCCAAGCTGGGTTGCAGCAGCCGCCCTCCTTGCGCTTGCAGTGAGCGCGTGCGCGCCGCGCTTTAACTGGCGCCAGGTGCAAAGCGAAAACGGCTTTGTCGCGCTGTTTCCGGCCAAGGTCGCACGGGAAAATCGCACTGTGCTGCTCGGCAGCCAGCGTGCCAATCTGGTCCTCACCGGCGCCGAAGTCGATCACGTCACCTTTGCCGTGGGCGTGGCCAACCTCGATGACCATGCCGACCTGACGGCGGCTCGCGCGGATTTCGAAGCATCGCTGCTCGCCAATCTGAATCATGCCGTGCCAAAGAAGTCACTGGTCGACGTGGGCCTTATCGCCAACCGGGTGCGCATTCCCGCCGAAGAGATCGTGGCCAGCGATGACAAGCGGGCCGTGACTGCACGATTTGCCATCCGCGCCAATCGGGTCGTCGAAATGCTCGTGGCGGTACCGCCTGCGCGCGCCAACGAGGCAGAAATCAAGCAGGCGCGCGATACGTTCTTTCAGGGCATCGAACTATTCTAGGACGGCCTCGGCCTTGCGCCTTTGGCCGTGCGGGTTCACTTCAGGAAGCTTCAGGGCGCAAAAGAGGGCGATGGCGCAAAGCGCGACCGACACCCAGATCGCGTCGTGAACGGCCCCGATCAAGGCTTCTCGCGCGAGCGCGAGGATCGGCTCGAACTGCTCGCTTAGGCCGGCCTTGAGCGCTGCCGCTGACAATTCGGCGCGATCGCTCGCGCTCACCAGCACCTGCGGATCATGAAAAAAACCTGACAGCGCGCCGGCATGCGTGTCGATCAGGGCGGCGTTGACGCGCGCCTTGAAGACGCGATCGACGATGACCCCTGACAGCGCCGCACCGACTAAGCTGCCGAGCATGCGCAGGGTTTGCACCAAGGCAGAGGCCATGCCGACGTCCTCCATGGTCACCGCCGCCTGCATCTGGATGGTCAGATTGGGCAGCTGAAAGCCAAGGCCAACACCCGCAAGGGCAAAGGTTGTGGCGATGAGGGCGGCGTGCGCGCCGGACTTGAGGCTGATCACGGCAAGGCAGCCGCATAGAAATATCAGGATCCCGAAGGTCAGCAGATGCTGCGGCCGGCTCACGCGCGAGAACAGGCGGCCATTGAGGATGCTGCCAATGCTGATGCAAGCGACCAGCGGCGAAACCAGAAGGCCGGCGCGGTTGGGCAGAAGGCCAAAGCCGGCCTGCAGCAGCAAAGGCGCATAGAAGATCAGGCTGAACATGGCCCAGCCGCTAAATACAGCGATCAGGGCCAGGAGCCTCACCGCGCCGATCTGGAACAGCCTGAGCGGCAGGATCGGCTGGATGGCGCGCCGCTCGAGGTAGACGAATCCTGCGAAGAGAACCGCGGCAAGGGCCAGCAGCGTGGCCACGCGCATCGCATCGGCAAGCGCTGCATGGGCGTGTGCACCGCCTTCGATGGCAAAGAGGAGCGCGCTGATGAGGCCGGCCAGAAGCAGCGCGCCAGGCCAGTCGATCGAGGCGCCAGGCGTGCGGTGGCCGGCGATGCGCGGCAGGAAACGGGCGACCACGACCATGGCCACAAGGCCGATCGGTAAATTGACGTAGAACACCGATCGCCAGCCCCAGTGCTCGGTCAGCCATCCGCCAAGCGATGGCCCGATGGCCGTGGAAAGGCCGAAGGCCGAAGACAGCATGGCCTGCCAGCGGATGCGGCGCATCTGGTCAGGAAAGATGTCGGCGCTGGCGGCAAACGCGGTGCCTACGAGCATGCCGCCCCCGATGCCTTGCAAGGCCCGGCTCGCCACGAGTTGCGGCATCGACTGGGCAAGCCCGCACAGCGCCGATGCGCCGGTAAAAACCACGATCGAGGCGAGCACGAAGGGCTTTCGCCCGAACAGATCGCCAAGGCGGCCCATGATCGGCACGAAGATCGACGAGAGCAACAGGTAGGACGTTGCGACCCAGGCATAAAGGGCAAAGCCCTGCAGTTCGGCGACGATGCGCGGCAAGGCCGTGCCGACCACTGTCTGGTCAAGTGCGACCAGCATGGTGACAAGACATATGCCAAGCATCGCGACGAAGGCGCGAGGGGCGCTCAGATGCTCGGCCGGGTGCGGGACGGCTAGCGCTGCGACCGCGCTCTTGGGAGTGGCCAAGGGATCGACGCCTAAGCGTCAGGAAAGGGCAGTAAAGAAGTGATTTTACCGCGCGCACCCGGTCTTTCGGGCGGGGTAGACCCGCATGTGACAGTGGCGCGCTTGTGCGACACTCTGGTCACGGCGGTCTCACGGGTGCAAAGCTTGCTTAAGCATGGCGCTGCACCCGCGCGATCGCGCAAGATGAAGAGCCCCGGGGCGCCGTTGCGTGTCCCATCGGACCCACGCATGGCACAACAGAATTATCACCTCATGGCCTGTCCGCAGTGCGATGCACTGCAGCGCGTGCTCGAACCTTCGGGCGATGGCGCGGCGCTTTGCTATCGCTGTGGCGAGAGCGTCAAGCGCGGGCGCAATCTGCACGCTGACGAACTGAGCGCCCTGGCGAGTTTGGGCATCGTGCTGTTTTGCGTTGGCAACTTCAGCCCGTTGTTGCTGTTGACCGCCCAGGGCACGACCACCGCCAGCAGTTTCTTCAAAGCGACCATGGCGCTTTGGGACCAGGACTATCGTGCCATCGCCGCGGTGGTTTTTCTCACCACCGTGGTGATGCCTGGCGTGATTCTGGGCTCGACGCTGTTTCTGACTGCCTGCGTCAGCATGCGCGAGCGCGGCTGGCTGCGCAGGCTGCCCACGATCTTCGAGCCGGTATTGCGCCTGGCACAGGGCGCGCGCGACTGGTCGATGATCGAAGTCTTCATGGTCGGCGCGGTGGTGTCCTTCGTCAAACTTGCAAGCCAGGTGCGCGCGACCGTCTACGCCGGCCCGGCACTCTGGTCGTGTGCGCTCCTGGTGGTGGTCCTGACGTTCATGACCACCTGGTTTCATCCGCGCGATTTGTGGGATGAACTCGACGAGCCCGAGGATGAAGGCGATGCCCCACGCTAACGCGCAGGCGGCGGGCCTCGCGCGCTGTCGCGTCTGCGGGCTGCTGGCGCGCATGCCCAAGGTCGGCGCCGGCGCGGCCTGCCGCCGCTGCGGCACGGAACTGACCTATCGCAAGCGCCGCAGCCTCGAGCGCACGTGGGCCTACCTGGTCTCGGCCTACATCCTCTACATCCCGGCCAATG
Organism: Gammaproteobacteria bacterium; assembly: GCA_903970185.1. Lineage (GTDB taxonomy): Bacteria > Pseudomonadota > Gammaproteobacteria > Burkholderiales > Burkholderiaceae_D > CAJCIC01. The sequence goes on from CAJCIC010000002.1 coordinate 48,813, forward strand.
TGCTGCCGATCATGCATACCGAGTCGCTCGTGCAGCGTCGTGACGACACCATCTTTTCGGGCGTGATCTATCTGTGGTCGGTGCATTCCTACATGCTGGCCGTGGTCGTGTTTGTCGCCAGCATCACCGTTCCCCTGGTCAAGCTGGTGGTGCTCACGGTGCTTGCCGTGTCGGTCAAGCATCCCTCGAGTTTTCGCCGCATCGAGCGCGCCAGGGCCTATCGCATCGTCGAGAGCATCGGGCGCTGGTCGATGCTCGATGTCTATGTCGCGGCGCTTCTGACCTCGCTTGTGCACCAGCAGGTGGCCGTGATCAGTGTCGGTCCTGCAGCCTTTGCCTTCACCGCGGTCGTGATCACGACGCTGATGGCCTCGCGTGCATTCGATGCACGCCTGCTTTGGGATTCGGCCGAGGCGCAAGGCCTTGACGACGACGCCAGCGAGCGCGGGCATGAGCGGGGACTTGCCAATGGCTGATGGCAAGTCGCGACTTCTGCCCGAGGACATTCCCGAGGCGCGCAGCGTGCCGCGTCGCGGTCGCGCCTTTCCGTGGTTTTGGATCGTGCCGCTGGTTGCGATCCTGATCGGCGTCGTGATGATGATCAAGGCCGTCATCGACCAGGGTCCGACGATCCAGATCCACTTCAAGAATGCCGAAGGCATCGATGCCAACAAGACCCACATCAAATACAAGAGCGTCGACATTGGCGTGGTCAAGGCGATCCGCCTTGACAGTGACAACAAGAGCGTGATCGTCGAGGCCGAGATGACCCACGACGCGAGCAAGCTGCTCGTCTCGGATACGCGCTTTTGGGTGGTGCGGCCGCGCATTGCCGGGGGCCAGATTTCAGGGCTTGCGACCCTCGTATCGGGTTCGTACATCGCCATGGACGTCGGCTCGGCAACGAAGGCGCGTCGCGAATTCGTGGGGCTCGAGCAGGCCCCGACCGTGACCACCGACGAGCCTGGCAGCGAGTTCATCTTGCACAGTGAGACGCTGGGCTCGCTCGATGTCGGCTCGCCTGTGTATTTCCGGCGCGCGCAGGTCGGCCAGGTGACAAGTGCCGAGCTTGACCCCGACGGGCGCGGTGTCACGCTGAAAGTCTTTGTGCACTCCCCTTACGAGCATTTCGTCACTGCCAACGCGCGCTTCTGGCACGCCAGCGGCGTTGATCTTTCGCTGGATGCCAATGGCATCAAGCTGCAGACGCAGTCGGTGGTTGCGATTCTGCTTGGCGGCATTGCATTTCTTGCGCCGCCGGATCTTCCCGCAGGTCCGGCCATGCCGCCAGATTCGGCCTTCACGCTGTTTGAGAATCAGGCGAGGGCGATGCGCCGCACGGATTCGGAGGCGATGACGATCATGGCCTACTTCACCGGCTCGGTGCGCGGGCTTCAGGCCGGCGCACCGGTGGAATTCCGCGGGCTGGCGATTGGCGAGGTCAAGTCGATTGACGTGGTATTCGATCCGGATCACATGGATTTCCGCTTCCCGGTCGAACTCAGCGTTTATCCAGACCGGCTCCTGCCCAAGCGCGGGCCTATGCCTGTGCCAACCGAAGAAGGCGACACGATCGTCATGCGCGCCATTGCCAAGGGCCTGCGGGCGCAGATCACAAGCGGCAACCTCTTGACGGGCCAGAAATACGTGTCGCTCGATTTTTTCCCGAAGGCGCCGCGCGTCAAGGTCGATACGACGCAGCTGCCGTATGTCATCCCGACCGTGAACGGCAGTCTTGACGACCTGCAGGCGACGCTTGCCGATATCGCGCAGAAGATCGACAAGATTCCGTTTGCAGAAATCGCCTCGGATCTGCGCACGACGCTTAAGACCTTGAATCAGACCCTCTCCAGCGCCGATAGCGCGATTCATCACATCGACACGCAGGTCACGCCGCAGATCCAGGCCACGCTCGATTCGGCGCACCAGACGCTCAACGCGGCCAAGGAGCTGCTAGAAAGCGATGCGCCGGTGCAGCAGGACCTGCGCGAAGCCTTGCAACAGCTCACGCGCACCGCGGAATCGATCAGGGTGCTTACCGATTACATCCAGCAGCACCCGGAAAGCTTCATCAGGGGCAAGCCCAGTGACGCGAAGGAGAATGCGCCGTGACCCGCATCGCATACCGCCTGGCCCTGGGGCTTGTGTCAGTCGCGCTAAGCGGCTGTGGCAGCGCCTTGCCCGAGCGCTTCTATACGCTTTCTGCAGAGGGCCCGGGCGACGCATCGGCTGCGCCAGCCGGAAATCCTCTGTCCTTGCAAGACGAGAGCGTGGCGATCAGCGCCGTGACCATTCCTGCCACGCTCGACCGGCCGCAGATGGTGCGCTTTGTCGGCGATGGCCGCATCGAGCTCAGCGAGCAACAGCGCTGGGGCGAGCCGCTTGCCCACGGCATTGCGCGCACGCTCGCCGAGGACGTGCAAAAGAGGCTTGGTGCGCGCCTGGTTGCGGCCTATCCGCAAGAGGCCAGCGCCCATGCGCGCTATCGCATCACGGTGGATTTCACGCATCTGGATGCAAGAAGCGGCGACGTGCTGCTCGATGCCATCTGGAGTGTTCGCGATACCCACGCCGTGGCGCCACAAGCGGCAAGCGCCGCGGTCAGCGCGACGCGTGCCGAAAGCGGCCGTACGGTGTTGACCGAGCCCTTCGACCGCGGCGGGCCTGATGCCGAAGTGCTCGCGCAAAGCGCTGCGCTTGCGCGCTTGTCCGATGCGCTCGCGGCCGCCGTGAAATCGCTCGCAGGCGCGCACCCGTAGCGCGCGTTTGCCGATCGCGCCTTTGCGCCTTTCTCTTTGCAAGCCCCTGTCCCTAAAGAGTCCCTGATTCGTCGCTGCGCCATGGAACTGCACATCACCGGCCTGTCCAAGACCTACGCCAACGGCGTTGCGGCACTTTCCGGGGTCACGCTTTCGATCGGTCATGGCCTTTTCGGCCTGCTTGGCCCCAATGGCGCTGGCAAGTCGACCCTGATGCGCATTCTCGCGACGCTGCAAGACGCCGACTGCGGCAGCGCCAGGATCCGCGATGGCGAGCGCCAGATCGATGTCCTCAACGACAAGCCCGCCGTGCGTGCGCTGCTTGGCTATCTGCCGCAGGATTTCGGCCTGTATCCGAAGATGTCGGCAATCAAGCTGCTCTCGCACCTGGCTCAGCTCAAAGGCATCGATGACAGGGGCGAGCGGCGCGAGAGGGTCGAAGGCTTGCTGCAAAAGACCAACCTCTGGTCCGACCGTCATCGTGCACTTGGCACTTTTTCGGGGGGCATGCGCCAGCGCTTTGGCATTGCCCAGGCGCTCATTGCCAACCCGCGCCTGATCATCGTTGACGAGCCGACGGCCGGCCTCGATCCGGAAGAACGCGTGCGCTTTCACAACCTGCTTGCAGAAGTCGGCGAAGATGTCGTCGTGCTGCTGTCGACACATATCGTCGCCGACGTCGCCGAACTGTGTCCGAGACTGGCGGTCCTAAACATGGGCCGGGTCCTCGTCGAAGGCGCGCCCGTTGCGATTGCAGCGCGTCTATTTGGCCGCGTCTACGCCACTTCGGTGGCGCGCAACGATCTGCAACAGTTCGCCTTGCGCTACCGCGTGATTTCGACGCGCCTGCGCGCCGGGCGCACGGTCGTGCACGTGATTTCCGAGGTGCCTTTGGGCGAGGGCTTTGAGGCGGTCGAGCCAACGCTTGAGGACGCCTATTTCGCGGCCATCGCGGGCGTTTTGCCCGCGCCGCCCGATGATCCCGCAAACGCCGCTGCCGCGGCGCAAGACTGAGCTTGCGCATGCTTAGCGTCATCGCCAGGTTCGAATTCGCAACGCGCGTTCGGCGCGTCTCCACCGCAGTCTATTTCACCCTCTTTTTTGCGCTGAGTTTTCTCTGGCTGGCTTTAGCCGGCGGTGTTTTTCCCGACGCTGATATCGGCTTTGGGGCAGCACGGATTGCCATCAATTCCCCCTTCTCGATCGCGCGCGCAAGCGTCATCCTCACGGCCTTTTCCATGATCGTGGTGGCCGCGATCATGGGTCGCGCAGTGCAAGAGGACGTCGAGGCGCGCACCACGCCCTTTTTCGCGACGGCGCCGATATCGAAGTCTGATTTTCTAATCGGCCGCTTCCTTGGTGGCTTCGGGGTTGTCGCGGTGATCCTGCTGTCGCTGCCCCTTGGGGCGTGGCTTGCGACCTTTTTGCCTGGCATCGACCCGGCACGGCTCGAGGCCAATCGCCTGTCTTCGTATGTCCTGCCCTACCTGTGGCTAAGCCTGCCGGATGCGCTTGCCACCGGCGCCTTTTTTTTCTTCCTGGCGGCAACCACGCGTCGCATGCTGCCCGTCTACGTCGGCAGCGTCCTTCTGATTGTGGCCTGGACCTTGTCCCTGCGCTGGGTACAGGACCTCGATAACCGAGCGCTCGGCGCGCTGATCGATCCGTTTGGCCGCAGTGCGCTCACCGAGGTCACGCGCTACTGGACGGCGCCCGAGCGCAACCAGCGGGCCTTGGGGCTGAGCGGGCTGCTTCTTGTCAATCGCGTCTTCTGGCTGGTGCTTGCCTTCCTGTTTGCGCTGATTGCAAGTCTGCGCTTCTCAATGGCGCATTACGCGGGTGGCCTTGAGCGTTTCGGCGATGTCGCAACCCGCCCGGACACGCCCGTGGCAGGCGCTTTGCGCACGCATGCCAAACCGCACAGGCCCACCATGCATCTTCAAGGCGCCTTGCTGCCGATGACGCTTGTCTACCTCAGAAGCATCGTCAGCAACGTCTACTTTGGCGTTCTGGTTGCAGCCGGCCTCGTGCTTGCGATCACGCTGGCCAATTCGGGCGGGCGCATCTATGGCACGGCGACCTGGCCTGTCACCGCGCAGATGATCGATTCGCTGTCAGCGCCGTTCACGCTGTTCATGCTTGTCATCATCACGTTTTATGCGGGCGAGCTGGTCTGGCGCGAGCGCGAGGTGCGCATCTCCCAGATCGTCGATGCGTCCCCGACGACGAGCGTCACCCTCCTCGCATCGAAGCTCCTGGCCCTGATGGCGGTGCCGGCCATGCTCGAGGGCGTGTTGATGCTTGCGGGCATCTCGGTCCAGCTCAGCCATGGCTATACCCACGTCGAGCCGGGTCTTTACCTGCACGACCTGTTTGGCATCCAGCTGATCGACTTCTGGCTCTTGTGCGTGCTTGCCCTGACCGTGCACACGGTACTCGATCACAAGTACGTCGCTCACTTCATCCTGGTCTTGTATTACATCGCCGACATCAGCTCTTCCGCACTGGGCTTTGAAGACAATCTCTACAAGTTCGGCGAGACCGGCGATATCACCTACTCGGATATGAACGGCTTCGGCCACGCCCTCATCGGCGTGCGTTTTTTCGAGATCTACTGGGGTTTCGCCGCGCTCTTGCTCTTGATTGCAGCCTTCTTGCTGATGGTGCGTGGCACGCCAGCCTCGTTCTTAGAGCGCATCGCAAATGCGCGCCTTCGGGCAGCGCGCATGCCGCGCCTCGTTCTGCCGTTGGCCCTGCTGTCTTTCGTCGGCTCAGGCAGCTTCATCTATTACAACACGCACGTTCTCAATCGCTTTCATACGGCGCGCTCGGACCTTGAGGGCCAGGCCGACTACGAAAAGAGCTATCGCTTCCTCGCGGCATTACCGCAACCGCGCATTGCCGCGGTTACGCTTGCCATCGACATCAGGCCCGAAAGCCGCTCTGCCGTGGCACGCGGGCACTATGATCTTGAGAACCGCACCGCGCATGCGCTTTCGCTTGTGAATCTCGACTTTCCCGCAGGCGGTGGCGTCGTTTTGAAATCGCTTGCGGCAAGCCGCCCTTTTCAGTATGTCATCAACGACGCGGAGCTCGGCATGCGCCAGATGCGTCTGGCCGCTGCGCTGCAACCTGGCGAGCACATGGGCATTGATTTCGTCACGGCGCTTGAAAGTCGCGGCTTTGCCGGCGCGCACGAAGAGACCGCGGTGGTTGAAAACGGCACTTTTTTCAACGGCCGCATGATGCTGCCGCACGTCGGCTACGACAGCGCAGGCGAATTGACGCGGCCTGGCGATCGCAAGAAATTCGGCCTGCCTGAGAAGCCCGCGATGCGCGCCCAGGATGATCCGGTCGGACTTGCCGCCAATTACATCGCCGATGACGCGGACTGGATTCCCTTTGAGGTCGACCTTGGCACCGGACCCGACCAGTTGGCGGTGGCCCCTGGCGATCTGGTCAGGACCTACAGCCAGAACGGCCGTGCTCACTTCGTCTATCGCAGCAGTCGCCCGATCCTGAATTTTTTTGCCTTTCAGTCCGCGCGCTATGCGCGCGCCAACGACGTCTGGCATGGGCCAGAAGGCGATGTGCCGATAGCGATCGACTACCAGAGCGGGCACGAGTTCGACCTCGCGCGCATGATCTCTGCCGTCAAGGACGCCCTGGCCTACGACACGGCGAACTTTGCGCCTTACCAGTACGACACGTTTCGCATCGTCGAATTTCCGCGCTATCAGATGTTTGCCGAATCGTTTCCGAACACCACGCCCTACTCGGAGGGCCTTGGTTTCATCGCGCGCGTCAACGACGACGATGCGCGCGACATCGACTATCCGTTTTTCGTCACCGCGCACGAGGTCTCGCACCAGTGGTGGGGCTACCAGATGGTCGGCGCCAATGTACTCGGGGCGACCATGCTCAGCGAAAGCCTCGCGCAGTACTCGGCGATGATGGTCCTGAAGCATCGCTATGGCGACATGCGCATGCGTCGATTCCTGGCCTTCGAGCTCGATACCTACCTGACCGGGCGAGCCAATGAAGGCGATCACGAGGTGCCGCTGTCCAAAGTCGAAAACCAGACCTACATTCACTACGCCAAAGGCGCGCTGGTGATGTATGCCCTGCAGGACGCGTTAGGCGAGGCACGCGTCAACCGGGTCTTGTCCGAGATGCTCGCAGCCCATGCCAGCAAGGGTGCGCCGTACCCCACCAGCGGGGAACTGGTGCAGCGCTTTCGCGACGCAGCGCCTGCGCAATTCAAGTCGCTTGTGACCGATCTTTTCGACCGTATCGTGCTGTTTGACTGCCGTGCGCTCAGTGCCACGGCGAGGAAAAATGCCGATGGCACGTATCTCGTTAGCGTCGAAGTCGAGGCGCAAAAGCGCGAGGCCGATGGTCAAGGCAACGAGAGCTATGCAGCGCTTGACGACTGGATCGACATCGGCGCGCTCGATGACAAGGGCAATGCCATCGTGCTTCAGAAGCACCATTTCACCGATGGCAAGCTCAAGGCCAGCTTCATTGCCGACCGCCTGCCGGCAAGGGCGGGAATCGATCCGTTGCACAAACTGATTGACAGGAACCCGGGCGCTGCGATGCTGCCGGTCGAGATCGCGCCCTAGGCGTAAAGCGCCAGGGCCGCATGGTGCGGTCCCGTGCCCATCGTGCTAGCCCTTGGCTTTTTCCTTGGCTTTTTCTTTTTCGAGTTCGGCGACGCGCGACTCGAGCGCGTCGAGCTTGATGCGCGTGCGCGAGAGCAGTTCGGATTGCAACTCGAGTTGTTCGCGCGTGGCGAGATCGAGCTTGGCAAAGCCCTGGGCGAGCATGGCGCGCACATTCTGTTCGATGTCCTTCGCAGGAGATTGTTTCAGCATCTCGCTAAAACGACTCTGCATTTCTTCGAAGAACGCGCGCAGATCAGGTGGGTTGGTCATGGGCTGTCAAGTTAATTTAACTGAATTTTAGCACGCGGCGCGCCGCCACGACATAAGCTCACGACATCGGTCCAAGACGGCTTTGGCCAAGCACCACAAAGAAGCGCTGGGCACGGTTTGCGGGCGTGACCGTTTCACTTCTTTGGTGCTCTTGCCAGCGACGCTTTGGACCCGGCCGCGCAGTCGCGCGAATGGCATAGGACTTGCGTTAAGGGGCGCTCAAAAATCTTGGCCTTCAACCTACCTTGGCTGCCTCATGAAACTGATCACGGCGATCATCAAACCCTTCAAACTCGACGAGGTGCGCGAAGCGCTCTCGGCCATCGGCGTTCAGGGGGTCACGGTCACCGAGGTCAAGGGCTTTGGCCGGCAAAAGGGACACACCGAACTCTATCGCGGCGCCGAATACGTGGTCGACTTCCTGCCCAAGGTCAAAGTCGAGGCCGCCGTGTCTGAAGAACTGGTGCAGCAAGCGATCGAGGCAATCGAGGCGGCAGCGCGCACCGGCAAGATTGGCGATGGCAAGATTTTTGTCTACGACCTCGAACAGGTTTTACGGATTCGCACAGGCGAGACCGGCAAGGACGCTATCTGATGCAAGGACGTGATCTGATGACTGCAATGAATGCCACTTTTTTTCCGGTCGTCTCCGCAAGGCAGTGGATTTTTGCCCTCCTTCTGGCGCTCTTCGCGGGGCTCGCACTACCGCCTCTTGCCCATGCGCAAAGCGACACGTCAGCGCCTGCCGCGTCTTCGGCAAGTGCGGCACCGATGGCAGCCCCGGTTGCAGCCGATGAGGCTGCCAAGCCGGCTGACGCCAGTGCCCAGCCGGTGACGCCGAACAAGGGCGACACGGCGTGGATGCTGACTTCGACTGCACTGGTTCTTCTCATGTCGGTGCCTGCGCTTGCGCTCTTCTATGGCGGCCTGGTGCGCAGCAAGAACATGCTCTCGGTCTTGATGCAGGTGTTCGTGAGCTTCTCGCTTGTCACCGTGCTTTGGTGCGTCTACGGCTATTCGCTGGCCTTTACCGAAAACAATCCCTTCATTGGCGGCTTCTCGCGAATTTTCCTCTCCGGCATGTTCGACGCCGCGACCGGCGCGTTCTCAACCGTTGGCTCGTTCGACAAGGGCGCACCCCTGTATGAGCTCGTCTACTGCGGCTTTCAGTGCACTTTCGCTGCCATCACCTGCTGCCTGATTCTGGGCGCCTTAGTCGAGCGCGTGCGCTTTTCGGCCGTGCTGCTCTTCATGGTGATCTGGTTCACCTTCAGCTACCTGCCGCTTGCCCACATGGTGTGGTTCTGGCCCGGTGCCGACGCATTCACAAGTGCCGGCCTGGCCGACGCCACCACGGCCAAGGGCGGCTATCTGTGGCAGATGGGCGCGCTTGATTTTGCCGGTGGCACGGTGGTCCATATCAACGCCGGGGTTGCTGGCCTCGTGGGTGCTTTCGTTCTTGGCAAGCGCATCGGCCTCGGGCGCGAATCGATGGCACCGCACAGCCTGACCATGACCATGATCGGCGCGTCGCTGCTGTGGTTTGGCTGGTTCGGCTTTAATGCCGGCTCGGCGCTCGAAGCCAACGGCAGTGCCGCGCTCGCGTTCATGAACACCTACCTTGCAACCGCCTGCGCCGTGCTCGCCTGGGTGTTCGCGGAATGGGCCATCAAGGGCAAGCCATCGATGCTGGGCGCGGCCTCGGGGGCCGTCGCCGGGCTGGTCGCGATCACGCCTGCGGCAGGCAACGTCGGCATTCCTGGCGCCTTTGTCATCGGCATTGCCGCAGGTCTTGTCTGCCTTTGGGGCGTGACGGGGCTAAAGCGCATGATTCCCGCCGACGATTCGCTCGATGTCTTTGGCGTGCATGCGCTGGGCGGCATGCTTGGCGCGCTTTTGACCGGGGTGTTCAATTCGCCGGCGCTTGGCGGCCCCGGGTCGGTGGTTGACTGGGTCACCGGCAAGACCGGCTACCCAGGCATCGCAGCCCAGCTTTTCATCCAGGCCAAGGCGGTTGGCATCACGGTGGTCTGGACGGCCGTGGTGGCGCTCATCGGTTTCAAGATCGTTGACATGCTGATCGGATTGCGTGTGCCCGAGGAGGCAGAACGCGAGGGCCTCGACATTTCGGCACACGGCGAGTCGGCGTATCACGCGTAATCGCAGCGGGTTTTTTGCCAGGGAGCAGGGTTCAGTTCGAGGTTTTCTCCTCCAGAAGTCTTGGCCCCGCATGGGGTTGTGGCCGGCCAATACACGCGCCGGCCATTTTTTTGCCCGAAATCCGCAAAAGACCTGTAACCAGTAGGGTTTAAATTGGTCTGAATGCCCAAAGGTGGGCAAAGGCGGCCATCTGGCCGCCTTTTCACGGGTCTCGCACGCCTTTACCGATACAATTCAGCGCTTACTCGAAGAGTCCCGCATGGTTCCTCATCTCATGACCGCGTTGTCCGGCCCGCTTCTGGACCTGGAAAAGCGCATTCTCGACGCGACGCCCGCGATCGAGCGCTGGTTCCGGCTCGAGTGGCAGGAGCACACGCCGCCGTTTTACTGTTCCGTCGATCTGCGCAATGCCGGCTTCAAGCTGGCGCCGGTCGATACCAACCTGTTTCCCGGCGGATTTAACAACCTGTCCCCCGACGTCTTGCCGCTCGCCGTGCAGGCGGCGATGGCTGCAATCGAGAAGATCTGCCCGGACGCGCGCAATCTGCTTCTGATCCCGGAAAATCACACGCGCAACACCTTTTACCTGCAAAACGTCGCGAGACTCTCGGCGATCCTGCGGCAAACCGGGCTTAACGTGCGCCTGGGCAGCCTGAACCCCGAGATCGAGGAGCCCACCCGGGTCGATCTGCCCGATGGCCAGTATCTGATGCTCGAGCCCCTGATCAGAAGCGCAAGGCGGCTCGGCCTGAAGAATTTCGATCCCTGCGCGATCCTCCTTAACAACGACCTGTCCTTGGGCATACCCGAGGTGTTAAAGGGCCTCAACGAGCAGTTCGTCCTGCCCCCGCTTCACGCCGGCTGGGCCGTCAGGCGCAAGTCGAACCACTTTGCCGCCTACGACGACGTGGCCAAGAAGTTCGCGAAGATGCTCGATATCGATGCGTGGATGATCAATCCGTATTTCATGCCTTGCTCGGACATCGATTTTCATGAGCGCACCGGCGAAGAATGCCTGGCTGAAGCGGTCGATGCGCTGCTTGTCAAGATTCGCAAGAAGTATCGCGAGTACGGCATCAGCGAGCAGCCCTTCGTGATCGTCAAGGCGGATGCCGGCACCTACGGCATGGGCGTGATGAGCGTGAAGGACGCCTCCGAGGTGAGAAACCTCAATCGCAAGACGCGCAACAAGATGTCGGTGGTGAAAGAGGGCCTCGAAGTCAGCCAGGTGATCGTGCAGGAAGGCGTCTATACCTCGGAGAACATGAACGAAGGCGTGGCCGAGCCCGTGGTCTACATGGTCGATCGCTATGTCGTGGGCGGCTTCTACCGCGTCCATGCAGAACGCGGCAACGACGAAAACCTGAACGCGCCTGGCATGCAGTTCGTGCCGCTGCCCTTTGCCTCGAGCTGCAACCTTCCCGACCCGGGCCAGCGCCCAAGCGCGGCGCCGAACCGTTTCTACGCCTATGGCGTGGTCGCGCGCCTGGCGCTGCTTGCCGCGGCGCTCGAACTCGAACGCACCGATCCGAATCCAGAGATCTATTGATATCGGGTCATGGACTACCTTTTCATCGCCGATCCCCTTGAAGAATTCAAGATCTACAAGGATTCGACGTTTGCGATGATGCAGGAGGTGGCGGCGCGCGGCCACCGCATCTTCCACAGCCAGGTCGGGCAACTGGCGAGACTCGAATCCGGCGTTGTCGAGTCAGGCGTGCGTGAAATCGTGCTGACGGGCGATCCCCACAGCTGGTACCTGGCCAAGGACGCAGTCGCGCGCGCGCTCGCTGCCTTCGATGCGGTGGTGATGAGAAAGGACCCGCCGTTTGATCTCGAATATGTCGTTGCCACCTACCTTCTGGAGTTGGCCGAGACCCAGGGCGCCCGCGTCTACAACCGCCCGGGTGCGATTCGCAGCCACAACGAGAAGTTTGCCATCACCGGCTTTCCCGATCTCATCGCACCGACCCTTGTGACCCGTGACGTGGCGCGCCTGCGCGCGTTTCACGCGACGCACAAGGACATCATCGTCAAGCCGCTTGACGGCATGGGCGGGATGGGCATTTTTCGCGTGCGCGAGGACGAACTCAACTTTGGCGTCATCCTCGAGACCGTCTCCGAGCTCGGTGCGCGCACGGTCATGGCGCAGCGCTACATTCCCGAAATCGTCGATGGTGACAAGCGCATCCTCCTCATCGATGGCGAGCCGGTCCCGTTTGCGCTCGCGCGCGTGCCACAGGGCAAGGAAATCCGCGGCAACCTCGCAGCCGGGGGCGTCGGCCGTGCGCAGCCGCTTTCGCCGCGCGACCTGCACATTGCAACCACGCTTGGGCCGACCTTGCGCGAGCGGGGATTGTTGCTTGTCGGATTGGACGTGATCGGCGATTATCTGACCGAAGTCAATGTGACGAGCCCGACCTGTTTTCGTGAAATCATGGATCAGTCGGGTTTCCCGGTTGCAGCGCGCTTTGTCGACGCCATCGAAGCCCGCTTGCGGCTCCATTGAAAGCCGAACACCGATGGGGGTGCAATGAATCAGAACAGTGCCGCTGAAACCAGCGTCGATCTGCCCGAGGAGATCAAGGACGTGCTGGCCGCGACGACCACGCGCATTGTCAACCGCGCCATCGAACAGCGGGTCGAGCGCGTGGTCAGCGTCGATCGCAGGAATCGCGAGATCGGCGAGCGCCTGTGGCGGCCCTCGATGCTGGTGCTGCTGGGCATTTTCGTTGCTGCCTTCATCTGGCTGGTGATCGGTGTACTGCATTAGGTCGTCGACTTCGTGATTGCACGCGTCGCGGTCCTGATCGTCGCACACGCGCCCCTGGCCAGCGCGCTTCGCGCCTGCGCCGAGCATGTCTACGCCTGCGCCCCCGAGGCCCTTGCCGCGCTGGCGGTGATCGATGTCGCCGCCAACGCCGAGCATCAAGCGGAAGTGGCGCGCGCGCTGGTAAGTGTCGCTGCAATCGAGCGTGGCCGGGGCGTACTGGTGCTGACCGATCTTTTTGGGGCGAGTCCGGCAAACATCGCAAGCCAGCTTGCCAAGCCAGGCGAGATCGAGGTCGTGACCGGCGTCAACCTGCCGATGCTGCTCGGCGCGCTTTGCTATTGCGACCAGTTAAGCGTCACGGCGCTTGCCGAAAAAGCGCAAACGGGCGGATCCTCAGGTGTCATGAAGCTCGCCGCCACGCCGCCGCAGAATCAGCGGCTGGCGCGCGCAACAGACGTCACGCAAAAAGACGACCATGCCGCAACGCGACTGCAAGATCAGCAATAAACTCGGGTTGCACGCCCGCGCCTCGGCCAAGCTGACCCAGCTCGCCGCCAAGTACCCCTGCGAGGTGTGGATGACGCGCAATGGCCGCCGCGTCAACGCCAAGAGCATCATGGGCGTGATGATGCTGGCCGCGGGCAAGGGCGCTGACGTCACGATCGAGACCATTGGCGATGAAGCCGAAGAGGCACTCGATGCACTTGAGGCGCTCATCAACAACAAGTTTGACGAGGGCAGCTAGGCAGCCGTCGCAAGGTGATTTGTGTTTACGACTTGATGGGCGCAGATGGCATTCATCCTTCACGGCATCGCGGTCTCCGGTGGCATCGCCATCGGCCGCGCGCATTTGATTGCGCCTGCCGCCCTTGAGGTCGCGCACTACCTGGTTCCCCTCGAACACATCGAAGCCGAGGTGCATCGTTTCGACGACGCCGTCGCTACGGTTGTCAACGAGCTGTATTCGGTCGAAAGCGAGCTGCCCGCGGACTCGCCGCCGGAATTTGCCGCGCTGCTCGAATTGCACCGGCTGATCCTGCAGGACCCGCTGCTCTCCGAGGAGCCGCAAAACCTGATTCGCGAGCGCCGCTACAACGCTGAATGGGCGCTGACCCAGCAGTTGCAGGCGGCGGTTGCCCAGTTCGAGGAAATCGAGGACGAATACATCGCGGCACGGCGCGCCGACGTCGCGCAGGTGGTCGAGCGCGTGCTCAAGGTCCTGACCGGAACGGCTGGCGATCTCGGCCTGTCGTCTCCGGGCGATGATGTCGTCATCATCGCCCACGACATCGCGCCTGCGGACATGATGCAGTTCAAGAAACGCGTCTTCGGCGGCTTTGCCACCGATCTCGGTGGCGCCACCTCGCATACCGCGATCGTCGCCCGCAGCCTCGATATCCCGGCGGTGGTCGGCGTTGGCAACGCGGCGCGCCTGATCCAGCAGGACGAGCTTGTCATCATCGACGGTGATGCCGGTGTCATCATCGCCGAGCCGAGCGCGATCATTCTCGAGGAGTACCGCCACAAGCGCCGCCACCTCGAACTGCAGCGCGACCGCCTCAAGCGCCTGCGCTACATGCCGGCGCGCACCCTCGACGATGCGCCGATCGAGCTGCACGCCAATATCGAATTGCCAAGCGATTGCGCCATGGCGGTCGAGGTCGGGGCCACCGGCGTCGGCCTTTATCGCACGGAGTTTCTCTTCATGAACCGCTCGGGGCAGCTTCCCGACGAGGAGGAACAGTATCTCGCCTACAGAAGCGTGATCGACGCCATGGGCGGTGCGCCCGTGACCATTCGCACCCTCGATGTCGGTGCCGACAAGTCGCTCGATGGCGAAGCGCCGGTGGATTCGGGGAATCCAGCGCTAGGCCTGCGCGCCATCCGCTACTGCCTGTCCGAGCCGCAAATGTTCCTGACGCAGTTGCGCGCCATCTTGCGCGCTTCGGCGCACGGGGCGACGCGCCTTTTGCTGCCGATGCTCGCCCACGTCCAGGAAATCGACCAGACACACGCGCTTCTCGATCAGGCCAGGGCGCAGCTGGTTGCGCGCAAGCAGGCCTTCGACCCGGCGATGCCGGTGGGCGGCATGATCGAGATTCCAGCGGCGGCATTGAGCCTGTCGAGTTTCGTCAAGCGCCTCGATTTCCTCTCGATTGGCACCAACGACCTGATCCAGTACACGCTTGCGATCGATCGCACCGACAATGCCGTGGCGCATCTTTATGACCCGCTGCATCCGGCCGTGCTTCATCTTGTTGCCCACACCATCAGCGTTGGCCATCGCGCCAATCTGCCTGTCGCGGTGTGCGGCGAGATGGCAGGCGATGCCCGCCTGACGCGCCTCCTGCTTGGCCTTGGCCTTAGGGAGTTCTCGATGCACCCGGCGCAAATGCTAAGCGTCAAGCAGGAGGTCCTGCTCTCGGACCTGACGCACTGCCAGGCGGTGGCCAAGAAGGTGCTGGCTTCCGGCGAGCCACAGCGCATCCGGGCGCTGGTGGCGGGCCTGGCACGGGGCACGACCAGCACGTGAATGACGACGTGAGCGACGACGGCACCAACGGCGGCAGCGCGCTTGCGCGGCCGGCTTCCGAGCTGGTCTTGCTCTATACGCAGGGAAGCCAGGAAGGGCGCGTGCTCTCCGGCTCGCTCAAGCGCATTCTTGGCGTGGCAGCGCAAGGCGAATGGCTCAACGCCATCGACATCGAGGACCGCGAACGCGTTGCGCGCGATCTGACCGGCAACATTTTTGCGACGCCCTTCGATTTGCATTACCGGCGGGCGCAAACCGGGCATGGCGTGCCGCAATGGATCCACGACCGCACCGTGCGCATCGCAAGCCACGGCGTCTTGCGCATTGTCGGCTTCACCGCAGCCGAAGTCGTGCCCGCCGCCTTGTCGCGCGCGCCTGCGAGCCTTGATGAATCCGAGACTCTGGCGCTGCGGGCGAGCGTCAGGCTCGAGCAGCGCATGCTCAACGCATTGCCTGACGTCTTGCTTGTGGTCAATCGCGAACTGATCGTGCTCGAGGCCTTCGGACCGCTCGAGCAGCTGCTTGCGCCGGCGCGCGAGCTGCTCGGCGAGCGCCTGACCGAGCGTGCCGAGATGACGCCGTCGGTGTCGCACCTGTGGACACGTTACGCGCGGCGGGCGCTCGATTCCGGTCGCGGCCAGATTTTCGAATATGCGTTGACGCTGATCGGTGGCGATCGTGACTTCGAGGCGCGCATGGTGCCGCTTGGCCCCGATGAGGTGGTCGCCATCGTGCGCGACGTGTCCGAGCGCAATCGCCTGCGCGAGCGCTTGCAGCACCTGTCGATGCTCGACGATCTGACCGGGCTTTTGACGCGCGCTGCTTTTGTCGAGCGGCTCGAAGCGCTCCTGCACGACCACCCTGATGGCACATTCTGGGTGATATCGATCGATCTTGATCGCTTCAAGCAGGTCAACGACACCTTTGGACGCTCGATTGGCGATACGCTGCTCAAGGTGGTTGCCAATCGCATCACGCGACGCGCCGTCGGCGAGGCGTTGCGGGCGCGCATTGACGGCGACGCCTTCGCGGTGGCGACGGTTGCACCGCCTGCAGGCGATGCCAAGGGCGAGGCGGCGGCACTCGCGCAAACGCTGCTTGCCGAGTTGAGCAACCGCATGCGCGTGCATGGCGAGTCCTTATACCTGAGCTGCAGCATCGGCATTGCCACCTATCCGGCCAATGGCACCGACACCGAGACCCTCTTGCGCAACGCCGATCTCGCCATGACGCGCGCCAAGGAGCGCGGTCGCAACGGCTACCAGTTCTACGATGCCGTCATGGGTGCCGAGATCAGCTCGACCTTTAACACCGAGCAAAGCTTGCGGCGTGCCGTGGTCAATGGCGAACTGGCCTGTCTCTACCAGCCCAAGATCGAGGTCAAGGGGGGCGTCATGCGCGGCGTCGAGGCGCTCGTCAGGTGGCCCACCGGCCAGAATGAAATGCAGCTGCCCGACCGCTTCATTCCCCTTGCCGAGCGCACCGGTCTGATCAAGCCGCTTGGCCAGTGGGTTCTCGCCGAAGCCTTGCGCCAGGTCTCGGCGATGCAGACGCAGCGTGGCGTCCTGCTCGATCTGGCGGTGAACGTCTCGATCGTGCAATTGCGTGACAGGCGCTTTCCCATCGAGGTGCGAGATGCGCTGGCGGCGGTCAATTTTCCGGCCGAGCGGCTCACGCTTGAAATCGCCGAGACCGCGCTAAGTGACGATATGCAACTCGGGCTCGACATTCTCGGCGATCTGGCGGGCCTTGGCGTGCGCATCGCGATTGATGACTTCGGCGTTGGCAATGGCGGACTGTCCTGGCTCAAGACGCTGCCCGTGCATGAAATCAAGATCGACCGCAGTTTCGTCAAGGGCTGTGCCATTGACGCCGTCGATGCCGCGATCGTCAGTGGCCTTATCGACATCGCCCACAATCTGGGTATCCAGGTCGTCGCCGAAGGTGTCGAGCGCGCCGATCAGATCGCCTTTCTGACCCAGGTCCAGTGCGATGCGATCCAGGGCTATTTCCTTGGCATGCCGATGACCGCGATGGAACTTTTGCGCGCTGACAAACTCTGGCAAAAGGGATAGGGCTGCACTTCACCATGCGCGTGCTCCTCGTGGAAGACGACGAGATGATTGGCTCATCGCTTAAGGCCGGCCTGCGCCAGGACGGCATCGCGGTGGACTGGGTCAAGGAGGCGGATGCGGCTGACAGTGCCCTGGCGCTTGCGCCCTACGATCTGCTGCTGCTTGACCTTGGACTTCCGAAACGCTCCGGACTCGAGATTTTGCGCGCCCTGAGGGGTCGTCGCCTCGATTTGCCGGTGATCATCATCACCGCGCGCGATGCCGTTGCCGATCGCGTCGCAGGCCTTGATGCGGGCGCTGACGACTACCTGATCAAGCCGTTTGACATGACTGAACTCGTGGCGCGCATGCGCGCCTTGCAGCGCCGCTTTGCCGGGCGCAGCGCGAGCCAGATGCACTTGGGCGAGATCGTGATCGATCCGGCGCTGCGAAAAGTCACGCGCGGCGACGCCGAGGTGACGCTATCGGCGCGCGAGTATGCGCTGCTCCTGGCGCTGGCCGAGCGTGCCGGCGCGGTCCTCTCGCGCGCCCAGCTGGAAGAAAAGCTCTACGGCTGGGGTGAAGAAGTGGGCAGCAACACCATCGAGGTCTACATCCACGCCTTGCGCAAGAAGCTCGGCAGTGAACTGATCCGCAACGTCCGCGGCGTTGGCTATACCATCGCGAAGCCGTGAAACATTCAATCAAGCGCCGCCTCTTGATCTGGCTGCTCTGCGCGCTCATGGTCGGGGCGCTCGCCACGGCCCTGATCGTCTATTACGAGGCACGCGATGAAGCCAACGTGCTTTTTGACTATCAGCTGCGCCAGATCGCCCAATCCTTGCCGGCGCAGCTGGTGGGTCCCGAGACGATGCCGCACAGCGGGCTTGCCGACGATGCCGATGGCGTCGTGGTGCAGATCTGGAAGCTCGATGGCCAGAGGCTTTATCAGTCACAACCCGACGCCGAGCTGCCGGCGCGCATCGTTCTTGGCTTCACCACGGCACCTTCGATGCACGGTGACTGGCGCATTTACAGCGCCCTTTTTGCCGATGATGTCATCCAGGTCGCGCAGCCGATGAGCGTGCGCGAGGCGCTTGCCGCCGCCGTGGCGTTGCGCACGGCCATGCCGCTGCTCTTGCTGCTGCCGTTCTTCGGACTGCTCATCTGGGTCACCGTCGGCGCTGGCCTTGCGCCCTTGAGAAGCCTCGCTGCGGCTGTCGCAAGGCGCAGCCCCGAGGCCCTCGATCCCCTGGCAGAAGAGCGCCTGCCTGCCGAGGTCACGCCCCTCGTGCACGAAATCAACCTGCTCCTTGAGCGCGTCAAGCGGGCCTTTGCCACCCAGCGCGCCTTCATCGCCGATGCCGCCCACGAATTGCGCACACCCTTGACCGCAGTCGACTTGCAGCTGCAGCTGGTCGAGCGCGCAGCGACCCTGGCAGAAGCCCGCGCCGCGCTCGCGGCGCTGCGCATCGGCTTGTCACGCTCGCAGCGCCTCGTCGGTCAATTGCTCACGCTTGCACGCAACGAGCCGGATGCGAGTGTGCTTGTCAACCAAGCGCTCGATTTGCACGCCCTGACGCAGGAGGTCGTGGCCGAATATGCGCCGCTTGCAATCGCCAAGCAGATCGACATCGCGCTTGTCACCGACGAGCCGGTGGCGTTTGTCGGCCATGGCGAAGGGATGCGCGTTGCCATTGCCAATCTGGTCGATAACGCCATTCGCTACAGTGCCGAACATGGCCACGTCACGGTCGCAGTCAAGGCGCTTGCCGGCTCGGTTGAAGTGCGCGTCGAAGACGACGGACCGGGCATTCCAGGCGATGAACGCCAACGCGTCTTCGATCGCTTTTATCGCGGTGCGGGAGCCAATGCAACGGGCAGCGGCCTTGGCCTTGCCATCGTCGCGCGCATTGTCGAATACCACCATGGCAGCATCACGCTGGACAGCGGGTCAGGGGGCCAGGGCCTTCTTGCCACGATGCGCCTGCCGCAGGCGCTGCCGTTGCCCGCCTGAATCACTTTGTGCGTTGCAACCCTGTCGATGCCGTCATGGCAAGGCGCCACGCCGCGCACTTAGCCAGAGGCGCGCTGCAGGGGCTCGCCAAGGGCCCGGCCGATGGAAAATGGCAAGGCGGCCACGTCAGAAGGCGTGGCCGGCCTGATCGCGCCTTGGCCTTTGGACTCGTTGGTCGCGTCAAATTTCTTTCGCGCTTAAGCCTGTCTTAAGTTTTGATTCCTAGTATTGCAGCACATTGGCATCGGCCCGTCGCAGCGGGCAGGGCGCCAGCAGGTCAAGAATCTTAACCAAGGAGCAATGATGAAACCCAGAATTCTCGTGATGCGCATGGCGCTGGCAGGCGTTGTCACACTGGCAGGCTTTGGCCTTGCCCGACTCGACACTGCCGTGATCGGCAACGCCCATGCGGAAAGCGCTGCCGCGCCGAGCGCGGCGATCGCGCCGGTGGCCGCGCAAAATGCGGCAAGTGCAGCGACCATTACGCTGCCCAATTTCACCTCGCTCGTGAAGCGCTACGGACCGGCTGTGGTCAATATCACCGTCACCGAGAAGACGCGCCAGACCGGCTTTTCGGTCAACGGCATGCCAAGCAACGGCGATGATCCGTTCTCGCAGTTCTTTCGCGGCTTTCCGATGCCGTTCAATGTGCCGCACGGCGGCGGCAACTTCGGCGGTGGCCAGGTCGTGCACGGCGTCGGATCGGGCTTCATTGTCAGCCCGGACGGCTACATCATGACCAATGCCCACGTCGTCCAGGATGCAAGCGAAGTGACCGTGCGCCTCACCGACCGGCGCGAATATCGCGCCAAGGTGATCGGTTCAGACAAGGTCAGCGACATCGCGGTGATCAAGATCGACGGCAAGAACCTGCCTGTCGTGACCGTGGGCAACGCCGACGCCTTGCAGGTCGGTGAATGGGTGCTTGCCATCGGCTCGCCCTACAACTTCGACAATACCGTGACGTCGGGCATCGTCAGCGCCAAGGCGCGCATGCTGCCCTCGGAAAATTACGTGCCCTTCATCCAGACCGACGTTCCGGTCAATCCTGGCAACTCGGGCGGCCCGCTTTTCAACATGAATGGCGAGGTGGTCGGCATCAACTCGCAGATCTATTCCGAAACCGGGGGCTTCCAGGGGCTGTCGTTTGCCATTCCGATCAATATTGCAATGCACGTCAAAGACGAGCTTGTCGCGCACGGCAAGGTGACGCGGGGCCGCCTTGGGGTGAGCATCCAGGAAGTCAACCAGCAGCTCGCCAATTCCTTTGGCCTGCCGCGTCCGATGGGCGCTCTCGTGAGCGAAGTGGCACCCGATGGTCCCGCCGCCAGCTCGGGCCTCAAGTCCGGAGACATCATTACCAGCATCGATGGCAAGGAAATTGAACGTTCGGGCGATCTTCCCTCGTTTGTTGCGGAACTCAAGCCCGGCTCGCGTGCCGAACTACAGGTCTGGCGCGGCGGCAAGCCCACGGCGATTTCGGTGACGCTTGGCGAATTGTCTGACGGCAAGCAGGTGGCGCTAGCCAACACCGAACCCGATCACGGCAGGCTGGGGCTCGGCGTGCGCACGCTGCAACCGCAAGAACGCGCCCAGATCGGCGCCGACGGTCTTGTTGTGCAGTCGGTCAGCGGCCCGGCCGAGGCGGCGGATATCCGGCGTGGCGACGTCATCGTTTCGGTCAATGGTGTTCCGGTCAAGACGGTCGAGCAGTTGCGTTCTGTCGTGACCAAGGCGGGTACGACGGTTGCGGTGTTGCTGATCCGTGACGGAACCAGGATGTTCGTGCCGATCGATCTCGGCTAGCACGACGCCCCTGGCGCTTTTCGAAGTCCGGCACGCCCTCTGGCGTGCCGTTTTTCTCGGGTCGAAAACATGAAACTCACCAATACAACTCGCGCCGTGGCACTGGGTCTGGCGTTGATCGCAGGCACCGCGGCATTTGCCCAGGCGCCTGCCGAGCACATGCAAGGCAGCATCCGCTATGTCACAGGCGGCATCGGCAAAGACGAAAGCGACGCGATGAAGGCGATGGAATCGAACTATTCGCTAAGCCTGACGTTTGCCGTGCAGCGTGACGGCAAGGCCGAGTATCTCGCCAACGTGCCCGTCACCATCCGCGATGGCAAGGGCAACACCGTGTTCTCGCTGGACAACGACGGCCCCTATCTCCTGGTGGCGCTGCCTGCAGGCTCCTACGACGTCAGCGCCTCGCACGGTGGCCAGGTCAAAAGCCATCACGTCACCGTTGGCTCAGGACACGCCGACCGGGTCACCTTCGACTGGTCGTAGCATGTGCCGCAGCTGCCTGCGGCTCAATTCGTACAAGGAAAGACGCGCGCGTGCGCTGCCGTGTTGACTGCGGCTGGCGCATCCGCTAGGCTTTCTTAACGCGCCGATTTGATCACCCCCTTGGGGCTCAGCTTGCGGGCGCATCGTTGCACGTTGTGCGACGTCCCAAATACGGCTAAAGCGAAGGGCAAACTCCCGACGCGCTCTTATAATTCGCGGCGGGTATTGCCGCTACCAAACCTTGCACGTCGTCACTTCAGAGACCATCGAATTCAACGAGCCGCTCAAGCTCAGAAGCGGCGCGGTGCTTGCCGCCTATCACCTGGCGATCGAGACCTATGGGCGCCTAAACGCGCTTCGCAGCAATGCGGTCCTGGTGTGTCATGCCTTAAACGCATCCCATCACGTGGCCGGCGTGACCGAGGAGGGCGAGACCGGCTGGTGGGACAACATGGTCGGACCTGGCAAACCGCTGGATACCGAGCGTTTCTTCGTGATTGGCGTGAACAATCTCGGCTCGTGTTTTGGCTCGAGCGGTCCGGCCTCGATCAATCCCGAGACGCAAAAGCCCTATGGCGCTGATTTTCCGCTGGTCACGGTCGAGGACTGGGTCGACGTCCAGGCGCGGCTCTTGGACCGGCTTGGCATTGACCGGCTTGCCTGCGTCATCGGCGGCAGCCTCGGCGGCATGCAGGCACTGGCCTGGAGCATGGCCTATCCACAACGCGTGGCTGCTTGCGTTGCGATTGCATCGACTGCCAAGCTTTCCGCACAGAACATCGCCTTTAACGATGTCGCGCGCCAGGCGATCCTGACCGACCCCGAGTTTCATGGCGGGCATTACTACGACTACGGCGTCGTGCCCAGCCGCGGCCTCAGGGTCGCGCGTATGATCGGCCACATCACCTACCTGTCAGGCGATGACATGGCCGAGAAATTCGGTCGCGCAAGAAGTGGCACGGATCTCCAGTATGGCTATGGCGTTGATTTCGAGATCGAAAGCTA
>CAJCIC010000003.1 GCA_903970185.1 Gammaproteobacteria bacterium
TCGCCTTTCTTCATGAGCACAGTGTGCAACGCGCGCACACCGCCGATACGCTCAGAAGTTACACTGAAATTCTCTACGACTGGTTCGAGACACTGGAGCAGAACGCCATCGATTGGACGGCGGCAGATGCAGTGGACCTCATAGCATACCGCAACCGAATGATGCAACAACCCAGCGCACACACCGGGCGCCCTTATTGCATTTCGACTATCAACCATCGCGTACGTGGTGTGCTGCGCTTCTACGATTGGGCCGTGCGCATGCAATGGCTCGCCGTCTCGCAATTGGCGGGCGAATCCGGCAATTTCGCCGTGGCAAAGCACCCACGGCCCTACAGCGCCAACAGCGTGCAGCCCGCCGATCATTCCCTCTTCGTATTGCGCCAGTTCGAGCCGTTGCCCAGACCTCTCGCCGCCGAGCAGGCGCGAGAGCTACTGGCTAGACTGGTACCGCCGTACGACCTGATGGCCAGATGGCAGATCTACACCGGCCTTCGCGTAAGCGAGTTGCTTCGGCTAGGCATCAAGGATGTCCGCCTGCGGGCACCCTTGGTGGCAACGCATCACACGATCGAGGTGACGCGCAAGGGACGAAAGCCCGGCTACGTAATCGCCCCAGCAAGCTTGCTTGACGAGACGGCAGGCTATCTCGGCAGCTACCGCCAGGCTTGGCTTCAGCGTGCACGATGTCGAGGGCGGCAAGCAGATCACATGGCGTTGTTTATCAATGCACGTGGTGCGCCGGTCGGCAAGAACGCATATCAACGCGTGATCAGCCAAGTCGGCCGGGCCTGCGGGTTCAAGGCCACCACGCACCTACTGCGGGCGACTTTCGCCTGCATGCTGCTAGCACGTTTGGAGCAACTGGCCAGCGAAGGCGCTGCCATCAACCCATTGCTGGTGGTTAAGGTGCTGATGGGGCATGAACGCATCGAGACGACGGACCGCTACTTGCGTGCCATCGCAGTTGATGCTATTGCACTCAAGGAGGTGCTGGACACCTTGTTGTCCGGCAGGAATTGATCATGGCGACGCAGCGCCAACCAATGCGCAGAACTTTGCAAGGCAATAGCCGTAAGGCTTCTGAAATCGCTTCTTCCTCTCGTTACGACGCGCCGCGCATGGTGCGCCAAACGCTCGTTGACTTCACATCGCTGGGGTTGCCCGAGGACGTTCGTCTGACGCTGGCCGAGGCTTTCTGGATTCACATCGGCGTGCGTTCCGAACGCAGCATTCACACGCACTGGTTCCATCTCAAGACTTTCGACCGCTTTGTGCGCGAGACGCAGGCTGTGAGCGGGCTATCTGATGTGCATGGCCACATGCTCGTGTGCTACGTTGAGTGGCTCAATGCCCAGTGCAAGCTAGACGGCAAGCCTTGGAGCAAAGCCGGGCGGGCAGGCTCGTACACCACGCTGCGCAAGTTGCTCCAATGGGTTGAGCGCTGCCGTCCGCATGTCATTCCCAGCATCGAGTACCCTTTCAATCCGTTTCCTTGGAGGAATCGCGATACTCCGCCACGCAGTAAGATACCAGCGCGCGAGCTTCGTGCGATTCTGCAGGCTTGCGAAACAGACATCGCTAAAATACGCGCCGGTCGCCAAGCAGCACGCTCGGCGCGCGCAGCCGATGCCGGCAAACCGGGCACACTTGGCTGGCTGCTGGAGTATATCGATCATCATTGCGGCGGCATGGTTCCCGCTGCGCTTGAGCTATCGCGTGCCGGTTGGCATCCCTTTCGTATAGCGCTTGCGCACTTCGGTGGTCTCAGGCAGGTCGAGCCTTGCCTGTACCCTCGCGGCGAACTTCTGCTGCCATATTACCTGGCCATCATGATACATACTGCCGGCAACCCTGATCCCATCGCCGAACTGCGCCGCGACTGCGTACAGCCAATACCGCTGCTTGATGACCGTCAGGCTCTCGTGTGGTTCAAGGCCCGCGCTAATAGCTTTCAGCGGCGAACATTTAATCGCCACGATCACTATGAACCGCCGACACTCGTCAAAGAGATCATGGAGTGGAACGAACGACTGTTGCCGCTCGTTCCGGCAAAATTGCGTGACCGACTGTTCATCTACAAGAGCCCTCGTGGCGTCACCGCGCTGTCCAGCACGGCCGTCAAACACATGCTCAAATCCTTCTGTCAGCGTCATGACCTGCAGCATTTCGCCTTGGCATCGATTCGCCCCGGCGTCCTGTCCAGCTTCTACAGAGCTTCTGGTGAGCTGCGCCGGGTAAGCGCCATTGCCAACCACGCCCATCTGTCAACCACCGTCCGCTATGTCCACACGTCTGAGGTTCAAGCGCTGCATCGTGCGCGCATCGCCGAACTGCAGAGCGCCTTCATCGGGCATATCCAGCAGCATGGGGATAGAACTCCCAAGGCTAGCGCCAAGACAGGTAAGAGCACCGACGTTCCGGACGGACAGATCGTCTCGATGTTCGGCTTCGATTGCATCGACCCGTATTCCGGCGCGGCCCCCGGCTCGCGTCGGGGTGAATTATGCACCAACTTCATGGGTTGCTTCACTTGCCCCAATGCGATTATCACCGCGGAGCCGTCCACGTTGGCGCGGTTGCTGCAGGCTAGAGATCACCTTCGCGCCGCCGCTACGTTGCTGCATCCGGTGCGCTGGCAGGCGTTCTACGCGCCCCAACTGCGCATTCTGGAGGAGGACATTCTGCCACGCTTTGCCGCAGATGAACTCGCCGCCGCTGAGCCTCTGCGCGTCCAGTTGGCTCCGTTGCCCGAACTGCGATGAGCACGACCATGTGCGCAATCCGCTTACCTCATCAGGCGCCCAAGATACAGGCGGTTCAGCCCGTTGATCGGATGTGGTTCCTGTCCGATTCGACCTGGCAGGACATCGTCTGGACCTTCCGGCCCACCAATGTGCTTGAAGAGACTCACCCCATGCGGATTCGCTGGGATTTCGCGCTTCCAAGCGGAGGGCGCTTTACCGACGAACCTTACGCATCGTTGTTGGAGACCAGCAGACAGCTCGTGGCGATCATCCGCAGTCGTTCGCTGAGTACCGGTCTGGCGCAGCGTGCGAGAACTGCTGTGGGCTACTTCATGTACCTGCGCGAACTACTGCGCTGGATGGATGAGACCGGCTTCGTGCGCTTTGCCGATCTGGACATGCAAGCGCTATTGCAGTTTCAGCGTCATCTCGCGGATCGGCCGGGCAACGCCCGCGCCTCTCTGGCCCCCGCGACGGTGCAGAAGTATCTTTATTTACTCACTTACCTCTACCGATTTCACGATCAGCTTGATGATGGGCTACGCTTCGATCCCTTTTCCGGGCGTAGCCATGGCCAGGTTGCTGGCGTATGTGACGCTGACATTAGGCGCTGGCCCTACACCCCCGATGCTGTGGCGGTTGCTCTGGTCCAGGGCAGCATCGAATTGCTCACTCAGGGGGCGTCACCTATCCTGCAGGCTAGGGATATCTATGCCAAAGCGA
>CAJCIC010000004.1 GCA_903970185.1 Gammaproteobacteria bacterium
CGGTCACCGCCACGCTTGAGCCGTATCCCGCGCAATTCAGGCCCGCCGGCGCCTCGCCTTCTGCCAGCTTCGGCATGCGCACCGGCTCGTCCGAATAGACCGCATCGATATTGAAGCGCGCCTTGGGATTGCGCGGGAAGCCGTGCTCGCTGCGCAGCCGCTTGCGTACCCGTGCAAGCAGGGGATCATGTTCGGTGTGGGCAAGATCACCGACGCGCACGCGCGTCGCGTCGGTCTGTCCGCCGGCACTGCCTATGACCAGCAGGCGGGCAGCCATTGCATGGCAATGGCGCGCCATCGCGACCTTGGCACGACCGTCGTCAACCGCATCGATGATGACGTCAAAGCGACCGGCGGGGAGCAGTTCGGCGACATTCTCGGGGCCCACGAACTCCTCGATGCACGTCACCTGGCAGGCGCCATTGATGAGCCCGATGCGTTGGGCAAGTGCAATGACCTTGGCTTGCCCCAACGTCTGTGTCGTGGCCTGAATCTGCCGGTTGACGTTGGATTCACTGACGTGATCAAGGTCAATCAGGGTCAAATTGCCCACTGCGCTTCGCGCCAGGGCCTCGACAATCCACGAGCCGACGCCGCCCACCCCGACGACGGCGACGTGCGCCGTCTGAAAGCGGGCCAGTGCCGCCTCGCCGTAGGCGCGCGCGACCCCTGAAAAGCGGCGCTTGTCCGACTCTGCGCCGCCTGCGCCCGGCGTGCCCGCGCAAAACTCGTCAGGCAAGACGTCAACGCCCATGACGCGAGCGTCGTTAGACAAAGGGTCGGGGGTGATCAATTCGGCTCCAGAAGATGCGGCACCCCGATCCTCGGGGTCCCTGCGGGCGTTGGTTGCAACAAGGCAACAGGTGGCTTTTGCATTTTTACTTCCGGTCGGCACTCCGGCAGAATGACATACGTGGCTTCGGTTTCCCCCTCAGACAGCTCGGTTCCCGGCATCAACATGCTAAGCATCGCGCAGCGGGACGCTTCACTCTCGCAGATGCTCGCGCAGTGGAACGGCGAGGATCCTGTCTGGGTGTTCGCCTACGGCTCCCTGATCTGGCACCCCGAATTCAGCTTCGACCAACAAAGTTGCGGCGTCGTCTACGGTTTTCATCGCAGCCTTTGCCTCTGGTCGCGAGTGTATCGCGGCACGCCCGAGCAACCCGGGCTGGTCTTGGGACTTGAGCCCGGGGGGTCGTGTCGCGGCCTTGCGCTGCGCATTCCCGCGGCCATCGCAAGGCAGGAGCTGACCAAGCTCTGGAACCGCGAAATGATGACAGGCTCGTATAACCCGCGCTGGCTCGATGTGCGCACCCCGGGCGCCAATGCACCCAAGCATTTTCGCGCGATCGGCTTCGTGATGGACCGCAGCAACGCCCACTACGCGGGTGAACTCGATCGCGACACCCTGGTCAACACGCTTTGCACGGCGCGCGGCCAAAGGGGCAGCAGTGCCGACTACCTGCTTGCCACCGTCGCGTGCCTTGAGCAACACGGCATCAGTGACCGCCACCTCGAAGGGCTGGCCGCCGATGTGCGGCGCCTGCTCGCAGCGCAGGCCGCCACCGCCGCTTGCGCTGCCTGCTAAGGGCGGGCCGCAAGGCCACCCCGCCGCGACAAAAGCAAGGGGCAGTGGATCACTCCACTGCCCCTTTTGCCTTCTGTTTCCGTGTGGATTACTTGACCAGAAGGCGCTTTGGCTGGGCAACTTCCTTCTTCGGCAACACGAGCTTGAGCACGCCGTTCTCGTAGGTCGCATCGGCGCTGGCTTCGGACACTTCCAGCGGCAGCTCGAAGGTGCGCTCAAAACGGGTCGTGCGGCGCTGCGCGAAAAGCACGCGATCGGTCTCGGCGGCCAAAGGCGAACGCTTGGCTTCGGCCTTGACGCTGACCTTGGTGCCCTCGATGCTGATTTCGATGTCTTCCTTGGCAACACCTGGCATTTCGATGAATGCCTCGTAGCCGCTTGACGTTTCAATCACGTCAAAGCGTGCGTGGCTGACCACATCGCCGCCGACGGGGGCAGAAATCCAGTCATTCAGAACCGAATCGACCAGTCCGCCGAAAGCCTGACCGTTGACGCGGTGTAATACACTTGGACGGAACACGTTGACGTACATGATCTTCTCCTAAAGAGTGGAATGAGGTGTGGGCAGGATCAGAAATAGGGTGCGGGCGCTCGATTTCAATCCCTTGAAAATCGCGATTTCGATCCCCAAAGAGGTCTGTTTTTGCCCTTGACGTAAGTAGAAACGAGGAGAAAAGGAGTGGCATTGGAGCTTGCCGGACTGCGCAAGGACTACGGCCTGCGGGCGCTCTCCCGCGAGGATCTGGCTGACGACCCGCTTTTGCAGCTTAAGGCCTGGCTCACGCAAGCGCACGCGGCCGGGGTTCGGGAAGCCAACGCCATGACGCTTGCAACCGTGGGTGCCAATGGCCGCCCGTCAAGCAGGATCGTGCTGATCAAGGGCATCGATTCCGGCCTCGTCTGGTATACGAGTTATCACAGCCGCAAGGCCGTTGAACTCGCGATCCATCCGTTTGCATGTCTGCAGTTTCACTGGATCGACGAAGAGCGCCAGGTGCGCATCGAAGGCCAGGTGGAAAAAACCAGCGCAGCCGAGTCGGACGCCTACTTCGCCTCGCGGCCGCGTCCTTCGCAGATCGGCGCGTGGGCCTCGCCGCAAAGCCAGGTCATCGCCTCGCGCAGAGTGCTTGAGCAGGCCGAGATCGCGCTCAACCTGCGCTATCCGAACGAGGTGCCACGCCCCCCCGATTGGGGTGGCTTCAGGCTGATCCCGGACGTCTTCGAATTCTGGCAGGGCCGGGCCTCGCGGCTGCATGACCGCCTGGTTTACCGCCGCGCCGAAGGCGGATGGAAAATCGAGCGGCTCGCGCCTTAATTCTAGGCAGAACTACCCCCGCCCGGGCAGCCGGGATGTGACATATTCACACCTTGCTATGAAATACTTGACGCGCAGCACCGTTTGCCACATTGCATCCAAGAAAACAGAACAGGTCACGAAGGACGCCGACTTGATGAAACGCTGGCTCGTCAAGGTGAAATCAAAGCGCGGGCTTGCCCTGCGCGACGTGTTGATCTGCGCCGAAGACGAAAGCGCTGCCCGCAGACGCGTCCAGCGCATGTACCTGCTTTCGGACGTGGCGACGATCTGCCCGTCGCTTGAAGCCATGCGCTTTCCCCAGGCGCCGGCGCAAAAACGCTGATCCAGCCAAACCTGATCCTTACGCTGCGGCCTTCCTCAGCTCGCTAAACGTCTTCTTGAACTTGGCCACTTTCGGACCAATCACGGCTGCGCAGTAGCCCTGATGCGGATGGTGGCTGAAGTATTCCTGGTGCTCGTCCTCCGCGCGCCAGTAAGGCGGTGCCGGCATCAGCTCGGTCACGACCGGGCGGCTAAAGGCCGCTCTCGCCTCGGCGAGGACCTCCTTGGCCACAACCTCCTGCTCGCTCGAATGGGTATAGATCACCGAGCGATACTGCGTGCCGACGTCATTGCCCTGGCGATTTAGCGTCGTCGGATCATGGATGCCGAAAAAAACCTCCAGGATTTGCCGGTACGTCACCTTGGCCGGATCGAATTCAATGCGCACGACTTCGGCGTGACCGGTATCACCGCCACAGACGCTGCGGTAGTCTGGCGCGTGCGTGGTGCCGCCGCTGTAGCCGGACTCGACGTCGACGACGCCCTTCAGATCCTCGTAGACGGCTTCAAGACACCAGAAGCAGCCGCCGCCAAGCGTGGCGAATTCGTGACCGGGACGGGGCTTGGCGGAAAGCGGATGGGCAATCGACATGATCTGGACTCTTCGGTAAGAACTGCATTTCGTTGTGAACGGCAAGGAGCGCCTTTTGCGGCGCCTGGCCGATGTCGGGGCGCCCCCTTGGGAAAGGGCGCCTTGGTGCGCCCGGGGCGCCAGCTTGGTAGCATAGCGCTGCAACCTACGGGCCACAAAATCGCCTGCCCCATGACCGAACCTGGATTTGCGCCCGTGACAGCAACTGCAAGTACGGATTTTAGCGCCGAGGCGTTTCGCCTCGCGCTTGGCCAGTTCGCAACCGGCGTGACGGTTGTGACCACGCTCGATCAGGACGGCGCGCCCGTCGGCCTGACAGCCAATTCTTTCAGTTCGGTCTCGCTCGAGCCGCCCCTTGTGCTTTGGAGCCTGGGCGTGAGCGCGAGCAGCCTTGCCCTTTATCGCGACTGCAGCCACTACGCGGTCAATGTGCTCGCGTCCGGACAGATCGAGCTTTCACGCCGCTTTAGCACGCGCAGCGTGCCCGCCAAGCATCGCTTCGAGGGCATCGAATGGCGCCGCGGCACGCACGGCGTGCCGATCATCGCCAACAGCTGCGCCTGGTTTCTTTGTTCCAACCGCAGCCGCTACCTCGAAGGCGATCATGTGATTTTCGTGGGTGAGGTGCAGGAACTCGGTTTTATGCCGAACGAGCCGCTGATCTTCCAGAACGGCCAATACCACATGACCCAGCCGCACCCGACCAGCGGCGCGAAGGTCGCCTGACCGATCGGCGGCTGGCAAGCGCAATTCCGGCAAGCATCAGGATCAGCGCGACAAGCGATACGGCTTTGGTGACTCGCCTTGCGACCTAGCGCCTGGCACTTGCCGCCTTGGCGCTGGCATCGGCGCGCGCGCGACGTTCCAGGGCGTAGAGCTGGCTCGCACCGGACAGATACGGCTTGGGCCAGGACACGCCCTCGAAATCCAGCGCCGCTGCCGCACGCAGGCTGAAGTAGGGATCGGCCAGGTGCAAGCGCGCGAGCGCGACCAGATCGGCACGGCCGGAAACCAGAAGCGTGTTGACCTGGTCCGCGCTTGTGATCGCGCCTACCGCCATCGTCGGCATCTGCGCTTCAAGCCGGATCTGCTCTGAGAACTGGGCCTGGAACATGCGCCCGTAGACCGGCGCGCTCAAGGGATCGGTCTGGCCCGACGAGACGTCAAGAACGTCGCATCCGAGCGCCTTGAGCGCTCGCGCGACTTGCAAGGTGTCATCCGGCGTCTGGCCGCCTTTGATCCAGTCGGTTGCCGAGACGCGCACCGACATCGGCTTGGCATCGGGCCACACCGCACGGACGGCTTCAAATACTTCAAGCGGATATCTCAGGCGCCGCTTGAGATTTCCGCCGTAGCCATCGCTGCGGTGATTGGTGATCGGCGAGAGGAAGCTTGCCAACAGATAGCCGTGCGCCATGTGCAGTTCGAGCCAGTCAAAGCCGGCTCGATCAGCCCGTCGTGCCGCAGCGACGAAATCCTCGCGCACCACATCCATGTCGTGCCGCGTCATTTCGATCGGAGTCTGGTTGATGCCTTGGCGATACGGCAGTGGCGAGGGCGCAATGAGCGGCCAGTTGCCCCGCGGCAGCGGATGGTCGATGGCCTCCCAGCCCAGTTGCGTCGAGCCCTTGCGTCCGGCGTGGCCCAGTTGCATCGCGAACGTGGCGCCACTTTCTGCGTGCACGAAGGCAACGATTTCGGCCCAGGCACGTGCCTGTTCATCGCTCCAGATACCGGTGCAGCCAGGCGAGATGCGGCCGGTGTCGCTAACGCAGGTCATCTCGGTAAAGACCAGGCCCGCACCCCCGAGCGCGCGCGCGCCGTAGTGCACCAGATGCCAGGCCAGTGGCAATCCGTCGACGGCACGGTATTGCGCCATCGGCGAGACCACTACCCGGTTGTGGAGCACGACGTCACGCGCCTGAAACGGCGCGAACATCGGCGGCGCGCTGAAATCGCCTGGCAGGCGCACGTGCAAGGTGTTGGCCACCTGCTGGTTGAACCAGGCCTCGGCGCGCTCGATCAGGGGCGCATCGCGCAGGCGCAGGTTTTCGTGGGTGATCTGCTTTGAGCGTGACAAAAGGGAATAGTTGAACTGCAATGGCGCAAGACGCGCGACGCGCCTGACATTTTCGAACCAGCTGCTTGAGACCATCGCCGCATGCTGAATGCGCGCAACATCATCGCGCCTTGCCGCTTCGTAATTGCGCGCCGCCTTCTGCACATCGCCCGGATCGGCAACGAGAGCGGCATGAAATGCAATCGCATCCTCAAGCGCGAGCTTGGTGCCCGAGCCGACAGAAAAGTGCGCCGTGTGCGCTGCGTCGCCCAAAAGCACCGTGCGCGCGTGCGACCAGCGCTTGCAGTGGACCGTCGGAAACTGGCGCCACACCGAGCGGTTGGTCAGTACCCGTGCCGCGCGCAACTGGTCTGCGAACAGTTCTTCGACAAAGCGTGCGGTTCGCTCTTCGTCGTCAATGGCAAGCCCTGAAGCGAGGAAACAGTCATTGGTGGTCTCAACCACGAGCGTGCTCTCGCCTTCGGTGTACTGGTAGGCGTGCAGGTTCCAGATACCGTTGGGCGTCTCGGCAAAGGCGTAGGTGAATCCGGGAAGATTCAGATTTGCGCCAAGCCACACGAAGCGGTTGCTCGAGAGTTTCACTTCCGGCTCAACGTGGCGGGCAAGCTGCGTGCGCACGGCACTGTTGACGCCGTCTGCGGCCACGATCAGATCGGCATCGGCAAAATCGCTGGGCGCCACTTCGCATCCAAAACGGATGACGACGCCGAGCTCTTCGGCACGCTCCTTCAGGATCCCGAGTAGCGTCAGGCGCTTGATGCCGGAAAAGCCGTGCCCGCTCGAGCGCGATACGGTCCCCTTGAAGTGGGTATAGATGTCGTCCCAATAGGCGAAGTTGGCACGAATGCGCTCGTGGCTGTCGCGATCGGCATCAGCAAGATTGGCCAGCGTCTCGTCTGACAAGACGATGCCAAAACCGAAGCTGTCACTCGCCTGGTTGCGCTCGAACACCTCGATATCGGCGAAAGCGAAGCTCTTCTTGGCGAGAATCGCGAAATAAAGGCCCGCCGGCCCTGCGCCGATGATGCGAATTTTCATCGCGAGATTCTAACCGGCCCGCTGCGTTGCCCGCAGTAGACGAAACGACTAAACTCCTTGCTCTGCCCATCGCCGGCGCACCTGTTGCCCGCCATCGTTGCCGTGATTTTCGATATCAGCCCGGCGCTCTCGCCAGACCTTGCCGTCTGGCCAGGAGATACGCCGTTTGACGAAACCCGAACCTGGGCCATCGAAGGTGACGGTGTCGTCAATGTCAGCCGCGTGACGATGTCAACGCATAGCGGTGCGCATGCCGACGCGCCGCTGCATTACGACAAGGACGGCGCAGCGATCGGCGCCGTCGCACTCGATCCCTATCTTGGTCCTTGTCGCGTCGTCAATGCCATTGGCGTCAAGCAGGTCACGCTGGCCGTGCTTGGCGATGCGCTCAAGAATATTCCGGCGCGCGTTCTTTTCAGAACGTATGCGAAGGCGCCAACCACGCAGTGGGATGCGGCGTTCGCATCGATCGATGCGGCGTTAATCGAGGTGCTTGCGGGCGCCGGGTGCAAGCTGATCGGCATTGACACGCCCTCGATCGATCCCGAGCAATCGAAATCGCTCGACGCGCACCATGCCGTGCGCCGCAACAAGATGGCGATCCTTGAAGGCATCGTGCTTGATGGCATCGACGCGGGGGACTACGAACTGATCGCGCTGCCGCTGAAATTCGCCAATCTCGATGCCAGTCCGGTGCGCGCCGTGCTGCGCAAGCTGCCATGACGCCAAGCCGCGCCGATTGCCTCGCAATCGATTCTCGCGACCCGCTGGCAGGACTGCGTGAACGCTTCACGCTGCCTGCAGATGTCATCTACCTCGATGGCAATTCCCTGGGCGCACTGCCGCGCGCAACCGCGGGGCTGATCGCCAAGGCGATTTCCGGCGATTGGGGCGAAGGCCTGATTCGCAGCTGGAACGACGCCCATTGGGTCGATCTGCCCCAACGCGTCGGACAAAAGATCGCGCGCCTCATCGGGGCACGCGCAGCAGACGTGATCGCCTGCGATTCGACCTCGGTGAATCTTTTCAAGGTGCTTGCCGCCGCCCTTTTTATCCAGCAAGACGATGCCCCCGGGCGCAAGACGATTGTGAGCGAGCGCGGCAATTTCCCGACCGACCTGTACGTTGCCGAAGGCGTGTGCGACATGCTCAATGCCACGACAGGCGGCTACCGCTTGCATCTGGTCGATGACAAGGACGGACTTGCCGCGGCACTCGCGGATCAACCCGCCGTGCTGATGCTCACGCACATTGACTACCGCAGCGGCTCGATGCATGACATGGCGGCCATCACCGCGCTTGCGCATCGCCACGGCGCGCTCGTGATCTGGGACCTGGCCCACTCGGCGGGCGCCATGCCGCTTGAGCTTGACCGATGCGGCGCTGATTTTGCCGTCGGCTGCGGCTACAAGTATCTCAACGGCGGGCCGGGCGCCCCCGCGTTTGTGTTTGTCGCAGGGCGCCATCAGCAACGTGCGCGGCAACCGCTTTCGGGATGGTTCGGGCATGCCAGCCCGTTTCGCTTTGAGAGCGGCTATCGCGCGGCCAACGGTATTTCCCGCTTCCTGTCGGGCACGCCGCAGGTCCTTGGCATGCTCGCGCTGGATGCCGGTGTCGATACGCTGCTTGGCGCCGAGCCTTTGGGCGGGCTCGCAGCACTTCGCGCCAAGTCACTCGCCCTCGGCGATCTTTTCATCACGCTCGCCAATGCCGGCCCCGCAAGAGACGTCATGAAGCTGATCACGCCGAAAGATCCGCGCCAGCGCGGCAGCCAGGTCAGCTTTCTGGCCGATTCGAGCCGGATTGACGGCTACGCCGTGATGCAGGCGCTCATCGAGCGCAAGGTGATCGGTGATTATCGCGACCCTGATCTCCTGCGCTTTGGCATGGCCCCGGCCTATCTGCGCTATGTCGATGTGTTTGACGCCGTGGCCATCCTGAATGACACGATCGCGTCCCGCAGCTGGGAAGAGGAACGCTTCGCGCTGCGCGCGGAGGTGACGTGAGCACCGAGGATTTCCCCGAAGGCGCGAAGACCGATTTCTCCGCCGACATGAGTTACGGCGACTATCTGCATCTTGATCGCGTGCTCAACGCGCAAGAGCCAAGATCGCAGGACCACAACGAAATGCTGTTCATCATCCAGCATCAGACCAGCGAGCTCTGGATCAAGCTGATGTTGCACGAACTGCGTGCAGCAGTCCGATGCATTGCAGCCGATGAGCTTGGCAACGCCTTCAAAATGCTCGCACGCGTGTCGCGCATCCTTGAACAACTGGTGCATGCCTGGGATGTACTGTCGACGCTGACGCCGTCCGAATACAGCAACATGCGGCCGTCTTTGGGCTCTTCTTCGGGCTTTCAGTCCTACCAGTATCGCGAGGTCGAGTTTCTTCTTGGCAACAAGAATTCCAACATGCTAAGGCCGCATCGCGACGCGCCCGAGGCCCTGGCGAGGCTGCACCTGGCGCTCGCTGCGCCCTCGCTCTACGACGAATCGTTGCGCCTGCTCGAAAGGCGCGGCTTTAGCCTTCTCGCACGCAAGGCGCCGCAATCCTACGTCTACCAGTCAAGCGAAAGCGTGGAGAAAGCCTGGCTCGAAATCTATCGCCATCCTGAAAAATACTGGGACCTGTATCAACTTGCAGAAGAGCTGATCGATCTCGAAGATGCCTTTCGCCAGTGGCGCTTTCGCCATGTCACAACGGTTGAGCGCATCATCGGATTCAAGCCAGGTACTGGCGGCACCGCAGGCGTTAGCTATCTGCGCAAGATGCTCGATGTCGTCCTGTTTCCCGAACTCTGGAAAGTCCGAACCGACCTATGAAAATCCTTCAACCCCCCGGATGGGCAAAGCCGCGCGGCTACGCCAATGGCATTGTTGCGCACGGAACCTGGGTCATGGTCGCAGGGCAGATCGGCTGGAACGCTGACGGCATCTTCG
Source organism: Gammaproteobacteria bacterium (assembly GCA_903970185.1). Lineage (GTDB taxonomy): Bacteria > Pseudomonadota > Gammaproteobacteria > Burkholderiales > Burkholderiaceae_D > CAJCIC01. Next base: position 9,882 of record CAJCIC010000004.1, read on the forward strand.
AGAGCGACGATTTTGCAGCGCAAGCCGAGCGCGCCCTGGAAAATGTCGTGGCCGTCCTTGCCGAAGCCGGTGCCGCCCCCGAAGACGTGGTGCGCATGACCTGGTATGTCACCGATCGCGATCGCTATCTCGCCGCCGCGAAGGACATCGGCGTCGCCTACCGGCGCCTGTTTGGCCGTCATTTCCCGACCATGACCGCAGTGCAGGTGGTCGCACTCATCGAAGCGCGCGCGCTGGTTGAAATCGAAGCGACGGCAGTCATCGCAAATTAGCCCCGCACGCTTCCTGCGGGTCTTGCCCTTGCGCCCCGACCGGCCTTGATTTCTGCTCGAACTTGCCCCACGCGCCTGCAATCAGCTTGAAAGCCATGCGAAGAGCCCCGGTGCGCGTCGTAGCAGCCGCTCGCCGCCCTGGCCCTGGCATTTGCGCGATGCGAAAGGTCGGCCGTGCAATCCGGTCTAGAATCTAGCCTCTGTGCCAGAACCGCTTGCAAAGGAGCTGCCGTGAATGCCCCGCAGACCAGGAAGAAACTGAAAGCCCAGTTCAAATGGGACGACCCGCTCCTGCTTGATGCGCAGCTCAGCGACGACGAACGCATGGTGCGCGACGCCGCGCAGGCGTTTGCGCAGAGTCGCCTTGAGCCCCGCATTCTTGAGGCATTTCGTGAAGAGAAGACGGATCCGGCGATTTTTCGCGAGATGGGCGAAGTCGGCCTGCTTGGACCTACGATTCCCGCCGAATATGGCGGCCCCGGCCTTAGCTACGTCGCCTATGGCCTGATCGCGCGCGAAGTCGAATTTGTCGACTCCGGCTATCGCTCGATGATGAGTGTCCAGTCTTCGCTCGTGATGGTGCCGATCTTCGAATTCGGCACCGAGGCGCAGCGCCAGAAATATCTGCCGCGCCTTGCAAGCGGCGAAGCGATTGGCTGCTTTGGCCTGACAGAACCGAACCACGGCTCGGACCCGGGCTCGATGGTGACGCGCGCCAAGAGCGTTGCAGGCGGATTCAGCCTGAGCGGCGCAAAAACCTGGATTTCGAATTCGCCCATTGCCGACGTCTTCGTGGTCTGGGCCAAGGATGACGAGGGCGCGATTCGCGGTTTCATCCTCGAGAAGGGGATGAAGGGCCTAAGTGCGCCGAAAATCCGGGGCAAGGTGGGATTGCGCGCGTCGATCACGGGAGAGATCGTCATGGACGAGGTCTTCTGTCCCGAAGAAAACGCCTTTCCGGATGTGCGGGGCTTAAAGGGTCCTTTCACCTGCCTTGACTCGGCCCGCTACGGCATCGCCTGGGGCGCGCTTGGCGCAGCCGAATTCTGCTGGCACAAGGCGCGCCAGTACGTTCTCGATCGCAAGCAGTTCGGGCGTCCGCTTGCGGCCAACCAGCTGATCCAGAAAAAGCTTGCCGACATGCAAACCGAAATCACCCTCGGCCTGCAGGGATGCCTGCGTCTTGGGCGCATGAAGGACGACGGCAGCGCAGCGGTCGAGATCACCTCGATCATGAAGCGCAACTCGTGCGGCAAGTCGCTTGAGGTCGCAAGACTTGCACGCGACATGCTGGGAGGCAACGGCATTTCTGACGAGTATGGCATTGCACGCCATCTGGTCAACCTCGAAGTCGTCAATACCTACGAGGGCACGCATGACATCCACGCGCTGATCCTTGGTCGCGCGCAAACCGGAATTCAGGCGTTCCAGTAGCAAGACGCGCCAGTCGCTGGCGCAACGCCAGCGACTGGCTGCACTTCAGAAGGCCGCCTTGATGCCAGCACCCACGGCGTAGCTGTGCACGTCGGACTGGCCCTGCGTCGTGCTCGCATTGAGCGTCAAGTCGAGATTCTTCGCGAGCTTGAACACCGCGCCACCCACCAGCGTCGCAGAATCACGACCGGGCAAAAACGCGTCTTCTTCGAAGAAGTTCGGCGCAGCCACGTTCTTCTCCTCGACGGTGCGATCAGAATGGGTCAGGTCGTAATCGTAGGTCAGCCGCACATAGGGTTGCACGAACGAACCCAAATCGGCGAAGTGAACCTGGACACCGACCGAGCCCGTCAGCTGCGAGACGCGTTGCGAGCCAAAGGTCATTTCGGTCGAATCCGATCCGGCCTCGGCATAACCTCCGACCTGGGTCCTCTCGTAGGTCAGATAGCCGATCGGTCCGATCGCCATGCCAGCCACCGCAAAGTCGTATCCGCCTCCGCCCTTGAGCGACAGGTAGGTACCGTTGCTGCTGCCGTTTTCCATGCGCAGCGCCGGCCCGAGGGGAATCTCTCGATCGATGTTGTCAAGATTGAAGGAACCATAACTGCCGCTCAGGAAGGTGTAGAGCGGACCGTAGCTCGCGCGGCCGTACATGCCAAGGGACACCAGACCCATGTTGAACTTGCCGGTGTTGTTGCCAAAGTCGGTATCGCCGCCGCTATAGGAGACGACAACGCCCACGCCGCTTGTCGCCGAGGTCTGGTAATCGACGCCGATCAGACCATCGGCATTCTTGACATCAATGCCATTGCGCTGGTTGTCGCTCGAAATCGTGTACGGCGTATAGCCGCCGCCGCCAAAGAACTCGGCGGTTGCAACCGCGTGCGTGCCCGTCGGATAAAGGCGATAGTCATATTGCGCCTGCTGGCCGCGCGCAGCAGCAGCCGCAGCCAGCGGCAATTCGGAGATCTGCCCGGGCGCGAGCAATTCGGAAATCACCGCGTCGGCCAGGATCCGGTGGCCGATGGTCGTCGGATGGACGCCGTCGGCGAAGAGGTAGCTCATGGCCGAGCCCGGGATTTCGGTTGCCGGTGTGCAACCGATGGCCCCTGGCGAGGCGGCCACCGTCGGACAGGCGACACCGGTGATGTTGCTAATGCCGTACAACCTGGGGTCGGCGACGATTTCGTGAAAGAGGCTGAAGGCGTCGACGTACAGGACGTTGCCGCCGATCTGTGCCAGGCCCTGTTTCAGGCCGCCATTAAATCCCACCGCCGCAGCCGTGCCTTCGGCCGAGCCCACAGGTCCGAGCGCACGGAACTCGGGCGTAAGGCCAATATCGGGCAGATTGACGACGACGATGTAGCGCGCACCATAGCCTTGCATCGTCGCGATTTCAGTGACCAAGCCGGTGACCGCCGGAGCGATCGCCGCTGCGCCGCCCTGGAAGATATCGTTGGCGCCGGCAAGCACGGTAACGAGCGTGTTCTGTCCGAAGTAATGGTAGGTGCCGAGGTATTCGTCAAGCTGCTGCGAAACCGGAATCTCGGGCGTGAACGGATTTGCACCGGCACTTGGCAGATCGACGCGGGCGCCGCCTTGGGCATAGTTGGTGCCGCCATTGATCATGTTCGGCGTCAAGCTCAGGCCGAACTGCTGGGCGATATCCTCAACCCAGACGTTGCCCGGATTGGTCGTGAACTGGAAATACTTGACCTGGCTGGATCCGGGAATGCCAAGCGTGCGGATGAAGTTCGTGTATGCACCGCCGTCTGACAGGCTATCGCCAAACACCACCATGTTGCTAAACGGCTGCTGCTGGGCATGCGCAGCAGCAGCAAGGCCAAGCGACAACAGCGCGCCGCTGACGGCGCGCACTACGGACTTCAATTGCATGAATCGTCTCCTTGTCATTCGCGCGCATGAAGTAGGCTTGCGGATGAGCCGTGCGCGCGTCACGACATATTGTCGCATAGGCCGATAACCCGGGCCGTGGCGCTTGTGCTTAGTTCTAGCGGATCGGCGTTGCAGCGCGGCCCAGCCGATCATTGACGGCGCCCCAGTCTTCGGTCTGTGGCGGACGCTCGATGAACAGCGCGCTGGCACGGCCGGCATCGAAGGCGCGCACGACGCGATACAGCGCCATCGCATACTGCTCCGGCGTCGCCGGTGCAACCTTCCAGTTGGCCGTCGCCGGGTGGCCAGGCGGTGGTGGCTGGAACGACCACACGGCAACATCGCCTGAAAGATCTTTCAGATCCTCGGCGTCGACCAGGTAGAGCGGACGGCTTGGCGCATAGTGTGACGCGTGCGAACCGGAGACGCGCGGCGCTGCGGCATCCTTGGCGAGCGGCAGCGAACCCAGCACCTCGGCCAGCTGCCGCTCGGAGATCGAGCCGGGCCTAAGCAGCACAGCGCCTATCGATGCATAACGGGTGAGATCAAGGATGGTCGATTCGATGCCGATGCGGCACGGACCGCCATCGATGATGCCAACGCCACCGCCCAGTTCGGCGCGGACATGGGCGGCCGTGGTCGGGCTGGTGCGGCCGAACCGATTCGCCGACGGTGCGGCAAGGCCGCCTGCGGGCACCTGTTGCGCAAAGAGGCGCAAGAGCTCCTGCGCGATGGGGTGATCAGGCGAGCGCAAACCGATCGTAGGATGACCTGCGGCGGCGGCGCTCGCGTGCTCTTTCGCCCGCTCGAGGATGAGCGTGAGCGGCCCGGGCCAGAAACGCTCGATGAGCAGGTAGGCCATGTCCGGCACGTTTTGCGCGAAGTATTCTGCAGGATCACCGCCCTTGGCCAGATGGACGATGACCGGGTGGTCGACCGGGCGGCTCTTGGCCGCAAAGATTGCCGCGACCGCCTGCGCGTCGGTGGCGTTGGCGCCAAGGCCGTAGACCGTTTCAGTCGGAAAGGCCACGAGTTCGCCCCGGGCCAAGCGCAGCGCTCCCTCTTCGGTCGTGATCGATCCTGCAAGCGGATTCAACATGAGCGGTTGTCGGGCCAGTCAATACCCAGGGAATCGGCAACGGTTTTGGCCAGTTGCCATAATGCCACCGGATCCTCACCGACAAGCGTGATGTGGCCCATTTTTCGCTGGGGCCGCGCCTCGCGCTTGCCGTAAAGATGCAGCTTGGCCTCTGGCACGGCAAGCACCCCTGCCCAGTCGGGCTCGGCCAGAGCGCCGCCCTCGCGAAACCAGATGTCGCCAAGCAGATTGATCATCACCGCAGCGCTGTGCTGGTGCGCGCTGCCAAGGGGTGCCCGCGCGAGTATTCGCGCCTGGGCGTCGAACTGGCTCGAGACGCAGGCATCGATCGTGAAATGGCCGCTGTTGTGCGGACGCGGCGCGATCTCATTGACGAGCAACTCGTCATTTTGAAGGACAAAGAACTCGACGCACAAGACGCCGTGGTAATCGAGCGCACAGGCAATCGTCGTGGCGGCGGCGCACACCTTGCGTGCCAGTGCCTCTGACACGCGCGGCGAAGGACAACGGGTGATGAGAAGAATGCCCTGCCGGTGGATATTCTCGGCCACCGGATACGTCACGATGGTGCCGTCGAGGGCGCGCGCGAGGACCACCGAGACCTCGAACTTGAGCGCGAGCTGGCGCTCGAGCACGCTTGGCACGCGCCCGAGCCGCTCAAATGCGGCATGCGCGGCAGCGCGATCGCCAACGCGGTACTGCCCCTTGCCGTCATAGCCCAGCCGGCTCGCCTTCAATACCCCGGGAAAGAGGTCGTCGCCGGCACGATCGAGATCGCCCGCGGCTTCAATCACGTGATGCGGCGCCACATCGATGCCGCTGGCACGAATGAAGCGCTTCTCGGCAATGCGGTCTTGCGCGATCGCAACGCTTGCGGCTGCGGGGCTGACTTCGCGCGTCGCAGCCAGGCGGCTTAAGCTTTGCGCCGGAACATTTTCGAACTCGGTGGTAATGGCCAGGCACCGGCCAGCCAGGGCATCGAGGGCCAGCGGATCGTCATAGTTGGCGATGAGCTGCTCGTCGCACACGGCGCTTGCCGGGCTCGGGTCATCCGGATCGAGCACGAGGACGCGATAGCCGAGCGTCTGGGCAGCGATCGCAAACATCCGGCCGAGCTGCCCACCGCCCATGAGACCCAGCCACGAGCCAGGCGCAAGCATGCCGCTCATCGAGACTTCAAAGCGGCAGCCGGCTCGATCGCGCGGCCTCGGTCTGTGCGTCCCTGAACGCGCGCAGCTTCTCGCGCAGCTCGACGTCCTCGAGGGCAAGCAGGGCAACGGCAAAAAGCGCAGCGTTGGCAGCGCCGCCCTCGCCGATGGCAAACGTCGCAACCGGGATGCCGCGCGGCATTTGCACGATCGAATAAAGGGAGTCGGCGCCTGCCAGATTGCGCGCGGCAACAGGCACGCCCAAAACCGGCAACAGGGTGCTCGAGGCGATCATGCCGGGAAGATGGGCCGCGCCACCCGCACCGGCAATGATGACCTTCAATCCACGCTTTTCGGCAGCGGCGGCAAACGCCAGCATATCCTGTGGCATGCGGTGCGCAGAGAGCACTTCAGCCGTATGCGGGATACTGAATTCGCGCAAGACGTCGACCGCCTGGCGCATCACCTCCCAGTCGCTGCTGCTGCCCATCACGACGGCAACCAGCGGCACCTCCTGGGATCGCGTACGGGAGGACGATTCGAAAGCCATAGCGGTCGCAAAAAAGGAGCCATTTTACCTGCCATGGCGGTCTTGCCACAGCGATTTGGCAGACCCCGGCGTCAACTCAGGGGATTGATTTGCAGTTTGGCTTCGATCGCGCGGCGCTCGACCTCCTCCTTGGCGACCGCCGCGAGCGCATCGAGCATGTCAAGCAGGAAAATCAGGTCAAAATAGGCCGGAAGTGCAAAACCGGCACGCGCGCCGCCACGGTCGTCATAGAGCAGGGATTCGAGCAGCGGACGCGCGGCCGACGTCATCCATGCCTTGCATACGCGTTCCATGACTTGCGGATACTGCTCGAGATCGCGCGCGGCCTCGCCCTTTTGGGCATTCCAGGACGGTACCTCGGCATTGAATTGAATGCGAAAACCCTTGGCCAGATTGGCGTACTGCTCTTCGCGGTTGGTCTTGGCATATAGATCAAACAGCATCAGCCAGGCCTTGGGGGCAGGCTTTTCCGTATCGCGGATGTGACGCGTGAGCATCGAGATCGCCGCCGGATAGTTTTCGAGCGTCATCATCAGCTCGGCCTGCTGCACGAGGTCGGCAACCTCTGCGACTTCGATGCTCTCTGCGGTGTTGTGGCGGAAAAACGGGTTGTAGCCGGTCTTGTAGATGTTGGCGCCAGCAGCCTCGGGTGGAGCGCCTGCGATCAGGCTGGCCTGGCTTGGCAGATCCTTTTGCTGGTTCTTTTCTGCCCAGGTGGCGCCAGTCAGAAGGGTGATCGGCGGCAGGTCGTCATCAACCGGGCGCATGTCGGTCGGATCGCGCGCGCGACGGCCCTTGCCGGTGTCGCGCCATGCCGGGTTTTCCGGCATGCGCCGTTGCGCCCGCCTTTGCGGACGGCGCTGGCGCTGCGCCTCCTGCTCGCGCTTGACCAGTGCGTAGATGACAAAACCCAGTGCACCTAACAGCACCAGGACCAGCGCCAGTGCGCCCCACGCGGCGGCGGGGACGGTGAAGCCGGCCGTCCCTGAGAGGGCAGTGCGAGGCGCACTCAGGCCGACCAGCGCGAGCACGACAACTGCTGCCCTCGGGTCTTTGCAAAGACGCGCGACTTGCCACCGATTTCGCTTTGACGCTGCGATCATTTATTGGCTATCCAATGCGGCGCGTTCGCCTCCTAGACCAATGGCAACCCGCACCCACCATGCATGATTCTTGATGGCATGGCCCTTTGTCAACGCAATTGCAGGATTAGCACGTGAGTCGCTCGAGCGCTTCACAATATTTTGCACTTGTCTTCGCAACGATCTCGGGCGGCAGGCGCGGAGGCGGCGCGGTCTTCATCCAGCCAGGTACCGATTCGAGATAATCGCGGACAAACTGCTTGTCAAACGAGGGCGGATTTGCGCCAGGCGCATAGCCTTCGACCGGCCAGAAGCGCGAGGAATCCGCAGTCAGGACCTCGTCCATCAGGACCAGTTCGCCCTGATCGTCAAGACCAAATTCGAATTTCGTGTCCGCAATCAGGATGCCACGGGTGGCGGCGTAATCGCTAGCCGCTCTGTAGAGCTGCAAGCTGATGCTGCGGATCTTCTCGGCGAGCGAGGCGCCAATCTCTTTCGAAATCGTCTCGAAATCGACATTTTCGTCATGCTCGCCAAGCGCCGCCTTGCGGGCAGGCGTAAAGATCGGCTCGGGCAGGCGCTCGGCATTGCGCAACCCGGAAGGCAATCTGATGCCACAAATCGAGCCCGTCGCCTGGTATTCCTTCCAGCCGGAACCTGCCAGATAGCCCCTCACCACCGCTTCGAGCATGATGGGCTTGAGCCGCTTTGCAACCACTGCACGCCCCTGTACCTGCGAACGCTCGCGCTCGCTAACCACGCTTTCCGGCTCGATCCCGGTCAGGTGATTGGCAACGATCGATTCCAGTTTCCTGAACCAGAAGTTCGACATCCGGTTTAGGACCTGGCCCTTCTTCGGAATCGCCTCGCTCATGACGACATCGAACGCGGAGAGCCTGTCGCTGGTCACGATCAGGAGCTTGTCGTCGCCAACGGCGTAGTTCTCGCGCACCTTGCCGCGCCCGATCAAAGGCAGTGACGAAATGTCCGACTGGTAGAGCGTCTCGGTCATGATGACTTCAGGTGATGATGCTGGCAGTAAGCGCAATCAGGGTGGCGATGAAAAAGGCGATGCCATAGCCGGACGTGAAAAAGCTCAGGCGCAACATCAGCGATATCCAGCCGACAGAATAGATCGTCCGCAAGGCAAGCACCATGTGTACCAGCGCCAGCGTGAGAATCAGGCCGAACCAGGTGCCAAGCGGCAAGAGCGAAGTGAGCAGCACGATGAACAGGAACGTGTGCCCGTGCAAGGCCACGACGAGGTGCTCGACGTATCTGCGGTGCGAGCCGACAAACGAAATCTGAAGCAAGAGCGCGCAGACCGGCAGCATGCCGAGCAGGGTGTAAGGCGCGTAATGCACCATGTTTTCGGTCAGATGTGCAACCTTGTCTTCGGATGAAAGGTTCACGAACGCGTCGACGCGTTTGCGAATCGAGGGCAGGTGGTCGTCGATCCAAGGGGAAAGAACCAGATTTTCAGCCCGTTCGCGCCCCTGGCTGATATCGATCTCCTGGCCGCTGTCTTGGACCGAACTCGTCGATGCCGTCTCGCCGCGCGCTGCCGCCAGCTGCAAGGCACTGAGTTTTGCCGAGATCGCTTTACGTTGGTCGTCAGGAAGGTCCTTGTCGCGATCGACCTCGATGGCGACTTCGGCAAGGGACTTGGCCGCTTCGGCTTTTCCCTGTTGCACCACTTGCGCCGTGGCGGCCGGATCGACCTTGGGCGCGCCACCGAAGAACTGCATCAGTTCAACGGCAAGAAAGAAGATCACGTTAAAGGTCAGGTAAAGGCGCAGCGGCGCAACGTAGCGGGCGCGCTTGCCGGCAAAGTAATCCAGTGTCAGGCCGCCTGGCGTCAAAAGGAGCCGCTTCAGGCTTGCGATCAGCGTGCCCTCGAGGGCCACGTGGTGGCTGATGACTTCGTGCAGGAATTCCGCAAGGCTTGGCACGTGCACCTTGGTCGACTGGCCGCAGGCGCTGCAGTAGTGACCGGGCGCGGGCACGCCGCAGTTGCGGCACAGGGGCGGCTCCTGCGCCGCGCCTTGTGCCGGGAAGGCAGGTGCTTTTGCCTCGGTCACGGGATCAGTGGACGTGCTGGATGAGCTCGCCCTTCTGGTACTTCTCGGCGATGCGGCTGAGTGTGACCGGCTTGATCTTCGAGGCCTGGCCGGCCGAGCCGAATTCGGCGTAGCGCTGCATGCAGATTTTCTTGGCGGCAAGCAGGGCGGGCTTCAAGTATTCGCGCGGGTCGAACGCCGAGGGATGCTGGGTGAAATACCTGCGGATCGCAGCCGTCATGGCCAGACGGATGTCGGTATCGATATTGATCTTGCGCACGCCATGCCGAATGCCCTCCTGGATCTCCTCGACCGGCACGCCGTAGGTCTCCTTGATATCGCCACCATTGTCACGGATCTCCTGCAGCAGGTCCTGCGGCACCGAGGACGAGCCGTGCATCACGAGATGAGTGTTGGGAATGCGTGCATGGATCGCCTTGATGCGGTCGATGGCAAGAATATCCCCGGTCGGCTTTCTCGTGAACTTGTAGGCGCCATGGCTTGTGCCAATGGCAATGGCAAGCGCATCAACCTGGGTGCTGCGCACGAAGTCGGCGGCCTGATCGGGGTCGGTCAGGAGCTGCTCGCGCGTCATCGTGCCGTCGGCGCCATGGCCATCCTCCTTGTCGCCTTGCATCGTCTCAAGCGAGCCGAGGCAACCCAATTCGCCCTCGACCGTAACGCCAATCGAGTGCGCGGCTTCGACCACCTTGCGCGTGACATCGAGGTTATAGCCGTAGTCCGCCACGGTCTTGCCATCCTCGCGCAGCGAGCCGTCCATCATGACGCTGGAAAAACCCAGGCGCATGGCCTGCATGCACACCGCAGGGGACTGGCCATGGTCCTGGTGCATCACGAGCGGAATGTGCGGATAGGACTCGAGCGCCGCCTCGATCAGGTGGCGCAGGAACGCTTCTCCCGCATATTTGCGCGCGCCGGCCGAGGCCTGCATGATCACCGGGCTGTCGGTCTCGGCCGCCGCTTGCATGATGGCCTGGACCTGCTCAAGGTTGTTGACGTTAAAGGCGGGCAGGCCGTAGCCGTTTTCGGCAGCGTGATCAAGCAGCTGGCGCATGGAAACCAATGCCATGAATACTTCTCCTGTCAGTTGTGGATACGGCAATTCAAGCAGCGTGCTGTGCTGCGGCAAGGGAGCCCAGATGCTGCCCGACCTTGACGATCTTGATGGTGTTGGTGCCCCCGGGCTTGCCCATCGGCTCGCCCACCGTCAGCACAATCAGTTCACCGCGCAAAACCAGGCCCTTTTCAAGCAGCAACTCTTCGGCAGCGGCGAGCACCTCATCGCGATTGTCACCCTGCGCGAGATTGAAGGTTTGCACATTGCGATAGAGCGCAAGCTTGCGCCGCGTGGCCAGATTTGGCGTTAGCGCATAAATCGGCTGGTCGATATTGTGCCGGCTCATCCAAAGTGCAGTCGAGCCCGAATCGGTGAGCGCGGCAATGGCGCGCGTTTTCAGGTGCCAGGCGGTGAACAGGGCGCCATTGGCAACCGACTGGTCAACACGCGTGAACATCTGGTTAAGAAAGTCCTTGTCGAGTTCGACTTCGTAGGATTTCTCGGCCTCGAGGCTGATCGCGGCCATCGCCTGCACCACTTCGATCGGATACTTTCCGCTTGCCGTCTCGGCCGAAAGCATGACAGCGTCGGTGCCATCGAGCACGGCATTGGCGACATCCGAGACTTCAGCGCGCGTGGGCACGGCGTTGACGATCATCGATTCCATCATCTGCGTCGCCGTGATCGTCAGCTTGTTGGCCGCCCGCGCCATCTTGATCATGCGCTTTTGCAGGGCCGGCACGGCGGCATTGCCGACTTCGACGGCGAGGTCTCCGCGCGCCACCATGATGCCGTCGCTGGCCTTTAGAATCTCCTCGAGCGCCGGGATGGCTTCGGCGCGTTCAATCTTGGCGATCATCATCGGCCGCGCCGCGCCTACCGGCGTCGCGATGCCGGCAAGCTGGCGCGCCATGGTCATATCCGTGGCGTTCTTCGGAAACGATACCGCGATGTAGTCAACGCCCAACTGCATCGCGGTACGGATGTCGTCCATGTCCTTGGCGGTGAGCGCCGGCGCCGACAGGCCACCCCCCTGGCGGTTGATGCCCTTGTTATTGGACAGATCGCCGCCGACTTTTACGCGCGTGACGATGCGCGATCCTTCGACGGCTTCGACCACAAGCACGATCAGACCATCGTTGAGCAGCAAGACGTCGCCCTCGTTGACATCGCGCGGCAGTTCCTTGTAGTCAAGGCCAACCTGATCCTGGTTGCCAAGACCCTCGAAGGCCGCATCGAGCGTGAAGCGCGCACCCTTGACGAGATCGATGCGACCGTTCTCGAATTTGCCGACGCGGATCTTGGGCCCCTGCAGGTCGGCCATGATCGCCACTTCACGGCCGGCATCGCTTGCCGCCCTCCTGATCGAATCGGCACGACTCGCATGATCGGCCGCGGTTCCGTGCGAGAAATTGAGCCGGAAGACGTCAACGCCCGCTGCGATCATGGCCTTTAGCGTTTCGTATTCGCTCGAGGCGGGACCGATGGTGGCGACAATCTTTGTTGCACGGAACATGACCGGCTCCAATCCTGGATGCTGCTGGTGCTATGCGGCGCGCTGTTCCAAGACCGCAACCGCCGGCAGGGTCTTGCCCTCGAGGAATTCGAGGAAGGCGCCGCCACCGGTGGAGATGTAATCGACCTTGTCAGCGATCTTGTACTTGCCAATCGCAGCCAGCGTATCGCCACCGCCTGCAATGACGAAGGCGGGCGAGGCGGCAATGGCTGCGGCCAGTGCCTTGGTGCCGCCGCCGAACTGGTCGTACTCGAACACGCCCATGGGACCGTTCCAGATGATGGTGCCGGCATTGGAGATGAGGCTCGCAAGCACCGCCGAGGTCTTCGGGCCGACATCGAGGATCATGTCGTCCTTGCCCACCGACTCCGCCGGCACGCGATTGGCCCGGGACAACGCGGAGACGTCGTTCGATACAACGACATCAATTGGCAGCGGCACGCGCGCGCCACGCTGCTTCATGCTGTCGATGATGGTTTGCGCTTCCGAGACGAGATCGGATTCGGCAAGCGAGCGGCCAATGCGCATGCCCATGGCCAGCATGAAGGTGTTGGCAATGCCACCGCCGACAATCAACTGGTCGACGCGCTCGCCAAGCGCCCGCAGAATGGTCAGCTTGCTTGACACCTTCGAGCCGGCAACGATGGCGAGGAGCGGCCGCTTCGGGTTGTCCATGACGCGCGACAGGGCATCGAGTTCGGCCGAGAGCAAGGGGCCGGCGCAAGCCACCGGCGCGACCTTTGCAAGCGCGTGCGTTGTCGCCTCGGCGCGGTGCGCGGTGCCAAAGGCATCGTTGACATAGACATCAAGCAGCGCTGCCATCTTGTTCGCAAGCGCGACATCGTCCTTCTTCTCGCCGCGATTGAGGCGACAGTTCTCAAGCATGACGATTTCACCGGGGGCGACCTTGACGCCGTCGACCCAGTTCTGGACCAGCGGCACGTCGCGCCCGAGCAGCTCGGAGAGCCGCCTTGCAATCGGTGCCAATGAATCCTCGGGCCGGAAATCACCCTCGGTCGGGCGTCCAAGATGCGAGGTCACCATGACCGCCGCATTGGCCTTCAAGGCCATCTCGATGGCCGGCACCGATGCGCGGATGCGCGTGTCGTCGGTGATTGCCATTTCGTCATCTTGCGGGACGTTCAGGTCGGACCGAATGAAAACCCGCTTGCCCGACAGATCGATGTCTTTCATGCGCAGAAATTTCATCTAAGCTCCCTTGGTCTACTAACGGGCCTGCATGAGCGCGACGGTAGTGTCGAGCATGCGGTTGCTAAAGCCCCATTCGTTGTCATACCAGCTTGATACTTTCACCAGTCTTCCAGTCAACTTGGTCAGCGTCGCGTCAAATATCGACGACGCCGGATGATTGTTGAAATCGACCGAGACGAGCGGTTCGGTGTTGTAGTCGAGAATGCCCTTGAGCGCACCCTCGGCTGCGCCTTTCATGATGGCATTGACCTCTTCCACGCTCGTGTCGCGTGCCGCGATGAAGCACAAGTCGACGATTGACACGTTGATGGTCGGCACGCGCACGGCATAGCCGTCAAGGCGCCCGGCAAGCTCGGGAAGTACGAGGCCCACTGCCGAGGCGGCGCCGGTCTTGGCCGGGATCATCGACATCGTCGCCGAGCGCGCACGACGCACGTCCTCGTGGTAGACGTCGGTCAAGACCTGGTCGTTGGTATAGGAATGGATGGTCGTCATCAGTCCGGAGACGACGCCGATGCTGTCGTTTAGCGGCTTGACCAGGGGACACAGGCAGTTGGTCGTGCAACTCGCGTTCGACACCACGGTGTCACTGGCCTTGAGCACGTGATGGTTGACGCCATAGACGATGGTCGCATCGACGTCCCTGCCGCCAGGCGCTGAGATCAGCACCTTCTTCGCGCCGCCCGCAAGGTGCGCCGAGGCCTTTTCCTTGCTGGTGAAAAGGCCGGTGCATTCCATCACCACATCGATGCCAAGATCGCCCCAGGGCAAATGCGCCGGATTGCGAACGGCAAGCACCTTGATCTCATCGCCGTCGATCTCCATCGTATCGCCCCTGGCCACGACGGTTTTCGGAAAGCGCCCGTGCACGGTATCGTACTGGGTCAGGTGGGCGTTGATTCTGGCATCCCCTAGGTCGTTGATGGCGACAATTTCGATATCGTGGGTCTTGCCTGCCTGGTAGTGTGCCCTCAACACATTTCGCCCGATTCGGCCGTAACCGTTGATGGCAACCCGGATTGTCATGCCTTCTCCCGCAAAATTGATGGTTTACTGGCCAATCCATAATTTTAGCAGAGCGAATCCTCGCGGCCTGACAGGCGCAGAGTCCCTCTCTTGGGTCTTGTGACCCGCGCATTTTCAGACTGACACGATCTGCCATGGCTCATCCGCGCTTTTTCGTCGAAGGACCGATCGCTTGCGGAGCTAGACTGCTGCTGCCAGAGGAGGTCGCGCACCACGCCGTCAGGGTGCTGCGCATGAAAAGCGGCGACGACGCGGTGATTTTCAATGGCCTCGGCGGTGAATATCACGGCCGCCTTGAATTCGCAGCCGATGCCGTGTCCTTTCAGGTGATCCGGTTTGACGCCCGCGAGGCCGAGTTGGGCTTTGCCGTGCGCATCGGTCAGGGGCTTTGCGCGACCGACAAAATGGACTGGCTCGTCGAGAAAGCGGTCGAATTCGGTGCCGCTCAATTAACGCCGCTCGCGCTCGCCCGCTCGGTCGTGCGCCTAAGCGACGAGCGCGCGCAAAAACGCCTGCGCCACTGGCAAAGACTGAGCACATCGGCGTGTGAACAATGCGGACGCAACCGGCTGATGCACGTCCTGCCGGTTGCGGATCTGGCCTCGTGGGCGAGCCATGAGGCGCAGAGCCTGTCAATTGTGCTTGCCGCCAATGCCCGGACCTCGCTTGCAGCGCTGGCGCGTGCCAGCGCGCCTTGCGACGTGCGTCTTCTGATCGGCCCTGAAGGCGGGCTGACCGAATCCGAGGTGGCCGATGCGGCACGCCTGGGTTTCATCGCGGCACATCTTGGCCCGCGCATCCTAAGGACAGAGAGTGCCGCCATGCTCGCGCTGGCCACGCTTGCCGCATGCTGGGATGCCTAGCGCGGCACCGGCGCGATCGCGGCGGGCTCAAAGCCTAGGAACTGTGCAAGTTCGACCGCCCGGGCCATCGTGTCGCGATAGCCGAGGTTGATCAGTTCATGCGTGAAAGGCGCCTCAAACAGCAGGTAGCTCGCAAGCGCGGCACTGCGCTCGTCGGTGCCACCAAGCGCACTGAGCAAGGCGCGCACCGGCAAGGGCAGGCTGCGGATGTGACGCGCGGCGATCGAATCCAGCCGCTCGCTGGGCGAGATGACCATGACCTCGACTTGTCGCAGGCCTGACTGCGACTGGGCCTCAGGCGGCAGCCACGCCAGCGTGCGATTGACGCGCTGCAGGCGCTCGATATCAAGCGCAAGCGCATCAAGGAAGATGCTCGACAGTGCGTGTCCTGCAATCTGTCCGAGCGTCGGATACGCCGCATCGGGCAAGTCACCGCGCAGAATCGGCTCTTGCAGGCGCCCCGCGCCGATCACGAGGATGCGTTCAGCTCCGAGGTGGATGGCAGGGCTGATGGGGGCCAGCTGTCGCATCGAGCCGTCGCCAAAATACTCGAGGCGCCCATTGAGCCTTAGCGCCCGCGCTGGAAAAATGAACGGAATCGCCGACGACGCGAGCAGGTGGTCGATCGTCACCTGCTCGGCAACGGCGATGCGCTGTGAGCGCACCCACGGCGAAATCCCGGCTGCCGACTGATAGTAAGTGATGTGAAAGCCGGTGGTATAGCTCGAGGCCGTGACGGCAAGGGCAGAAAGCGTGCCGTCCAAAAGCCGATCCTTGACGCGCTCAAGCGGCACGAGGCCGGCAAGCAAGTCAGCCAGCGGGGCGTTGTCAAGAAGCGAGCGCGGCCGCGTTCGGGTAAAGCGCCTGAGCGCCCAGCCGAGCGACATGGCCGTGACCCATTTGGTGCCGGAGCGCACGACGCCAAAGGAATCGGCCAGATAGACCTGGCCTGCCGAGAAGTCTTCCCAGACGCGCACCAGTGCGCGCACGGCAATCTGGAAGTCATCGGCGCCCGCTGCCAGGGCGCTCGCATTGATGGCGCCCGCCGATGTCCCGACCAGGATGCCAAACGGATTGCAGGAGGCCTCGCGCCTCGCACTCGCGCGCGTGCGCGCGATCTGGGCAATCGCCTTGAGCACGCCGACCTGGTAGGCGGCGCGCGCCCCTCCGCCAGAGAGCACAAGGCCGGTCAAGCGACGCGAAGCCGGATCAGGCAGGCACGACCCCGGTTCTTCTCCCATGCGGCAATCTACGTCATGGCCGTCACGCGGCGCAAGCGCCATACGGGTTTTTGTTGCGCGCGCAGGCAACATACAATATCCGCGTGATGCTCACCCTGCCTTCGCGCGCGCGCGCGGCCCTGCCCTGGCTGGTCGCGGTTTTGGTGTGCGCAAGTGCGGCTGCCGCGCGTACTTTTCTGATCCAGCCGCCCGAAATCGCGCACTTCTGTGACAGCGCGTCGCGCTGGTGGTGCGAGGTCCGCATGGCCATCATTTACACCTACGCCTGGCACACCATCGGCCAGGTCGCGGTGGTGCTCACCCTCCTGGCCTTTTTTGCAAGGCGTGCGTGGCTGTCGTGCGCCGCGATGTCGGCAGGCGCGATGGCGCTCGTCCTCTACTGCTTCGAGCCCGGGGCCTTTGCCCTAGTCTCGGGCGCGCTGCTGCTTTTGCGCAACCAGGCGCAAGGCGATGGCACGGACACAGCAAGGAGCGCCGAGCAAGGCCATTATCAGTACCCATAACACCGCGGGTGGATTTTGCGGCGTCTCGAGGATCAGAACGACAACCGATGAGAGGACCAGCCACAGCGACAGGCCTTGCTCCTCGATTGCAGGCACGGCATCGTCCTCACGGCCAATCAGCGTGACGAGCGACAATGCCGCAACCGGGGCCGCATAGAGAAAAATCGGGAAATCACGGTAACGGCCGTCAAAGATGAGCAGCAGATTCATCAGCGCGCCAAAATACAGCCAGACAAAGCGCACAAGCCCGCCAACGAGCGCGTCGGTCATGCCGCGGGCGAAGAACTCGT
Source organism: Gammaproteobacteria bacterium (assembly GCA_903970185.1). Lineage (GTDB taxonomy): Bacteria > Pseudomonadota > Gammaproteobacteria > Burkholderiales > Burkholderiaceae_D > CAJCIC01. The sequence continues at coordinate 27,152 of CAJCIC010000004.1, forward strand.
GGCGAACACCGGCAATCCCCAAAGGCGTGGGCGGCGGTGCCCCTGTTTGCGTCCATTTGAGCACGATGCGCGCCGCCCAAAGCGCGCTCGCCAGGGCAATCACGCAGAGGGCGATGCCGATGGCCCATTCGGCAGGCGTGCGCTCGGCTCTCACCATCTCCCTGATTTGCGCGGCAGCGCACGCACCGATGCCATCGCCCATGGCAAATGCGGCAAGACAGGTCATGACATTGCCGCGCTTGCCGACAATCAGGCCAAGCACCAGAACCAGGCCAAACAGTGCGCCCAAGGCGATGCCGAGCACAAAATGCGGATCTTCGATGACCTCGCCCTGCTGCGCAAACTTCTCGTGCAGGTGCGCGTCATAGATTCCCCAATAGCCGCCGGCAGTGCCTTCGAGCAGTCGCTTCCAGGGCTGGTCGAAGGCCTCGATGACGTTGTAGCGGACCTGGTTGGGGCCGGCCCAGTTGAGAAACTCGCGGATGAAGCGCGCCTGGTTGACAAGGCTTGGGCGCGCGCCGGCACGCTCACGTCCGGCAGAGGGCCAGCCGGTCTCACCGATGAGGATGTCGCGGCCGGGAAATCGGGCCATCAGCTGCGCCCGGATCTGGGCGACGTGGGCCACGGCGTCTTCGATCGGCACGGGGTGATCTTCCCAGTAAGGCAGGATGTGAATCGTGATGAACGAGACCACCGCTGCGATCTGCGGATACTTGAGCCAGAACTCCCAGACGTCGGCATAGGTCACGGGCAGGTCGGTCGCGTTGCGCATCGCCGTGATCTGCGCTGCCAGTGCCTCAGGCGAGAGCTCGCCGCGCAGCAGTACCTCGTTGCCGACCACAATCGCAGCCAGCGTGTCGTGCTGGCTTGCCGCGATCTGTCTGGCCAGGGTCATCTCGAGATCATTGGCGCGCCTGTCACGCGAGAGCCAGACGCCAAGGAGGACTTTCATGTGATGCCGTGCGGCGATCGCTGGCACCTGGTCAAGTCCCTGGCCCACCGAATAGGTCCTGACGCAGTTAAAGCGCTTCGACAGTGCCGTGAGATCGGTTTCGATGCGCTCGGCGCTAACGCGCGCTGCCGGATCAAACGGGCTCTCGCCCGCCAGCCGGTAAGGCGCATAGGAGACGCAGGCGATGCGCGCGACAGAAGAATTGGCAACGCTCGCGGGCCGGCCCAGCGCGATCCAGTAGCCATTGGCGCAAAGCGCCAACAGATAGAGCACCGTCAACACGGCAATGGGGCGGCGCAGGAGGGAATTCGGATTCATCGGATCTGACAGGAGCCATCGGGGCAACTGCCGCCGCGCCAGAGATTCTACCTGCAGCCAAGGATCGCGCGAGAAGAGCAGCTCGCGCTCCGATCGCGGTTATGATCGGCCGATGTCCGACTTTGACGTCAGTATCATCGGCGCCGGTCCAGCCGGATCGCTAAGCGCCCTGCTTTTATCGCGCATGGGCCTTAAGGTCGCACTGTTTGATCGCGCGCGTTTTCCGCGCGACAAGGTGTGTGGCGACGGCATCACGCCGCGCGGTGCACGACTGCTCATGCAACTCGGCATCGTCGGTGACATCCACGCGCAGGCATTCGCCGCGCGCGGCGTGACCTTGCGCGGCAGCGACGAAAACAGTTTCTCGATTGCCTTTGGCCGCGACGACGCCGGCATTTCCGATCTGTTGATCCTGCCACGGCTCAAGCTCGATTACCTGCTGCTTGAGCACGCACTGGCGGCCGGCCCGCGTTATTTCGAAGCCACCAAGGTGGTCAAAGTGGATTGCGACAAGGACGGGCCATGTCGCGTGCTGCTTGACGATGATCGCACCGTGACCAGCACCGTGGCGATCATCGCGACCGGGGCCGAATCGCAGCTGCTGCGAAAAAGCGGGCTGTTGGCGCAAAAGCCTGCCGTCGAGCACGCTGCCCGCGTCTATTTCGATGACGTCAAGGGGCTTGACGATCATGTCACCCTGTTTTTTGATGGCGTTGACATGCCCGGCTACGGATGGATTTTTCCGACGTCGGCATCGAGCGCCAATATCGGTTGCGGCGTTTTCGCGCAACGGCATCGTCCACAGGCCGAGCGCCTCAGAACACTGATCGACTCGCATCCCCTGCTCAGGCGCCAGCTCGAGGGCGCGCGCCAGACGGCACCGATCAAGGCCTATCCGCTGCGCACCGACTTCCGTGTCGAGCACGCCGGTCGCGCGCGCATCCTTTGCGTTGGCGAAGCCGCGGGGCTTGTCAACCCGATCACCGGGGAAGGCATCGACTATGCCTTCGAGTCCGCGCAGTTCGCAGCCGAGGCCGTCTCGAGCTCGCTTGCACGCGACGGCGGTGACAGCGCACTTGCCCACTATCGCGAGCGCCTGCGACGACGCTTTGCGACGCGCTTTGCAATCTATCGATGGGTCCAGGCGAAATGCCTCTCGGGCGATCGCGCCGACGATTTCCTGGCCGCCGTGAAGGCATCGCCAGCGCTTAGGCAAACGGTCGTCGATGGCCTGTTCGGACGCGCCCGTCCGCGCGATTACCTGCGACCCAACGTCCTCCTTCCGGCACTCAAGCTGGCTTTTCTTGGCGCGCGTCGCAAGCGCCTTGGCTAGGCTTCGGGGGCGTTGGCGTCGACCACAGCAAGCGCTGTCATGTTGACGATGCGCCGCACCGTCGCTGACGGCGTCAGGATATGCACGGCGGCGGCACAGCCAAGCAGGATCGGCCCGATGGCGATGCCGTTTCCGGCAGCAGTTTTCAAGAGGTTGTAGGCAATGTTCGCGGCGTCGATGTTGGGCATGACAAGCAGATTGGCTTCGCCTTCCAGCGTGCCGCTAGTGATCGCTGCCTTGCGCAGCGCCTCGTCAAGGGCCGAGTCGCCATGCATCTCGCCATCGACTTCAAGCAGGGGCGCACGCTCGCGCAAAAGGGCGAGGGCATCTCGCATCTTCTGCGCCGAGGGCAGTTCTGACGAGCCGAAGTTCGAATGCGACAGGAGCGCCACCTTGGGCTGGATGCCGAGCTGGACCATTTCCGCTGCAGCCATCATGGTAATTTCGGCGAGCTCCTCGGCGCTCGGGTCGGCATTGACGTGGGTGTCCACCAGAAACACCTGACGCCCGGGCAGGATCAGGCCGTTCATCGCCGCATAGACTTTCTTGCCTGGCGCATTGCCAATGACATGGTCGATGTAGAGCAGATGGCGGTTGGTCGTGCTGATCGTGCCACAGAGCATGCCGTCGGCCTCGCCGCGCTTGACCATCATGGCACCGATCAGCGTCGAGCGGCGGCGCATCTCGAGCTTGGCAAACTGCGCGGTGACGCCGTGGCGCTCGCGCATCTTCCAGTAGCTTTGCCAGTAATCGCGATAGCGCTCGTCGTGATCGGCATTGACCACGATGAAGTCGACATTTTCACGCAGGCGCAAGCCGTAGCGCGTGATGCGATGCCTGATGACGTCGGGCCTGCCGATCAGGATCGGGCTTGCGATCTGCTCGTCGACGACCACCTGCACGGCGCGCAGGATGCGTTCTTCTTCGCCCTCGGCGTAGACAATGCGCTTTTTTTCGGGCCCGATCTTGCGCGCCGAGGAGAACAGCGGCTTCATCAGCGTGCCGCTGTGGTAGACGAACTGCTGCAACTGCTGGGTATAGGCCTCCATGTCGGCGATCGGTCGGCTGGCAACGCCCGAGTCCATCGCAGCTTTGGCCACCGCCGGCGCGATCTTGACGATCAGGCGCGGATCGAATGGCTTGGGAATCAGGTAAAGCGGGCCAAACGACAGGTCATGGATGCCGTAGGCTGTGGCGACGACGTCGCTTTGTTCCTGGCGCGCCAGCTCGGCGATGGCATTCACCGTGGCAATCTCCATGGCGCGCGTGATGGTCGTGGCGCCAACGTCAAGCGCCCCCCGAAAAATGAAGGGAAAGCAAAGGACGTTGTTGACCTGATTGGGATAATCGGTGCGGCCGGTGGCCATGATCGCGTCGGGCCTGACCTCCCGCACAAGCTCGGGCATGATTTCTGGCGTCGGATTGGCAAGCGCAAGGATGAGGGGGTTGGGTGCCATGCTCTTGACCATGTCCTGCTTGAGCACGCCGCCTGCAGAAAGACCCAGGAAAATGTCCGCGTTGCGTATCACTTCGGCGAGGCTGCGCTGGTCGGTCTCCTGGGCAAATCGGGCCTTGTCCGGATCCATCAGTTCCTTGCGCCCCTGGTAGACCACGCCCGCCAGGTCGGTGAGCCAGATGTTCTTGATCGGCAACCCCAGATCGACGAGAAGATCGACGCACGCAAGGGCGGCTGCGCCAGCACCGGAGACCACCAGCTTGACTGCGGTGATGTCCTTTTTGACCACCAGAAGGCCATTCTTGACGGCGGCGCCAACAATGATCGCCGTGCCGTGCTGATCATCGTGAAACACCGGGATTTTCATGCGCTCACGCAACTGGCGCTCGACGAAGAAGCACTCGGGAGCCTTGATGTCCTCGAGATTGATGCCGCCAAAAGTCGGCTCCAGCGCAGCAATCACCTCGACCAGCTTGACCGGGTCGAGCTCGTTGATCTCGATATCGAAGACATCGATGCCGGCGAACTTCTTGAACAGCACCGCCTTGCCTTCCATCACCGGCTTGGCGGCAAGGGGGCCGATTGCGCCTAGGCCGAGCACGGCAGTGCCGTTGGTGATGACGCCAACCAGGTTCGAGCGCGCGGTGTAGCGATGGGCATTTTGCGGATCGGCGACGATCTCTTCGCATGCCGCAGCCACGCCTGGCGAATAGGCGAGGGCCAGATCGGACTGGTTGACGAGCTGCTTGGTTGCGGTAACGGAGATTTTTCCGGGTTGCGGAAACTCGTGGTATTCGAGCGCCGCCTGGCGCAGCCGATCGGACATGATGGTGTCTTCCTCAACGCAGATCGTCTTGCGACCCGCTGTTATTCAGTGCCGTGCAACCCCCGCGCAAATTCTAGCAGCATGCGTTGCGCCGGCCCCAGGCCGCAAAGACGCCAAAAGCGGGTACCGAAAAGGTACACTCGACGCTCGCTCGCGAACTCCTTAGACCATGCCCGCATCCCGACTTGTGCTTGCCGCACGCACTGAAAAAATCGCACCGTTTCAGACGATGGAAGTGATGAAGCGCGCAATCGAGCTCGAGGTCGAAGGACGTTCGATCATTCACATGAGCATCGGCGAGCCCGATTTTACCGCCCCACCCGCCGTGCTTGCAGCACTTGCGAGCGCGATGGAAAAGGGGCGCGCCCAGTACACGCCAGCCGTCGGCCTGGCGCGGCTAAGGCAGGCGATTTCGGATCATTACCGGACAAAATTTGCAGCCGCGGTCGAGCCCGAGCGCATCATCGTTACGGCCGGGGCCTCGGGCGCGCTGCTCCTCACCATGGCGGCCCTGATCGAGACCGGCAATGAGCTGTTGCTGCCCGACCCGAGCTATCCCTGCAACCGCCACTTTGTCTCCGCCTTCGAGGGCTTCGCGCGCCTGGTTGCAGTCGGTCCTCTCGAGCGTTTCCAGTTGACCGAGGCGCTGGTTCGCGAGCACTGGAGCGATGTCACGCGAGGGGTGCTGATTACGACACCGTCAAATCCCACCGGCACGTCGATCGGCGAGAGCGAACTCGAACGCATCATCGCGTTTTGCCAGAGCCGAAATGGCACGGCCATCGTCGATGAAATCTACCAGGGCCTGACCTACGACCACGCGCCAACCACGGTCCTGCGCAATGCCGGTGCCAACGACCCGGTGGTGGTGATCAACAGCTTCTCGAAGTACTTCAACATGACCGGCTGGCGCCTGGGCTGGGCGGTGGTCCCGAAGAGCCTGGTTCCGGTCTTTGAGAGGCTGTCGCAAAACCTCTTCATCTGCGCCTCGGCGCTCGCCCAGCATGCCGCGCTCGCGTGCTTTGAGCCCGAAACGATCGCCATCTACGAGGCCAGGCGGGATGAATTCAGGAAACGGCGTGACTACATCGTGCCTGCGCTGCGCGCGCTCGGATTTTCCATTCCGCTCATGCCCGATGGCGCCTACTACGTCTACGCCGACTGCAGCGCGCTTGCCGCGGACAGTTTTGCATTCGCGCGCGACCTGCTCGAGAACGCCGGCGTCGCGGTGGCCGCGGGGCGCGACTTCGGGCGCGCCGAACCCGAACGCTGGATACGGCTTTCCTACGCCACGCCGATATCGAAGCTGGAAGAAGCCATCAGGCGCATCGGCCAGTATCTGGCCGAGCGCCGCGGCAGCGAAGCTGCGGCCTAGAGTGCCGCGACGTGTTCGCTGCGCGCCTGCGAGGCCAGGTCCGGGCCTACCGCCTCGCTTTGCGACGCGATCGGGCCGTTGGCACTGACGCCCGCCGCAATCACGGCGGGCTTGGCCACGGCCGGCACGATCAGCGGGTTGCCGCCACGCGCCGCGAGCACGATACGATCTTTCTCCTGCAGCACGCGAAGCCCGTAGCCGCCATCGTCCTGGGTCATCGAGCCGACATAAAGGCGCAAGCCGTCGCGCACCGAGCCGCCGCGGTGGATGCAATCCTTCAGGATCAGGGCGCCAACGCGGATGTTAGCCACCGGATCAAGCGCCGCCTGCGGGCCGCCGTAGCCACCCAGCATGTCGCTGTGGATCTTTGACATCACCTGCATCAAGCCCTGGGCGCCAACCACGCTTTCGGCAAACGGATTGAATCCCGATTCGACGGCGATCACGGCCAAAAGCAGGGCCGGATCAACGCCCGCATCGCGCCCGGCGAGGTAGGCCGCACTGACCATGAGATCGGCGGCGTCGGCATTGACGTGATACTTGCGCGCGAGATAGCGCGTCACCAGAAGCTGTTCCTGCGCGCTTCCAAGCAGATCCTGGTTGTGCTCTGCCGCTACAGGCTTGCCCTGGGCAGGATCAGGCTCGGCGACGTAGCGAGCGCTCACATTGTCGATCGCCATGGCTTGGCTGAAAAAGCTCGTGGTGAAGCCCGAAGGCTCGCTGCCGGGGACATCGGCAACAGCGATCACCGGCTGCGCCTTGAGATTGCCCCGGGTGAAAAGGAATGCGCCCGCCACGAGCAACGTCAGGCCGATCAGGGCAAGACTGTTGCGCATGAACGATACGCCGTTCAAAAACGCCATGCGCAGCGAACTGCGCAGCAATTGCTTAGTCATCGATGCTCCTATTACCGCGCGGCAACAAATATCCTGAAAAGACCGGACCATTCATCACTACGAATAACTTGGATCGACCGTCGCAGCCCCGAGGTTGGGCCGTATGTCGGCGGTCGGTGGTACGCTCATCGTTCCAGCCGGACGATCCAGCCGCTGGCGTACCATTGATTCAGGCAAAGAGCGAAAGCTCCGAAATCTCTAAGTAGATGGGCGCCCGAGTGCCCGTTGATTTACGACGGATTGGCTTGTCTGCTCTTCATGCTTTTGAAACACAATCCGCCAACAACCGCGGAGTCTAGGCAACAACCCCTAGTCGGTCAATCAGGAAAATGTTAAATCTGCCGCGACGCAAGCTCGACTGCGCCTTGACCCCAGGCAGAAGACGAAACCTCTTGCCCACCCCAAGGCGGTTCAAGCGCCCCTCACCGCACAAAAAAATATAATGAAATACAAAGACTTACGCGATTTTATCGTGAATCTCGAAGCTATTGGAGAGCTCAAGCGGATACAAGTTCCGGTGTCGCCAAAACTCGAAATGACCGAGATTTGCGATCGCGTGCTCAAAGTTGCGGGTCCGGCGCTGCTCTTTGAGGCGCCCATCGGCGCGTCCATGCCGGTCCTTGGCAATCTCTTTGGAACCCCCAGGCGCGTGGCCCTGGGCATGGGCCAGGACTCGGTTGCCGCGCTTCGCGGCGTGGGCGAAATGCTCGCTGCGCTGCGCGAGCCGGAGCCGCCGCGCGGCCTGAAGGATGCGGGCAAGCTCTTCGAGATGGTCCGCGCGGTGTGGGACATGGGACCCAAGCGGGTGACAGCGCCCGCCTGCCAGGAGATTGTCATCGAAGCCGGCGACGTCGACCTGGCAGCCCTGCCGGTGCAAACCTGCTGGCCTTTGGACGCCGGGCCGCTGATCACGTGGGGGCTGACCGTGACACGGGGTCCGCAAAATGTGCCCAGGGCGCGCACGCGGCAGAATCTTGGCATCTACCGGCAACAGGTGATTGCACGCAACAAGGTGATCATGCGCTGGTTGCCGCATCGCGGCGGCGCCTTGGACTTCAGGGATTTTGCAGCCGCCAATGGCGGTGAGCCGTTTCCGCTGGCCGTGGTCCTCGGAGCCGACCCGGCGACCATACTCGGCGCTGTGACACCGGTGCCAGACAGCCTGTCGGAATACCAGTTCGCGGGACTTTTGCGCGGCAGCCGCACGGAGCTCGCGGCTTGCCTTGGCTCGAGCCTTAACGTGCCCGCGCGTGCGGAAATCGTCCTTGAAGGCGAAATTCAGTGCGATGCGGCCAACCGTAACGGCATTGCCGGCTACGAGCACGCGCAAGAAGGCCCGTTTGGCGATCACACCGGCTACTACAACGAAATCGAATGGTTTCCGGTCTTCACCGTGACGCGCATCACCATGCGCCGAAATCCCATCTATCACTCGACGTATACCGGCAAGCCGCCGGATGAACCGGCGGTGCTTGGCGTGGCCTTGAACGAAGTCTTCGTGCCGCTGTTGCAACGCCAGTTTGCCGAAATCGTCGACTTCTACCTGCCGGCTGAAGGCTGCAGCTACCGCGTCGCGCTCGTCTCGATCAGGAAATCCTACCCGGGACACGCCAAGCGAGTGATGTTTGGCATCTGGAGCTTCCTGCGGCAGTTCATGTACACCAAAATGATCATTGTCGTCGATGACGATATCGACATCCGCAACTGGAAGGACGTGGTCTGGGCGCTGAGCACGCGTGTTGACGCGAGTCGCGATACGACCATTGTCGAGAACACGCCGATCGACTATCTGGACTTCGCCTCGCCGGCAGCGGGACTTGGCTCCAAGATGGGCATCGATGCCACCCACAAGTGGCCGGCGGAAACCACGCGCGAATGGGGCCGGGCGATCGCTAGCGATCCGGCAACAGTGCTTCGCGTCAACGCGATCTGGGCATCGCTTGGCCTTTAGTGGCGGCGATACTGTCGATAGTGCTCGCGCACGAAGGAGATCAGCGGCCAGAGGGCCAGGGTGACGCCCAGCCACTTGAGGAGTGTCGCCACGCGCGGACCGCGTCGTGCGGCAAGCGCGGCAAGCGTACTTGCCACCGGAAAGCGGCGCGCGATGCCAAGCAGCGCCGAGAGCACCGTGCCGGTGCGCCCGCCGGCGCGAAAGGCGTCGCCGATGATCGCTGGCAGGCGCATGCTCTGGCGCAGCGCGAGCACGCTCTGGCCAAGTTCAACGCGCTGCAAGGCCACGCGCGCCACCAGGATTTCGCGGCGCAGCTGGCGCGAGGAAGGACGGTCACTCAAGGACTTCCTCCTCGGTCGCCGCATGCTTCATCAACGCCGCGCGATCACGCGCCAGTTCAGCCAGCGTTGCCGCCAGGAACGGCGGCCGATGGGCCGCACTGTGGCGAAGCTTGAACCCGAAAGCCGCGGCGATTGCGCCATACACGAAGGCCAGAACGCCCATCGCCACGAGCCGCGCACTGCCGTCAAATGCAAAGACCACGATGAGCGAAGCCACGAGCAGGGCGAGCGTGGCGAAGAGCACAAGCGCCGCGCCCATGGCCAGCATGGCGAGCAGGGCCACGATGCCGTCCTCGAGTTCCACGCCAGCCAGCTCTAAGCGTGTCTGCAGCAGCCCCAGCACTCCCGCAAGGAGGCTCGCGAGCGACGAGAAAAACGGCGCGCGGGGCGTGCTCAACTTTATCTGCGATTGACAAGCAGGCCAAGGAGAAATCCGACGCCAGCTGCAATGCCAACCGCGCGCCAGGGACTGTCGTGGACGAAATCGTCGGTGTAGCGTGCTGCTGCCTTGCTGTTGGCCACGACCGATTCCTGCACATCGCCGATGCGCTCGGACGCCCGCTTGAGCGTCGATTGCGCCTTCTCGCGAAGCTCGGCTGCGCGCTCTCCGGTGGCACTTGCGGCCGCCTTGAGCAAGTCCTCGGCGTCGGCAAGCACCACCTTCAGGTCTCCGACAAGCTTGTCACGATTGACATTTTCCATAGCTGCTCCCCGTTTCCAATTGATCCAACGAATCACGGCAAAACCGTTCGGCGCTAGTTTAATTCAATCCGCAGCCTGCACGGCTAGCCGTTGGAAAAAACCCAGTTGATGAGCGCGTCCTGGAATCCGCGCGCGCGCTCGGCCTGGGCGTCGTTGACGATGCACACGACGACATAGCGCCGACCGCGGGCCGAGTCGACATAGCCGGCAATTGCGCGTGCATCAGCGAGGGTGCCGGTCTTGATGTGCGCATGACCCGCCACGCCATCGGCGCGCAGCCGGTTTTTCATGGTGCCGTCAAGGCCGACCACGGGCAGCGAGGCAAAGAACTCGGGCATGGTTGGCGAATGCCAGGCGGCAATAAGGACCGCCCCCATGGTCCTGGCCGTGATGCGCTCGAGACGGGACAGGCCCGAGCCGTTTTCGAGTTCGAGCCCGCTGACATCGATGCCGCGATCCGTGAGCAGGCGCTTGACGACCAGCGTTGCGCCCTGGGCCGTCGCAGGCGTGCGGGCGCTCTCGGCAGCCAGCGTCAAAAAGACATTGCGCGCCATGACGTTGTTGCTGTACTTGTTCATGTCGTAGAGCGCAACCGCGAGCGGGTCCGAGGTGTGCTCGGCAACGAGGCGCGCGCCCTGCGGCAGCAGGCCGTCTTTGACGACACCGTCAAGCCTGGCACCGACGCTGCGCCAAAGCGAGGCGATCAAAAGCGCGCCATAGTCTCGCGGCGAATAGAGGCTCAGGTTGAGGACTTTCTCACCGCAGCTTGCCGCATACGAGCCGGTGAAACTGAGCCGGTTCGGATTGCTCAGATCCAGTCCGAGCCGTGCGCGCCAGTCGCCGCAGGCCTCGTCTGAAAGGCGCGGCGCGCCGATGTTCTGGCCCGCCAGCTCGGGCGTTGCAAAAACATGGACGCTGCGATGCCCGGGATCGGGCACAAAGTAGATCGAGGTGGCATCGAAGTTCGCAAGAAAGCCGTCCGGCGCAGCGTTGTAGGCGCGGTTCGGCTCGTTATCGAACTGTCCGGGATCGCTTGCTACGGGTGCGAAAATGCTGCGATCGATGACGATGTCCCTGACCTCGGCGATACCGCGCTGGCGCACCTCGCGCAGTAAAGCCCAGAGATCGGATTCAGTCAGATGAGGATCGCCACTGCCCTTGATGTAGAGATCGCCGCCAACGCCGCCCTCTTGCGGCGCGGTCGCGAACACGGCGGTTTTCCAGGTATAGGCAGGCCCGAGGAGCTCGAGCGCCGCAAATGTCGTCACCAGTTTCATCGTCGAGGCCGGATTCATCGGCACATCGGCGTTTAGCGAGAAGCTGTTGCTCCCGGTCTCAAGCGGCGCGACGAACACCGACACCGCCTGGGACGGTAGAAGAGCATGCTCACGTTCGCTTTCCAGCGCTGCCGGAAGCTCGTCTGCGCCCGCCTTGCCTGGCAAAACCAGGGTGGCCAGAACAAGCGCAAGGGCGGGCGCCGCGCCGCGCCGGCGCGGCGCGGCAGCCTGCATCGATCAGCCCTTTTTCACGTAGGCGTTGCACCACCCCTTGGCCTGGACAATCTTTCCCCCGTAGATCGGACACGGCCCGCTGGCATCGCCGGTCTTGCCCTGGAAAAGGGCGCAGTTGCCACACGCCTGCGGCGGCGCGTACTTCGGGAACTTGGCGTGATCGACCTTGGAGCCATCATCCTTGTAGCCCAGGCTCTCGGCGGTGGGGTCGGTCTCAAGCAGCTTTTGCGGGGTATCGGCAAGTGCCACCTCTGCAAGGCAGAACGACCCTGCAAGGGTTGCGCCAAGGGACAGAAAACGACGACGGGATGAGTACACGATGGGTCCTTTCAACCGGGTTTGGAAAATCTGGCGCAGACGTTAGCACACCTTGCCGACTTCGGCTGACGATCGACTAGCCAGCGTCATCGGCGGGCGGCAGCGCCGTGTCGGGAGCACTCGCTGCAGCCTGCGCCGCGGCCACCCTCGGGCTTAGCAGGTGGACGAGTTCGACCACCGAGTCGGCATGCAGCTTGTCCATGATGCGCGCCCTGTGATTTTCAATCGTGCGAATCGAAAGGCCGAATTCGTCGGCGATTTCACGGCTCGATTTGCCGGCGACGACACGCACGGCGACTTCGCGCTCTTTCGCCGTCAGGAGGGAAAAACGCGCGTCGATGGTGCCGCGCTCGAGCCGCTCGCGATAGGCCGTGCGCGAGCGCTGCAAGGCAGCCTGGATCTTCTCGGCTAAGGCCTGCGGCGAAAACGGTTTCTGGATGAAGTCCATGGCCCCGGCGCGCATGGCCTCGACCGCCGTGTCGACGTCGCCATAGCCCGTGACAAAGATCACCGGCACGCCGTGCCCGGCCTCGATCAGGCGGCGCTGCACTTCAAGGCCGGACAAGCCTGGCATGCGGATATCGACGACCAGGCACTCGATCGGGTCCGGCCGATACGACTGCAAGAAGTCCTCGGCGCGCGCGAACGGCTTGGTGGTCGCGCCAATCGCACGCGCGATCTCGACGACCAGGTCACGGATCGCCTCGTCGTCATCCACCACGTAGACCACGGGTGGCACGGGTATCGAATAGGTCGGGTTAGCCATCTTGAGCCTCGCAAGAGACCTGAACAGACACTTTGCACGAAACATCGCCAGCATCCGGCGATGCGCTCACGATGCACGGTGCATCATACCGAGGTTTGCGCGCGAGACGCGAAATGCGACTGGCACTAGAGGACGAAGGATCAGATCTGCGCATTGATTGCCCGCGCCTGGCTCCGCAGTGCCATCAGCCTCGCCTCGACCGCGGCGCGACGCGCGCCTTCGAGCGGCTTGCCGCGCATCTCGCCTTGCGGGTCGATCAGTGGCTCAAGGCCGCGCGAGAGCGAAGACAGGTCTTCGTAGCCAAACGTCGCCCCGGAACCGGCAAGGCTGTGAACCTGGTGGAACAGCGCACTTAGGGCCTGTTCATCGTCGGGCCTGGAAGTGAGCGCCTGCCAGGCCATATCGATCGCCTGAAAGCGCCCGACAAGCTTTTCCTCGAAGCGCTTTTTCAGCTCCTGCCACTTGCCTTCAAATTCGATTGACTGGGCCATCGCTCTCCATTTTTGGCTCTACGCCCCAATCCTTGCCCAGATCAGTCGCAGCGAATCCGAAAGCGTCATCGGGTCAAAAGGCTTTGCGACCACATCTTTCGCCCCGAGTTCCAAAAACTCCGCGATCTCCCCGGGCTGGACTTTCGCGGTCATGAAGATCACCGGTATGCCGGCCGTTCGCGGATCGGACTGGAATGCCCGCAGGGTCGCCGGGCCATCCATTTCCGGCATCATCACGTCAAGCACGATCAGTTGCGGTCCGAACTCGGCGACGCAGGCCAGGGCCTCCGCTCCCGAACTACAGGCCTTGACGGCGAAGCCGCCGACGACTTCAAGGGACATCGTCGCGACCTCGCGGATGTCTGCGTCATCTTCGACATACAAAATACGCTCAAGTTGCATGGTGATGCGATGCTACCAAACGGCTGATGGCATCAAGCAGCTGCTGGTTCGATGTGCGCGACTTGACAAGTACGGCGCTGACCCGCGCGCTTAGGTCGCTGCTTGGCTCGTGCGCCGAGAAGACCAGCACCGGCGTCGTCGCATTGAGCCCGACCATGTGCGCAAGCACGCCGATTCCCGATGCGTCTGGCAAGCCAACGTCAAGCACGACCAGATCGAATGACTGGCTGCGCAGGTAACGTCGTGCCTCGACGACGCTTGATGCGGCGCTGACCACGACATCTTTTCCGACCAGCGTTTGCAGAACCTGGCGCACGTCGGCGTCGTCTTCGATATGAAGGATGCGCACGCGATCGTGCTTGCCGCGCACGGCGCGTCGTACCGCAGCGAGCAGCCGGTCGCCATCGATCGGCTTGTCAAGCCAGTCAAGCACGGTGTGCTCGCCTGCCAGCTCGTCGCGCTGGGCATCGCCGTAGCCCGACACCACCACCAGCGGCGGCACCTGAACGTGACCTTCGCTCTTGAGTTGACGGATGAGAGAGATGCCATCCTGGCCAGGCAAGGTGATATCAAGGGTCATCACCGAATAGCGTCGGGCCGAAAGCAGGTTGCGCGCCTCCTCGGCACTAAACGCGATATCGACCTCGTATCCCGCGTCGCGCAGCAGAATCGAAAGGAGATCGGCAACGTCGACGTTGTCATCGCAAACCAGAACGCGCGGCGCATCCGCCGGATTTGGCGCCAGGGCGCGTACCGGGCTGTGCCACTGGGGCAGGTCAAACCAGAAGGTCGCGCCCGACCCGGGGATCGACTCGAAGCCGATGACGCCGTCATGGCGCTCGACGATCGCCTTGGAGATCGACAGGCCAAGGCCGGTGCCGCCTTTCTTGCGCGTGTCAGAAGTATCCGCCTGGGAAAAGCGCTCAAACACCCTTTCACGAAATTCGACGGGTATGCCGCCGCCGTTGTCAGCGACACTGATGCGCACCATGCTGCCCTCTTGCGTTGCACTGACCAGCACCTTGCCGCCGGTGGGCGAAAATTTCGCGGCGTTGGACAAAAGATTGTTCATGACCTGGATGAGCCGGTCAAAATCGCCGTAGACGCGCAGCGCAGGATCAATTGAGGCGGCGCTTAAGGTCACGTCGTACTGTTCGGCGTAACCGGCGTTGGCATCCAGCGCATGATCAATCAGCGCAGCCACCTCGAGCGGGCGCATGTCAAAGCGCATCTTGCCCGATTCGATCTTTTCCATGTCGAGCATGTCATTGATCAGGCGCACCAGGCGCTCGCTGTTGTGATGGGCGATCTCGACCATGCGCTTGGTGCGCTCAGGCAACTCACCTGCAGCACCGCCGACAAGCAGACCGAGCGAGCCGCGGATACTGGTCAAGGGCGTGCGCAACTCGTGGCTGATGATCGAAATGAATTCGCTTTTCATGCGGTCAATGCGGCGGCGCTCGGTGAGATCGCGGGCGATGCCAATGAAAAGGCCGGGATCCTCGCTACCACTGCGCACCAGCTGCAGGAAGACCTCGGTCGGAACTTCAACGCCATCGCGTTTGCGCTGCATCGCCTCGTAGCTGAGCCAGGGCCTGCTACCGTCCATCAGCGGCGCGATGTGAGAGCGGAAAACGTGCTCTGGCATCGATGCGGTGAGATCGGTGGCGCGCATGGTCAGGAGCGCATCGCGCGAATATCCCAGGGTCTCCTCGGTGCCGCGATTGGCGTAGACGAACTTGAGCGTGATCGGATCGAACATGAAAATCATGTCGACCGTGTTATCGAGCATCGTCTGGAAGCGCGTGATTTCCTCGTCACGGCGCTTCGAATCCGAGATGTCGCGCACGATGCCGGTGAACAGGCGTTCGCCATCGATCTGGACTTCCGTGATCGACAGATCGATCGCGATACGCGTGCCATCGGCCCTCACGCCAAGCAGTTCACGGCGACCTTCGGGAGGAAGGGCCTGGCCGCTTTCGGCAAGGCGCGGGTCGAGCACGCCAAGGGAATCGGGCACCAGGGCGTTGATGTTCCTGCCGATCAGGTCGCCCGCCTGGTATCCGAAGATGCGCTCGGCTGCCGGATTCAAGGACTGGATGGTCCCGGATGGATCGATCGTCAGCACGCCGTCGGGCACGTATTCGAGGATCGTGCGCACGCGCATTTCGGAATTGGTCAGGCGCCTCTCGATCGCGCCGCGCTGGGTGGCTTCGCTTGCCAGGTCGCGATTGAGCCGGTCAAGCCGCGAGGCCGCGCGCGCGAGCGAGGTTGCGGTGAAAAGCGCGAGGAGCAAGGTGACCGCGCCCATGACGGCGATGATCGCCGCGGTCAAGGAGCGCAGCGTGGTCAATTCAGACTGGCGCGCCGAAGACGTCGCGGTCTCGGTTTCCTCCATGGCATTGAGTTCGGCGCGCAGACGCTGGCGCAATACGTTTCCGCGCTGAGCAAGGCGTGACAACTGGTCACTGCTCGCCCGCGGAACGCCAGCAGGCAGAGCACAGAACGCGGCAATCGGATTCAGATACTCCGACTGCCACTGGCCCCACAACGCGTCGATGCGCGAGAGCCGCTGCTGCTGCTCGTCGTCACCGCTCGTCAGCTCGAGCAGCTCGCGATAGCGCGCCTCGTAGTTCGTCGCCAACTGCGGGTTTCTGCCCAGCGGGTGTTCTCCCGTGAGCGCGCAGTAGGCCATGCCGCGGTCGCTGTCAAGCGACAACTCGAGACCCTGCGTTGCGGCGACGAGCTCATAGGAGTGCGTGCTCAGGTATTGTGCTTCGAGCAGCTGCCCGTAATAACGCACGATCGAGCCTACCAATGCAATAAGGCAAAGCAGCACGACCGCAAACGCGAAGAGCACGCGCGACCTGAGGGGCATGACTTTCATTCGGACCTGAATCCCCGCTTTCGGACGGAATCGATGCGGCGCCATTATGACGCCGGAAGCGCATGCCAGGGCAAGGTCGCCCCCAGGCAAGTTGCGGCACAATGAAGGCACCAGCGAGCGACCCTCGCCTGAGATACGGAGACAACCGATGCCGTTGCTGGACCATTCCCGCTTCTATCGCTATGACGATTTGCAACACATTCTTGTCCAGTTCGCCGCCGAGTATCCGCGCTACATTCGGCTTGCCACGATCGGCCAGAGCTACGAGAAGCGCGACATTGTCCTCGTGACTCTGACCGATCACGATTGCGGCCCTGCAGAAGACAAACCGGCGTTCTGGCTTGACGGCAACATTCACGCAAGCGAACTTGCCGCCAGCGCTGCATGCCTTTACTTCATCGAGTGGATCGTCAAGGGCATCGGCACGAACAAGGATGTCGACTACTGCCTTGCAACGCGCAGCTTCTATATCTGCCCGCGCATCAATCCCGACGGCGCCGAATGGGCGCTTGCCGATTCTCCCCGCTTGGTGCGCTCGAGCACGCGTCGCTATCCCTACGACGAAGACGTGCACGAGGGCCTGATCATCGAGGACATCGATGGCGATGGCGCGATCCTCGAGATGCGCATTGAAGACGCCAACGGCCCCTGGAAGCCGCATCCGGATGACTCCCGTCTTCTGGTCAGGCGCGATCCCACCGACCGCGGTGGCACCTACTACCGCGTCCTGCCCGAAGGTCGCTTTGCCAATTTCGATGCCGATCGCCTGATCATTCCGCCACCGCCCGAGAACCTCGACCTGAACCGCAATTTCCCGGCCAACTGGCGCCAGGAATTCGAGCAGCAGGGTGCGGGTCCCTATCCCGGCTCGGAGCCCGAAATCCGTGCCATGCTCGATTTCATCGTCGCCCACAAGAATATCTGTGCGGGCTTGAGTTTCCACACGTTCTCCGGCGTGCTTTTGCGTCCGAGCAGCCAGCTTGCCGACGACAAGCTGCCCCCCGAAGACCTGTGGATCTATCAGGCCATGGGAAAAAAGGGCGAAGCGCTGACCGGATACCCGGCAATCTCGATCTTCGAGGACTTCAGCTATTTTCCGGGCCAGACGCTTGGCGGCTCGTTCGACTGGCTCTACGAACACCATGGCGCATTCCTTTGGGTGGCCGAAATCTGGAACCCGAAGAAGGCCGCCGGCATCGACAATGACGACTACATTGGCTGGTTCCGCGATCACGACAGTGCCGACGACCTGAAGATGCTGCAGTGGAGCGACCGCGAGCTTGACGGTCGCGGCTATCTGCCCTGGAGAGCCTTTGACCACCCTCAGCTGGGCCCAGTCGAGCTTGGTGGCTGGGACAAGTCGTATGCCTTCCGCAATCCCCCGCCGCGCTTTCGCGAGGCCGAAATTGCCCGCTTCCCGCCATGGATTCTGTGGCAGGCGCTGATCCTGCCTGCGATTCGTATCCGTGATCTGCGCATCGAACAGATCGATGAGCAGGACAACCACGTGACGGCGCGCGTTCGCCTTAGCATCGAAAACTCGGGATGGCTGCCGACGTACGTCACCAAACTCGCGCAAAAGCGCCAACTGTCGCGCGGGCTCATCGCCGAAATCCGCAATCCCGAAGCGGTGCAACTGATTGCGGGCAAGGCACGCGAAATGGGCGGCGACCTGCAGGGCTGGTCGAGCGTGCATCCGGCACAATCGTTTTGGAACCCGGAAGATGCCACCGCCGATCGGCACGTGTTCGAATGGGTCATGCGGGCCGCGCGCGGCACATCGATCTCGATTGCGGTCAGCCACGACAGGGCCGGCCGCATCGAGCGCACGCTCACCCTGGGTTAGCCCGGTCATGAGCGCACTGGCCATCGCCGGCAGCACCAAAAAGACCGTGCCGATGGCTTATCGTGTCGTTGCAACCCTTTGCGGCGTCGCGCTGGCAACGCTGATCCGGCTCGCGTTCTCGCCGCTCGTGGGTCACGACGTCCCCTTCGTCGTCTACGTTCCAACCATCGCGCTTGTGGCCTGGTATGCGGGCAGCGGATGTGGACTGTTGGCGATTGCCGCATCGAGCGCGGCCATCTGGCTGCTGTTCCTGCCGCAACACGAAGAGGCCATCACCCATCTGAAGATGGCGCTGTTCGCGCTCGGCAGCGGCACCATCGTGTGGGTCATGACCTCCCTGAATCGTGCCCGGGTGTCACTGATCGCGGCACGCGAGGCCGAAGCCTTGCAGCGTGTGTGGTTCGAATCGATGCTGGGCAGCATCGCCGAAGGCGTGATCGCCACCGATTCAAAAGGTGCCCTGACGTACATGAATCGCGCCGCCCAGGAAATGATCGGGGTGAGCGCCGAGAGTGTCCTTGGCCGCCCTTTCGCCCAGGTGGTAAGCCTGATTGACGAGAGCACCGAGCTTGCGGTGACTGATCTTGAGAAACTCACGCCGCAGCTGCGCCTGATGCTCGCCATCGCCAACAAGCCGTCGATACCGGTCGCTGCAAGTGTCTCGACGATGCAAGGTGCGGCAGGCGCTGCCGGGTCGGTGCTGATTTTGCGCATCGCGATCGATGAGCGCGAACGTTACCTCTTGATCGAGGAGGCAGGCGCGGCGAGGCGCGATGCGGAAGCCGCCAATCGCATGAAGGACGATTTCCTGCGCATGGTCTCGCACGAGTTGCGGGCACCCCTGAATGCCATCCTCGGCTGGGCCGACGTGATCCAGCGCAAGCCGGAGCCCGACACGATCACGAAGGGCACGGAGACGATCAAGCGCAATGTCAGAGCGCAAGCATCGCTCATCGACAGCATGCTCGACGTCGCGGCCATTGCAAGTGGCCGGTTCGCAATCGAGTTGCGCGACATTTACCTGCCCGATACGATCGATGACGCCTTGCGCTCGATCGAGCCGATAGCGGCGAGCAAGGGGATCAGGCTGTTGCAGGAGATCGACCGCAAGGACGTTCTGACGCGCGCCGACGCGAACCGCCTGCAGCAGGTGCTGGCCAATCTCTATTCAAATGCCATCAAGTTCACGCCAAGCGGCGGCGCGATCACGACGACCCTGCGCTATAAGGACGACTCCGTGCAAATCGAGGTTGCGGATTCCGGGCAGGGGATGGATGCCACCATGCTCACGCTCCTGTTTGAGAGATCGGGTGCGGGCGAGCAGTCGCTGCGCCGCTCCAAGTCAGGCCTGGGCCTTGGACTGCCGATTGCGCGCCGCATTGTCGAATTGCACGGCGGCCGGCTGATTGCAACAAGCGCGGGCGAGCAGCTTGGCACGACAGTGACCCTCGATTTTCCCTTGAAGGCTGCCGCGAGCGTATCGCCCGCCGAAGACGAGGAAGGTTCGCGCCTTGCAATCCTTGCGAGCAGCCGCATCCTCGTCGTCGACGACGACGCCCAGGCGGCGCTGCTGCTAGCCAATGTTCTCGCAAGACATGGCGCCGAGATTCAAAGCGCGGACTCGGCGCGGCGCGCGCTCGAGATCTACCAGCGCTGGCAGGCCGATGCCATCGTGTCAGACATCGGCATGCCCGGTGAGGACGGTCACTGGCTGATCGCGCAGATCAGAAAACTCGAATCCCGGCGCCACAAAGCGGCCCTCGCCGCACTCGCGGTCACGGCCTACGGGCGTGCGGAAGACCGCGAGCGTTCTCGCGCTGCGGGCTTTGACGGCCACCTCGTCAAGCCCGTGTCGTCTGACGCCGTCGCCCATGCACTGGCCGAGGCGCTCATGGCCCGAAATTCCGAGGCAGCAAAGACCAGCGGCCGCGTTACGACTTGAGCATCGGCATGCCTTCGTGCGCGATGAGCAGGTCGTGCATGTCGTTGGCGTGCTCTTCTTCCTTCTCAAGGATCTTCTCGATCATCACCCGCGTTGTCGGGTCGTGATCGGCAAAGAACCTGATCAATTCGCGATAATGCTCGACGGCAATGCGCTCGGCCACGAGATTCTCGCGAATCATGTCGACAAGGTTCTTGCCCTCCGAGTATTGCGATGCAGAGCGCGCGGTAAGTGAGTCGGGATTGAAATCCGGCTTGCCCCCCAGCTGGTTGATGCGCTCGGCGACGAGCATCGCGTGCTCCTGCTCCTCGGCGGCGTGCTCGGCGAACTCGGCCTTGACGCCATCGCTTGAAATCCCGGTCGCCGTGACGTAGTGCATGGTGTAGCGCAACACGCAAACCAGTTCGGTGGCCAGCACGGATTGCAGGATTTCAATGACCTGCTCGACATTTCCCTGATAGTTATCGGTAACGGCGCCCTTATCGAGGCTCTTGCGGGCCTTGGCGCGCAAGTTCTTGACGTCAGTCAGGAACGGTTTTTTTGGGGTCATCGCTCTTTTTCCTTAAATTCGGTTTATCGGGGCCGCTTCTAGGCGCATGTTCTGGCTAGGCCCGCAAGCCGCGCGCCTAACTCTGGCGCAGCGCGCCAAACGGGGCCCGGCAAGGGCGCAAACCGCGCGCGCTCTGAAACATCCCCGGGCTCACGAAAGCGGCAAATCGCCGGGCGCGCCTGGGCCTCGCTGCACCACGCATCCCGCCAGCTGCGAGATTCGATGGCGAGCATGCGTTGCGCCGCCAGCAAGGCCAGGGCTCGGCGCGGAATTCGCCCCCGCGCTAGGCGCGGGCGCGCTCAAGGACCTCGATGAGGTGCATCGCCGAATTCACCTTGATCCATCCCTTGCGCTGCGGAGTGTCTCTTGCCAGTTCGTCGTCCGTGTAAATTCCACACACGATGCGAGCGCCGCCTGCAATGGAGGCCAGGTCGGCTTTTTTGGCGTCCATGGCGCAATCAATCCGAAGCGGCTCGCAGCTAAGCACACAGAGCGCGGTTGCGACGTCGGCCTTGTCCTTGGGCGCAAGCGGCGTTGTTCCTGTCGAATTCGAAACGCCTGCCTCAAATCCCAGTTGTTGCAGCAAGGCCACGACCGCGGCGCCAAGCAGATCATCGAAGGGGCCCTGGCAAGGCACACACAGGACGCGTTCACCCGGATGCGCCTTGCGCTTGCCTCGCATGCGCTTTGCGCGAGCGAGCTTTTGTGGCAAGGCGCGCACCAGAACATCCGCAGCATCGTGCGCGCGCGCCACCGCCTCCGGGGCGAGCGCATTGGAGAACTTCGATTCCGCGAGCAGCCGAAATGCGGGAATCAGCACCCGATCGAAGTAGTCGAGCCCGGTGTTCTTTGCCAGAAAACCCTGGGCATGCTGGATGGCCGCGTCGCCATTGGACTCCGCCAGATGGTCATAGAGTTCTTGCGAGGAACGGATGTTGGGCTTCTCGCCCAGCAGGATCTCCAGGAAATTGAGTTTTTCGACATAACGACCGAGCACCACCAGGCACAGGGTCAGGGGCGTCGACAGGATCAGCCCGACCGGACCCCACAGCCAGCTCCAGAAAATGGCCGCGATCACCACCGAAAGCGGTGAAAGCCCCGTGGTGTGGCCATACAGCAGGGGCTCGACGAATTGCGACGCGACGACCTCGGTGGCGCCAAACACACTGATCGTCCAGACCACCATCGACCAGCCTGGGTCGATCGCAGCAGCGAGCAATCCGGCCAGGATTGCAGCGATCCACACGCCCACGTATGGAATGAAGCGAAGCGTCGCGGCAAGAACGCCCCAAAGTACGGGGCTCGGCGCCCCAAGCGCAGCGAGCGCGCAGCCAATCACAAGGCCAACTGACGTATTGACGCCCAGTTGCGAGAGGAAATAGCTCGAAAGTCGAGCCGCAGTATCGTCAAGTGCGATCGTCGTTCGCGCCGCATCCTTGGCGCCGGTCAATTTGATGAAGCGGTCGCGCACGGTCTGGCGATCGATCAGCATGAAGATCGACAGGACAAACACGATTGCCGCGGTTTCAAGCGGATCGAGCAGGGCCGACAGGAAGTGGCCGACCAGTTGCAACGGCGGGCCATGCATTTCGCTGGGCGCAGGCGCCACAGGTGCAGCAGGCACACTGGGCGATGCGTGCGACGTGGCCGCGGGCGTGGGCAAGGCCGGTGGCGGCGAAGGTGTTTGTCCCGAACTCACCCTCTCGATGACCTGGCCCGCACGGCCAAGAAACTGCCCGACCCGGCCGTTGGCAAATTCCTCGATCGATTCGACCTTGGCGTTGATCGTCTCTTGATACTGCGGCAGGCTTTGCGCGAGTTGCGCGATCTGGCTGCCCACCACGCCAGCGATCGTCACGACGATACAAAGCGGAACGACCACCGAAACCAGCACGGCAACTGCCTGGTTGATGCGCAGGCGCTCGAGGAATCTGACAAGCGGGGCGACAAGAAAGCTGAATATCACGGCAAGCGTGATCGGAATCAGGATTTCGCGAGCGAAATAGATCGCAGCGACGAGCGCCAAGCCCGCAGTCAGAGTCGCCGGCTGCGCGAGTGACTCGCGGGTTGAATGTTTTCTGACGACCTCGGGCGTGGGCGCGAGAGGATCTGCTTGGCGGTCTTTCATCGGTTCCCCTGATTGCGTCTCGATCATAACCGGGGATGTCGATTTGGCCGCAGCCGCCATGCGGGGAGCCTGACGACGCCAGCGTGCATTGAGCAACTGCGGGATACGGCGTCGTTAAGGGGAGTGCTTCGGAACTCGAGATCGAAGCAAGGCCCGGCGTTCCCGACGAAGTGCGCTGGCCTGCATGGGGGGACTCATCAAATCGCCCCTTCACGCGCGCGGCAGGAAGGCCATTTTTCTGATTGGCCGCTACGCGTTGGGCAACAATCAGTCGCTATGGGTCAGGCACCGCCAGACGGAGTGCCCGTGCTGCAACAACTTCAACGTCGACGCTGCGGCAGTCTCAATGGGGTCGTCCGTGGGACCCCGGCCGTGCTTGTTGCTCGTACAGATTGAAGGCAGTTGAGTCGCCGCCACCGACGAGCGCAAGCTCATCGAGCGTCAGGGGAGTCACTTCAGTGTCAACAACGTCGAATTGGGTGTCCATGTTCGAGCTCCCCGCAAGTTGGCTATATATTAGTACAGATTGAAGGCAGTCGAGTCGCCACCACCAACGAGTGCGAGTTCAGCCAGCGTCAGCGGCTTGGCAGCGGGAACTTCAATTTCAACCACGTCGGTCTGGGTGTTCATGGGCGGGTTCTCGTGAATTGTCTTGTCTAGTACAGGTTGAAGGCGGTCGAATCGCCACCGCCGACCAGCGCGAGCTCAGCCAGGGTCAGGGGCGTGACTTCAAATTCAACAGCATCGACTTGGGTGTTCATGGGTAGGTCCTGTTGGAGTGTCTCAATTAGTACAGGTTGAAAGCGGTCGAGTCGCCACCACCAACGAGCGCGAGTTCAGCCAGCGTCAGGGGCTTGGCAGCGGCGATTTCAATTTCAACGATGTCGATTTGGCTATTCATGGTGATTTCCTTGGTCAAGATGGCTTAGGTAGGATTAGTACAGGTTGAATGCGGTTGAATCGCCGCCGCCCACAAGAGCGAGTTCGGCCAGTGTCATCGGCGCAAAAACGGGGGTCTGTGCGGCGACTTCTGTGTCAAGAATTTGCGTGTCCATGGTTTGGGTTCCTGAAAAGTTGGTGTAGGGTGGGTCTACTAGGTAGAAATCTCAGTCAAGTCTAGTTCTCGAAAATAGAGGAGGAAGCTGGTTCCAAAGGCCCGTTTTGCTGGGGGGCCGGCCGTGTATCTCTCTGTCTCGCGTGCTTCAGTTGCATCCATTGCCTGGTTTTCTAGTTGCGGACCGCTGTGGGGATTACCGGTGCAACCTCGTTGCATCTGCGCCACAGGCATGCTCAGATGAAGGGTTACGAAAGTGTCCGAATCCACAGGAGCCTCAGTTTCGGTAGCATCGCTAAAGAGTGAACAACTGTCAATGGCGTTGCGTGTGTGCAATGTGACCTTTCCATTTCCGAATTGATATAGAACCCAGTTTTATGCCGAACCTGGCCGAACTACTAGGAAAAGCAGGCCTCAAGAATCTTCCGGGGGCCGAGTTTGACCACTTGGGCGAGCTGCTCCAGTCAGCCACGCCAGAGGAGGCTATTGCCTTCCTCGAACGCATTTTTTCAGAGGTGAAAACGCTGGTTTTGCGGCAGGATCCGATGGACACGCCCCTGGTCGAAAGGACGGTCCGGCTGTTCTCCGCCGTTGGCCTAGAAGAGTTCGAGGGCCACGTCCTTGGCATCCTGCATGCGCTGGGGTCCTTCTACCTATACCTCGGCAAATTCCGTCAGGCGATTACAACACTGGAGCCCCTTTTGCCGGTGGTGCGGCGCCGCGGCAAGCCCGACGCCTTGCGACGCCTGCACAACACGCTTGGCGTCTGTTACGCCGACGTCGCCGATTTCAGCAAGGCCATGGAGCACTACGATGCGGCACTGACGATTGCCCGCGAAATGGGCGATCGCTTCCTGGAATCAGCGGCGCTCGTCAATGCCATGGGCGGTTTAAAGCAGATGGGCCTGTATCAGGACGCCATCGACGTGGGCAACCAGGTCCTCGCGATGAAAATCGATACCGAGCCCGGTCGCGACGTGCGCTTTCAATGCAGCAGCATCGGCCTGTTTTGCGCGCACCGACTGCGCGACCACGCCGCCGCCCTGGCGTTTCTCTCCGAGGGCAGCAGCCTGCTCGATTGCCCTGCGATCTCACCATTTAATCGCGCAACGTTTGAACAAAGCCGTGCGAATTACCTCATCGATACCTACGACGCCGAGACTGCAGAAATGTGTCTTGCCGCCGCACGCGAAGCCCTGCGCGATTGCAAAAATCCCCGGGTTCAGATGCACATCGCGATTTCCTCGGCAGTGGCGCAGTGGGCAAGCGCCTCGTCGATGGATCCTCCCGACTGGCGCCGCATTTTGAGCAGCCGCGCATCGCTCAAGGACATGTACCGGGAATCCAGCGAGTCGAAGTGGGAGTTCGCCGACCTGTTGCGCGCGCTATTGAAGACGCATAGCAACGCCGAGAGCCCGGACGTCGCCCGTCAGGGCATGGAGTATGGCCGTGAGCTTGTCGAGTTTGCGACCAATTTCCGCCGCGCAAAGTTCTATCGGCAATTGACCGACCAGGGCGTGTACATGGAAAACTCCGTGATCCGCCCCTTCGATCCCTTCAAGAACTCGCGCAATTGGCTCAATGGCGCGCCGATCGAATCGCCGCCCAAGGTCATCCCGGCGCCAAGGATCGAGAAGCATCCGGAAGTCACTGCGATTCACGAAGACATTGCCTCACTTCGGGTTCAGGCCTTCAGAAGCGAGATCAAGACACTCGCTTATGCAACTGCTGAAAACTGGGCGCTGGCGGCCGAGTTTTTTGACGACGACACCGGCAAGCATTGCTTCAGGGTGGGCTATCTTGCTGGTCAGCTCGCGCAGCAGATGAGTCTGGAGCCGCAGTTTTGCGTCCAGATCGAACATGCCGCCCGCCTGCATGACATCGGCAAGATTGCGGTCAACGAAATGATCCTGCTCAAGCCCGGCCGGCTTGATCCCCAGGAGCTGGCCGCAATGCAGCTGCATACGCAAGCCGGCGCGGACATGCTTGAGGGAACCAACGATCCGACGCTCAAGCTCGCGATCACGGTCGCCAAATACCACCACGAATGGTGGAACGGCGAAGGTTATCCGGCGCGCCTTAGCTTTGACCGCATTCCCCTTGCCGCGCGCATCACAGCGCTTGCCGACGTCTACGACGCGCTCACCAACGTCAGGCCGTACAAGGTTGCATGGAAGCCCGCTGCGGCAATCGACGAGATGCAGCGCTTGACGGGTTTGCAGTTCGATCCATCGCTCGTGCCGGCTTTTCTGGCGGTGCTCGAACGCTACATCCCGATGCTCGAGCAAAATCGCATCCCCGGACTCAAGGATCTCGAGGAGAATGCGCTGCTGCAGTCACGGCGCAATCTGCTCTCGACCATCAATGCCACGCCCGCATTCTCTGCTGGCGCACGCAAATAGGTGTCGCGTTTCGTGGAACTGCAGAAGCGTCCGACTCAGAACTTGCGATGATCCGATCCATTTGAGTTCGCATAGGCGCCAAGGACGCTCGCGAGCTCTTCGACCAGTGCGTTTTCAACGCCCTCACGTTGCTTTGCAACACATTGCCGCCAGGCGCTTACTCCCCAGCTTCAAATAGCCGCCGGTTGCAACGCCCAGAGAAAGTTGACGTTTTATTCCCTCTGTCATAGCATTCAAGTATCGAATAACGGTATTTACATGCTATGACAATTTTGTATTCCCCTGCCGAAAAAGGCTTTAGTGCTCGCTATGATGCGATCGACCGTTGCCAGATCGCCCTGTTGCGCGAAATATCGGGCGAAATGGGAGATCGACTGATTCTCAAGGGCGGGATGGCCATGCGCGTCGCATTTGGCAGCATGCGGCTTACGAAGGACCTCGATTTCGATCGAAATAACACGATCCGTCAAACCACGTTAAAACGTGGACTGGAGCGTGATCTGTTACGCGCTGCCAACTTCGCGCAGATTCGCGAATCGACGGTAACGATTACCAAGGATACGTCGACCACCGTGCGTGCTCGCGTCGAAGGCAGGATCGGTGACAACGAAGATGCCCGCTTCGAGGTCGAAGTGTCAGGCAGGGATCGGCCGTCCCAGCGGAACATTCGCTTAGCCATTGTCACAAGTCCGCGAAGCTATGCGATGGCGCCCTTCCCGGTAACCACCTACACCAATGAAGCGTTGGCCGCGATGAAGATCGCAGCAGCCCTGTCAGAGAGGCGCAACGCGCCGCGCGACCTATACGACCTGCGAGCCCTGATGCGCTCGGGTGCCGATCCCACATCCCTTCTAGCCAGCCAGGGTGCTCAACAACTTCAGGGGTTTGCCGACCGGGCCCTGGAAAAGTTGGAAATCCTGAGCTATGCGCTCGCTCAGCAGGAGCTCCTCCCCTTTCTTCCCCCTGCTGAGCGCGCCGCGCTCGACGAGCACGAATGGTTGAACGCCACACTGGAAGTTGCCGAGGGGATCTCAACGTGGTGCAAGAAAGCGCTGCAGCTGCAGGATACGCCCTCACCTAAAACACCGTCCCCATGAAGGCTCCCTGGAAGATCGAAGCCGAACGCCTTTTGATGGGTCATGACAGCCCCTCGGTGCTGACCACCGCCCAGCTGCGCTCAATTGCAAATGCCTATGCCGATCCGCCGCCGGCCCATTCAACGTTCATGCGATGGATGGCGGAAATGGTACGTGGAGGGAGGCTAAAGGAAGTGATTCGTGGCGTTTACCTGAATCGCCTCGGACACCGCAGTGCGAGCCCAGCCGCTGCCGCCAACTGGATCAGAAGCCGCAGCGTGGTGGGCCTGTCCTGGGTGCTGGAACAGGCGCATATCACCAACAACTTCGGCGACACCGTCACGTGCGTGATTCCAACCGATGCGAATTTGCCGACGCCGCAGATATCGGACCGCCAGACCGCTGCGGGTCCCTTTCGGTTTTTTGCAATGCCCGCGGCCTTGGTCGACGAACGTGCGGGCCGATTTGAGGATATTCGAGACCTGCGTTTCGACTATCCCCGCACCACCCCAGAAAAAGCATTCCTCGACTGGATTTTTCTTGGGGCATCCCACAAGAGCCGCCTGACGCGGCCGCCTTACGATCTGGACGTGGCCAGCCTGGATGCGGCACGCATCGAGCGCATCGCACGCGCGATGCAAGTCGAAGAACTTCTCGCCGGCTGGATGTCGGACTACCAGCTCTACCAGCAGGACGAGGAGGTCCGCGAGAACTCCGCCAAGCACCTGCGCCTGTAGGCGATGTCGATCCTGTGCTCATGACAGCGTTTGCCAAAGGGTCCGCCAAGTCGCACACAGCCACACTTGGTGAAGGTCTGATCCTGTGCATGCCAGGCGCTTGCCGATTTGGGAGGCTCGAAGCGCCGCGAGGTCCCAGGATCCCAATTAAAACCTTGTGAAGGCGCCTAACGCCCCCATTTTTGCAACTGGGCGCTTGAATTCGCGCCGAAGGTAGGTATACTTAGCACTCACTAAGGGTGAGTGCTAACAAGGTCTGATCCGTTGGCCGCTCCAAACCCCATGCGATTTTCTTCAAGCTGCGTTAATAACCTGATTATTAAGGAGATTTTATGAACCTTCGTCCGTTGCACGATCGTGTGATCGTCAAACGTCTAGACAATGAAACCAAGACCGCGTCGGGAATCGTGATCCCCGACAATGTCGCCGAAAAACCTGATCAAGGCGAAGTGCTGGCAATTGGCAAGGGCAAGGCGCTCGACGACGGTTCGGTGCGTGCGCTCGAAGTCCGTGTTGGCGACCGCGTCCTGTTTGGCAAGTATTCCGGCCAGTCGGTCAAGGTCGATGGCCAAGAACTGCTCGTGATGCGCGAAGAAGACATCATGGCTGTAGTCGACGGACGCGCCGCGTCGGTCAAGGCTGCCTAAGCATCCCGCTTCCGATTTAATTTCTCGAATATTTAGGAGTCCGCAATGCCCGCAAAACAAGTCATTTTTGCAGATGACGCGCGTGCCAAGATCGTCAATGGCGTCAATATTCTGGCCAACGCCGTCAAAGTCACCCTCGGCCCGAAGGGTCGCAATGTCGTACTCGAGCGCTCCTTTGGCGCCCCCACGGTCACCAAGGATGGTGTCTCGGTTGCCAAGGAAATCGAACTGAAGGACAAGTTCGAAAACATGGGTGCCCAACTCGTCAAGGAGGTCGCATCAAAGACTTCTGACAACGCCGGCGACGGTACCACGACGGCCACGGTGCTTGCGCAAGCCATCGTCCGTGAAGGATTCAAGTACGTCGCCTCCGGCTTCAATCCTGCCGATCTGAAGCGCGGCATCGACAAGGCCGTGATCGCCATCGTCGATGAAGTAAAGAAGATCTCCAAGCCGACCACGACCAGCAAGGAAATCGCCCAGGTCGGTTCGATTTCCGCCAACAGCGATCCGGATATTGGCAAGATCATCTCCGACGCAATGGAAAAAGTTGGCAAGGAAGGCGTGATCACGGTCGAAGACGGCAAGTCGCTCAACAATGAACTCGACGTCGTCGAGGGCATGCAGTTCGATCGCGGCTACCTGTCGCCTTACTTCATCAACCAGCCGGACAAGCAAGTCGCCGTCCTCGAGAATCCGTTCGTCCTGCTCTTCGACAAGAAGATCTCGAACATTCGCGATCTGCTGCCGGTACTTGAGCAAGTCGCCAAGGCAGGTCGTCCGCTTCTGATCATCGCTGAAGATGTCGAAGGCGAAGCGCTTGCAACCCTCGTCGTGAATAATATTCGCGGCATCCTCAAGACCTGCGCAGTCAAGGCTCCTGGCTTTGGCGATCGTCGCAAGGCCATGCTCGAAGACATCGCCGTGCTGACCGGTGGCCAGGTGATTGCCGAAGAAGTGGGTCTCACGCTCGAGAAGGCCACGTTGGCCGATCTGGGCCAGGCCGCACGCATCGAAGTCGGCAAGGAAAACACCACGCTGATCGATGGCGCTGGCGATACCAAGCTGATCGAAGCACGCGTCAAGCAAGTCCGTGTGCAGATCGAAGAAGCGACTTCGGATTACGACCGCGAGAAGCTGCAAGAACGTGTTGCCAAGCTCGCTGGCGGCGTTGCCGTGATCAAGGTTGGCGCAGCGACCGAAGTCGAAATGAAGGAAAAGAAGGCGCGCGTTGAAGACGCCTTGCACGCAACCCGCGCTGCCGTCGAAGAAGGCATCGTCGCGGGCGGCGGTGTCGCGCTGCTGCGTGCACGCCAGGCGATCAAGGATCTGAAGGGCGACAACGCCGATCAGGATGCAGGCATCAAGATCGTGCTGCGCGCGATCGAAGAGCCGCTGCGCCAGATCGTCGCCAACGCCGGTGACGAGCCCTCGGTCGTGATCAACAAGGTCCTCGAAGGCAAGGGCAACTACGGCTACAACGCCTCGAACAGCACCTACGGTGATCTGGTCGAGCTTGGCGTTCTGGATCCAGCCAAGGTGACCCGCATGGCGCTGCAAAACGCCGCATCGGTCGCAGGCCTGATCCTCACGACTGATGCACTGGTTGCCGAACTGGTCGACGAGAAGGCAAGCAGTGGCGGTGGCATGCCTGGTGGCATGGGTGGCATGGGCGGTATGGGCGGAATGGACATGTAATTGTCCGACCGCTTTACGGTCTGATCTGTACCGGCCCCCTTCGCGCGCGAGCGCGAAGGGGGCTTTTCTTTGTGCAGGGGGTGCGACGAAGCCGGTTTTGGCTGATCCGTTGCCACCAGTCCAACCAGGACGCGTGGCCTAACCGCAGCCGCAACGCCCTGAGCCACGAAGGGCTGCCAGGAACACGCGCCTTGCCCGCGGCAGCCACGCGCTCTGGCTGTCGTCTACCAGATGCGAAAGAGCAGCTGCAGCACGACTGCGCCGTGCAGGCGATTCTTGTAGTTCGGCACCACAGTCAGGTTGGCGCCAAGGCGTCCGTAGCTCGTGCTCGCCATCGGCAGCAGCGCTGGAAACCACGCGCCGTGCAGCATGTACGGATAGCCATCGAAGCCGCCTGCGACGCCGCCGAATTTGACCGGGCCCAGATGAAGCGGCTCCCACAGCACGCCAACGTCGTGCGAGCGGCGGTTGTCACTGTTCAGGAAGGTGCCCCCAAGAAGCGAGAGGTCATCGCTGAAATCGAGCTGGCCACCGATGCCCCAGTTATCTTCGCGGTAACCGGCGTTGCGATTGAAGTGATAGGACAACACGCCCGGATTGATCCAGACCGCGTCGGGTACGAGGCTAAACGGCGCTTGCGCGACGACGGGCGCGACCTGTGCGGGCTGGGCATCCGCATCACCCTCACTTGCACTGGCGTTAGCAGCAAGACACGCCAAGGCGACGAAGACGGCGATGCGATGCGACTGGAGTGGTTTGCACATGACGCGCCCTGCGTTTTTGCGGTTTGCGCACGATTATGCCGAATCGGGGCGGCGAGTCGATTTGGTATAATTGTGGCCGTTGCGTCCCAAACTGCCGGGCGCCCTCATCGATTCCCAGCGAAGCACGCCAAACCCGCTCGAGCGTTGGCCTAAATCCGTCGGAAACCACTGCTTTGGGGCGCCATGCAAGAACTGGAGCCCCCTGATGTTTACATCCGAAAATCTTCCCGAACTCTTCCGCGCGCTCAATTTTGCCGCCGAGAAGCATCGTTCCCAAAAACGCAAGGATGCCGAAGCAAGTCCTTACATCAATCATCCGATTCAGCTTTGCCTCGTGCTCTCCGAGGAAGGCGGCATCGATGATCCGGACGTGCTGATGGCGGCGCTGCTTCACGATACCATCGAGGACACCGAAACCACTTACGACGATTTGCGCGAGCGCTTTGGCGCAAAGGTCGCCGATGTCGTCATGGAAGTCACCGACGACAAGACGCTGCCCAAGACAGAGCGCAAGCGCCTTCAGGTCGAGCATGCCGCAAGCCTGTCTGACGCCGCCAAGCTGGTCAAGCTCGCCGACAAGATCTGCAACGTCCGCGACGTCGCCAAGAGCCCTCCGCACTGGTGGCCGATCGAGAGGCGCCTTGAGTATTTCGATTGGTCAAAGGCCGTGGTTGACGCGTTGCGCGGTGCCCATCCGCTGCTTGAGGACATCTTCGATCGAGCCTACCTGGAGAAGCCCAGGCTTGAGCGAAACGAAGCGCTCGCCTAGCGCGCGTCGCTTGCCGGCAGCGCGAAGACACTGCGCGTGCTGGTGTAAATCGTGGCAATCGCCACAGGCGCGATGAGGAGAAAGCCGAAGCCCGCAGTCAGGATGCCAAGGACCAGGGCAAGCAAGCCGACGATGCCAAAAGCCAGCATCGGCGAGATGTTCTTGAGCGAACCGAGAAAGCTCAACCTGAGCGACTCGATCGGCCCGACGCCGTGCAGCACGATCAAGGCCGGGGCGAACCAGTAGAGCATCAGAAACAGCGTCAACACGAGCGTCAGAATCAGAAGGCTCGGCAGCAGCGCTGGCAGCGCGTCCAGCTGATTCATGACGTTGAATTCGGTCAGCGTGATCACCACACCCAACATCCCGGCGACAAGGAACAAGACGAAGAACGCCGCGACAAGCGTTAGCGCCATCAGCGCCAGCCGGGAAAGATATTCACTGCGAAAACCCGCGAAGATCATGCCGACTTCGAACGGCCGGCCGGCTTCAACATCACGGCAGCCAAGGCAAAGACCGCCGATCATGACGGTCTGCACGACATGCAGTGCAAGCGCGCCCACCAACGGAATCAGCACGGTTGCCGCACAGACGATGACGAAGATCACCGCGCTTAGGATCCATCTGAGCGGATCGAGCCTGACGATGTCGGCGGCGTCGCGCCACCACGTCACCCCAGCCTCGATTGCGAGCGACTGCACAACGGGCTGCGGTCCCAAGAGAGGATCGGCAGGGTCGAGAAACGGGTCGCGCTCAGGATTCACGAGGGTGCCTGGGGCGAAGCCAAGCCATGCGTCATGTCGATAGCAAAAATCATCGGCCGAATTCATCGCGCGCGCAAGCGCGCGTGCACGGCAAGGCACAATTAAGCCTCTTCGCGTCGTCTCGGAACCACGGCGGTAACAAGTGCGGCAATCACCAGGACCAGCGCCATCCAGTCCGAAGGCGAAGGACGCTCGCCTAAGATCGCCATGCTCGAAAAAACGCCAAGCGCCGGAATCATCATGCTCGACAGCCCGCTTGCCCAGGGTGGCAGCCGCCTTGCAAGATCGAACCAGGCGATGTTTCCGAAACCGACCACAAGCACGGCGTTGTAGAGAATCGGCAGCCATCCGCCAAGGGCGGGTACGACCCAGCCACGAACTTCAAGCATCGCGCTAAGCACAAGCATGGTCAGGGCCGCTGCAACCAGCATCCAGAAGGTCAGTGCGACGGTGCCGACATTGACCGGCCAGCGCCTGAGCGCAAGGGTGCCAAAAGCCCATGAGACAGCGGCCGTGAGCATCAGGAAAACGCCCACCGGTTGATGGCCCAGATCGCGCGTCGAGCCGACCAAAAGCGCTGCCGCAACGATGCCGGCAATCACGCCCAGCCAGCCCAGCCGATCGGGCCTTTCGCCTTCGAACAGCATGCCAAGCAGCGCGGCCCACGCGGGCATGGTGAATCCGAGGATGGCCGCGCGGCCAGGGGGCAATACCACCAGCGCCCAGGTCGCAAGCGTGTACCAAAGGACCATGTTTGGAATCGCGAGGAGCGCAACGCGCACGCGCGCTGCCTTCGGCACGACCAGTGACATGCCGCGGCTTCGGGCAAAGGCAAAGAGCACGAGGGCACCGCCAAAAGTGCCAAGGAAGCGGAACCAAAGCGGCGGCAGGTGCTCGATGCCAAGTTTTGCGACGGGCCAGTTGCCGCCCCAGGCGAGCGTCAGAAACACCAGTGCCAAAGCGCGTTTTATCGCCAGCGAGCGTGACCGCCTGGGGGTCTCATGCATCGGTGCGCGCGCGCAGTACAATCGGGGTTATTTTCATGGAATTCGATGGTTTCTACGTTTGCAGATGGTGGCTTTGTGCAAAGCCTGCGTGCCAGATGGCTTCGCTCCTCAAGCCTGCTTTGCGTCGGACTGGACCCCGACCCGACCCGGTTTCCCCCTCATCTTGCCGCCAAGCCCGACGCCATCAAGACGTTCTGTTGCGCGATCGTTGACGCGACCCACGATCTGGTCTGCGCGTTCAAGCCGCAAATCGCCTTTTTTGCCTCGGCCGCAGCCGAAGACCAGCTGCTTGACGTGATCGACTACATCCACGCGACGTATCCGGGCGTGCCCGTGATCCTCGATGCCAAGCGTGGCGACATCGGCTCGACCGCGGAGCATTATGCGCGAGAAGTGTTCGAACGGTTCCACGCCGACGCTGTCACGCTCTCGCCTTTTCTGGGCTTCGACTCGGTCGCGCCTTATCTCGCCTATCGCGGCAAGGGTGCGGTCATCCTGTGTCGCACATCCAATCCGGGCGCTGCCGAATTCCAGAACCTCGATTGCGCCGGCAAGCCGCTTTACCAGTGGATCGCTGAATCGGTTGCAACGCGCTGGAACGACACCGGGCAGTGCGCGCTCGTGGTCGGAGCCACAGCGCCAAGGGAACTCGCGCAAGTGCGTGCGCTGATCGGCGATGTTCCTGTTCTTGTGCCGGGTATCGGCGCCCAGGGCGGCGATATCGAGGCCACCGTCAACGCTGGAAAAACCGACGAGGGTGGGCTTATGATCAGTTCCTCGCGCGCCGTTCTGTATGCTGGCGACGGCGAGGATTTCGCCATGGACGCCCGTCGCGTTGCGATCGAGACGCGCGACCTGATTAACCGCTACCGCTAGAGGCCACTGTGTCTGAGCCGCTTGAAGCCGACTGGAAATCCAACGGCGTACGCGTCATCCGCGGCGATCAGCTTGATCCCAACACGGCGCAAACGCCAGGTATGCAACGCGCTGCTGCAATCAACTTCGCACGCGTTGGCGCGCAGAAAATATGGGCCGGGACAGTCACCATCCACCCCAATGCCAAGACCGGCGCGCATCATCATGGGGCGCTTGAGAGCGTCATCTACGTCGTCACCGGCAAGGCCCGCATGCGCTGGGGCGAGCGTCTCGAGTTCACGGCAGAAGCCGGACCGGGTGACTTCATTTTCGTGCCGCCTTACGTGCCGCATCAGGAAATCAATGCCAAAGACGACCAGCCCCTGCATTGCGTGCTGATGCGCAGTGACAATGAAGCGGTGGTCGTGAATCTGGATATCACGCCTGCCGAGCGCGTCGAGGAAGTGTATTGGGTCGACCCGATCCATGCGCATCCGCACAGCTAGCGCGCAGCCAGAAACGGCTGCAGCTGTTCAAGCAGGAGCTCTGGCACCTCCTCGGCGATGAAATGGCCTGAAGGAAGCGCCATGCCGGTGACCGATGCCGCACATTTGGCACTCCAGTTTGCGACCGGATCGAACATGCGGCCAACGACGCCGCGCTCGCCATAGAGCACGAGCATCGGCGCGGCTATCTTCTCGCCGGCGGCGTCAGACGACCTGTCGTGCTCGAGATCGATGCCCGCCGAAGCCCGGTAGTCCTCGCAGCTCGCGTGCATCGCCTTGAGCCCCGAGAAGCAGCGCTCGTACTCGCTCATCGCTTCATCGGTGAAATGATCACTGCCGTTGCTGCTCCAGCTGCCAAGAAAAGTCTTCAGCACAGCGCCGGCGTTGGCTGCCATCAGCGACTCCGGCAAGGGCGCGGGCTGGATCAGGAAGAACCAGTGAAAATAGGCCCGCGCGAACTCCATGTCGGTGTGTTCGTACATCGTCAGCGTGGGCGAGATGTCAAGCACACACAGGCGCTCGACCCGTTCTGCATGGTCAAGCGCGAGCCGATGCGCAACGCGGCCACCACGGTCGTGCCCGACCAGGTGAAATCGCGGCAGCTCGAGGATTCGCATGAGTTCGACCATATCGCTTGCCATCACGCGCTTGCTGTAGAGCGTATGCGGCGGCGAACTCGCCGGCTTGTCGGAATCGCCGTATCCCCTAAGGTCTGGACAGACGACTGAATAATCCTGCCTTAACGCCCCCACGATCTTGTGCCAGATGAAATGCGTTTGCGGGAAGCCGTGCAGCAGCAATACGGCCTTGGCGCCGGGATCGGGATGGCGAAAAACGCGGGCATGGATATTGACGTCGTTCACGGGCAGGGTCACCGCCGAAAAGTGCTTGAACGGGCTGCTCGCAGCGCCCATCACGCGATGTCGACCATGGCAGCGGCCTCAAGCAAGCCTTCAAGGGCGATCACCACCGACTGCGATCGCACGGCATGGCGATCGCCCTTAAAATGAAAGGTTGCGACGCGGCGCCAGCCGGTGTTTGCGCCCCAGGCAAGGCAGACCGTGCCAACCGGCTTTTGCGGCGTGCCTCCTGCCGGCCCTGCGATCCCCGTGACGGACACAGCAAGTGCCGCGCGGCTTTGCAGAAGTGCGCCGTTGACCATCGCTGTTGCGACCGCCTCGGAGACAGCGCCTTGGGCCTTGATCAGCTCGGCAGGGACGTTGAGCAGCTCGGATTTCGCCGCATTCGAATAGGTCACGAAGCCGCGCTCGAACCAGTCGCTCGAGCCGGCAATTGAAGTCAATGCGGCAGCGACCATGCCTGCCGTGCACGACTCGGCGGTGGCGACCATCAGCCGGTGCTCGAGCAGCACTTTGCCGCAATCCTCTGCGAGCTGCGCAATCGCAGCGTGAAACGGATCATGCATGCACGAGCCCCAGTCGCATGACGAGCGAGATCAGCAACAGCGAATAGAACGCGGCAAAGATGTCATCCCACATGACGCCAAAGCCGCTCTTGTAGCGGCGATCGAAGTAGCGAATCGGCGCAGGCTTGACGATATCAAAGAATCTGAAAATCACCACGGCGGCAACCTGCCAGCGCCAGTCATGGGGCGTGAGCAGCAGCACACACCAGATGGCAATCATTTCGTCCCATACGATCGCGCCATGGTCGGCGATGCCGAGGTCGCGCCCGCTCTTGCCGCAGGCCCATATGCCAAGCAGAAAACCTGCAAGAAGCGCCACGGCGAAGAGGGGCGGCGCAAGCACTGCGGCCAGAGGATAGAACAGGGCCCATCCGAGCAGCGTGCCGAATGTGCCCGGCGCAAAGGGAGCAAGGCCGCTGCCAAAGCCCAGTGCGATGAAATGCGCCGGATGGCTAAGCAGAAAGGAAAATGAAGGTCGGGAAGCGCTAGCCAAAATGATCGAATCCGCAAAGGGCGGCAACGGTTGTGGCCTCGACGGGTTCAAGACCGCCGTCAAGAAGTCGCAGTCCCGCTTGTGCGGTGATTTCCCCGATCCGCGTGACACGAACTTGGCAAGCTTTGGCCGCGCTCGCAATGGCGTCGCGGTTTTGCGCAGCGGCGGTGAAACACAACTCATAATCGTCGCCTCCGGCAAACGCGCTCGCGCGCCGTTGCGCCACTGGCAGTCGCAGCAGTTGCGCTGGCATTGGCACATCCGCCTCGCGCAGCAGCGCGCCACAAGCGGACGCGTCAAGCATGTGCCGCAAGTCCCCGAAAAGGCCGTCTGAGACGTCGATCATGGCATGGATCATGCCGCGCAGCGCAAGCCCAAGTTCGACGCGCGGCGTAGGATATTCGAGCCGCCTGACGAGCTCAGGCATGACCGGCCCGGTGCTGCCCTGTGCCTGCCCGGCTGTCTTCAAGGCGAGCGCTAGCGCAGCCCCGCCGAGCTCGCCTGAAACCCAGATGTCATCGCCGATGCGGGCGGCGCTGCGGCGCGAGGCGAGATCAAGCGGAACCTCGCCCATGACCGTGATCGAGATGGTCAGCGGTCCCCGTGTCGTATCGCCGCCGACGAGCTCGCAGCCATAACGCTCGGCGCATGCGAAAAGGCCCTTCGCGTATCCGGCGAGCCAGGACGCATCGGCATTAGGGAGTGCCAGCGCAAGCGTGAAAGCGAGCGGTTTGGCGCACATCGCGGCGAGATCGGAGAGATTGACCGCAAGCGACTTGAATCCGAGCGCACAAGGATCGACGTCAGCAAAGAAATGTCGTCCCGCAACCAGCATGTCGCTCGACACCGCCAAGACGTTGCCCGCGCCTGGCGCAATCAGGGCGCAATCGTCGCCGTTGCCAAGCAGTGCTTTGTGGGCTGGCCGCAAGAAATATTGCCGGATCAGCTCGAATTCGTTCATCGGCGGCTAGCGCGCCTTGTTCGCGCCGACCTCGCTCTTGCGCACCCCGGCTGCGATCTTGTCGAGCACGCCATTGACGTAGCGAAAGCCGTCGGTGCCGCCGTAGGATTTGGTCAGCTCGACCGCTTCGTTGATCACCACGCGATAGGGAATCTCGACGTGGTTTAGAAGTTCATAGGTGCCAATCAGAAGGACTGCATGCTCGATCGGGGACAGTTCTGCCATGGGACGATCAAGGTGCGGCGCGATCAACGCGCGCAAGCTCTCGGGCGAGCGCATGACCCCATGCAGCAATGCATCAAAGTGTGCCGCATCGGCGCGATCGAATCCGGCCACCTCACGGATGTGGGCATCAATTGCGCCGCCATTGTCGTTGCCAGGCTCCTTGGAGAGCAGCCACTCATACAGGCCCTGCAGGGCCAGTTCGCGCGAACGCCGCCTGGCACTGCGCGGCGGGGCCTTGCGCTTTTCGCCGTCCTCGGTACGTTTGGCCGTCACCCGAACACCGCATCGTCGTCTTCGTTGGCGAGTTCCTCAAGTGCTTCGACAAGATTGGCCATCTCGACTGCCGCTCGCGCCGCGTCACGCCCCTTGTCGCTCATGCGTGCTTCGGCCTGCGCATCGTTTTCGGTGGTCAAAACCGCGTTGGCGATCGGCAGGCCACTGTCGAGTGCAACTCGCGATACGCCGGCTGCGCTCTCGTTGCAGACCAATTCAAAGTGGTAGGTTTCGCCCCGAATCACAGCGCCAAGGGCAATCAGCGCATCGAACTGTTCTGATGCGGCCATTTTTTGCAGCATCAGGGGAATCTCGAGGGCGCCTGGGACAGTGACGAGCAAGATATCGCTATCAGCGACGCCAAGGGCATGCAGTTCGGCCACACAGGCGCGCGTCAAGCCTTCGCAAACCGGCAGGTTAAAGCGGCTTTGCACAAGGCCGATGCGCAGTCCCTTGGCATCAAGACTGGGCTGGATTTCCGACACGGTCACGACAATTCCCCTTCGGTATAGCCACTTACGCGCAGATCAAATCCGGCCATCGAAGGCATCTTGCGCGGACGCGCCAGAAGCCGCATCTTGCCGACGCCGAGTTCTCGCAGGATCTGGGCGCCGATGCCGTAAGTGCGCAGGTCCATCTTATACCGCGGATGGTGCTCGATCGGGCGTTGCGCCTTCTGCGCCGAGATGGATTCGAATTGCCGCAAGAGCCGCTCGGATGACTCGCCGCAATTCAACATCACGAGCACGCCCCGTTCAGCACCGGCAATTGCGGCCATGGCCGCAGGCACACTCCATGAATGCGTGGTGCTGGCACACTCGATCAGATCGATCACCGACAGCGGTTCGTGCACGCGAACGAGTGTTTCCTGGTTTGCATCGATGGCGCCATGGACCAAGGCCAGGTGGGCCGAACCGCTTGGCTTGTCGCGAAACGCGACCGCGTGAAACGGACCGTGCGCCGTCGTGACATCACGCTCGGCAACGCGCTCGATGAGACTTTCAGTTGCGCTGCGATAGTGAATCAGATCGGCAATCGTGCCGATCTTGAGCGCATGCTGTTCGGCAAATTCGACCAGGTCCGGAAGGCGTGCCATCGAGCCATCTTCCCTCAGGATTTCGCAAATCACCGAAGCCGGCGTCAGTTGCGCCATGGCCGCGAGATCGCAACCGGCTTCGGTGTGCCCGGCGCGCACCAGTACGCCGCCGGCTTCGGCGCGAAGCGGAAAAATATGCCCAGGCTGGACCACATCACTTGGCTTTGCATCGCGTGCCACAGCCGCTGCCACGGTGCGGGCGCGGTCGGCCGCCGAGATGCCGGTTGAGACCCCCTCCGCGGCTTCGATCGACAGCGTGAAATTGGTGCCGTGCTTGGTGCCGTTATGCGTGACCATGAGCGGCAGTGCCAGCTGCTGGCAGCGCTCCTCGGTAAGGGTCAGGCAGATCAGGCCGCGACCGTAGCGGGCCATGAAGTTGATCGCCTCGGGACTGACGAAATCGGCTGCGAGCACGAGATCACCTTCGTTCTCGCGGTCCTCCTCGTCGATCAGGATCACCATCCGCCCGGCCCTGATGTCGGCGATGATCTCCGGAATGGTTGAAATGGACATGGAAAGCGATCGACAAAGACGCGATTTTACCAGTTGGCACTGCGCGACTTTGCTAATCCCCCATGTCGTCTAAGGCGATCAGCGCTGGCTGATGGCGATATCGCCAAAGATGCGACCCGTACCCGCAGGTAACGAGCGCCAGTATTGCTTGGGAGCAGGGATTGTGCCGTCAAGCGCCTGGGCCGCGCGCCAGGGCCAGTGCGGATCAAACAGCATGGCGCGAGCCAGTGCCACGCAGTCTGCATCGCCCTCAGCCAGAATGCCTTCGGCCTGCCAGGGCTCGGTAATCATCCCCACTGCAAATACGGTCATTTGCGTGGCCTTCCTGATGGCACGCGCAAACGGTACCTGATAGCCTGGCCCGACGCTGATCTTCTGTCTTGGCGAGATGCCACCGCTTGACGCGTCGATCCAGCTCGCACCCGCTGACTTGAGCGCGAGACTGAAGGCGATCGTGTCATCCAGAGTCCAGCTCTCGCAATCAAGGTGATCGAGCCAGTCGGTTGACGACACGCGCACACCGACCGGGATCGATTCGGGAACTGCGGCGCGCACCGCCTTGAAAACCTCGAGCGGAAAGCGCATCCGGTTTTCAAGGCAGCCGCCGTAATCGTCGCTACGACGATTGGCAACGGGCGATAGAAACTCGTGCAGCAGATAGCCATGCGCTGCGTGCAGCTCGATCGCCTGAAATCCGATTGCAACTGCGCGCTTGGCGCTTGCGACGAAAGACCTGCGCACGTCCTCGAGCGCCTCCAAGGTCATGGCCTCGGGGGGCGGCTCGCCCTCCGCATGGGCGATAGCGGAGGGCGCCTGCGGCAACCAGCCGCCCATGCCCTGGGGGATCAGGGCGCCGCCCGCCCAGGGCTCGCGGCTCGACGCCTTGCGCCCGGCGTGGGCCAACTGGATGCCCAGGGCAATGCCCGAATTCTCCCGGATATCGCGCACGACACGATCCAAGGCCTCCTGATTGGCATCGTCGTAGAGGCCAAGATCGCCCGGAGAGATCCTGCCGCGCGCACTGACTGCGGTCGCCTCGGTAAAAAGCAGGCCGGCGCCACTTAGTGCCAGGCTGCCAAGGTGAATTGCATGCCAGGACGTGGCGCTGCCCTCGCGCGCCGAGTACTGGCACATCGGCGAGACGATGATGCGATTGGCAAGCGTCAAGGAACCCAGCGCGACAGG
This sequence comes from Gammaproteobacteria bacterium, assembly GCA_903970185.1. Lineage (GTDB taxonomy): Bacteria > Pseudomonadota > Gammaproteobacteria > Burkholderiales > Burkholderiaceae_D > CAJCIC01. Next base: position 68,594 of record CAJCIC010000004.1, read on the forward strand.
TGAAAACAGGACCGACATGCAGACTCCGTGGTTGACTCAAGCTTGGCGTTGCCCGTTGCCGCAACGCAGGTTCAGGGCTGCAATTCCGCCTCCAGGGCACCGCGCGGGGGCGCGATCTGGCGCATGACCAGCATGCGGGCGACGTAGCGCGCGACCGGATCAACCTCGAGGTTGACCCCGTCACCGGCCTTGAGTTGCCTGAACATCGTGTGCTCGAAGGTGTAAGGGATGATATTGATCGAGACATCCGTGGTCTTTGCAGCGTCGATGACGCCATTGACCGTGAGGCTGACGCCGTTGACTGCAAGCGAGCCCTTCTCGGCAAGAAATGGCGCAAGTTCATGGGGGCAAGCGATGACCAGATGGTAGGACTCGCCAACCGCCGAAAACGAGCGCACGCGACCGACGCCGTCGATGTGGCCGGTGACGAGATGACCGTCAAGAGAATCGCCCAGGCGCAAGGACCTCTCGAGATTGACAGCGCCGGGTCGATCGAGGGACACCGTGCGCGAGAGGCTTTCGCGCGACACGTCGACGCGAAAGCGCGACCCGGACAATTCGACGATGGTCATGCAGGCACCGTTGATGGCCACGCTGTCGCCAAGCTTGAGGCTAGAGAGGCCAAGCGTGGGAGCGCCAACCCAGACACTGACGCCGCTTCCAGGCTCCAAGCCAAGCGGCCTGACCTCCTCGATTGCGCCCACGGCGCTGATGATTCCGCTAAACATTCATTTTTCCTTTAGCCAGCCAAGCTCGCCGATGCGCGCGAGGAGCCGCACGTCCGGCCCGATCTGTTCGACATCTGAAAACTCGAGGATCTTTCGCTCCGACAGGCTGCCGATTTCAGCCAGGGTTGCAATCGGCTGGCCCGGGCCGAGAAGGCACGGAGCCACGTAAAGCAAAATTTCGTCAGCCAGCCCGGAAGCGACGAACGCGCCGTTAAGACCCGGCCCGGATTCAACGTGCAGCTCGTTGATCTGGCGCACACCAAGTTCGAGCAGCAACGCCTCGAGATCGATTTTGCCTTGTCGCGCGCCGATTTGCACAACTTCACAACCGCGCGCGCCCAGTTCGGCGGCGCGCACGGGATTGTCCTCGGCAGTGAAGATCGTCACCTGGCTGCCAGACTTGGCGGTCTGCACAAGCTTGGTGTCAAGCGCAATCTCAAGCCTCGCATCAAGCACCAAGCGCGGAGGCTGGCGCGACGTCTCGACAAGACGAACGTCGAGCATCGGATCATCGCTTCGCACCGTGCCAATCGCCGTGAGCACCGCGCATGCGCGGGCGCGCCACGCGTGGCCGTCGCGGCGCGCGTCCTCCGACGTAATCCAGCGGCTAACGCCATTGGCAAGCGCCACGCGTCCATCCAGGCTTGCGGCCGCCTTGAGCCTGACCCATGGCCGCCTGCGCATCATGCGCGATACGAAGCCGAGATTGAGTTCACGCGCCTCGGCTTCGAGAAGGCCGCACCTGACCTCGATGCCGGCGTTGCGCAGGGCGTCAAAACCCTGTCCGCGCACGAGCGGATTGGGGTCCTCCATGGCGGCGATGACGCGTGCCACGTTGCCATCGATGAGCGCCGTGGCGCAAGGCGGCGTCTTGCCAAAGTGGCTGCAAGGCTCAAGCGTCACGTAAATCGAAGCGCCGCGTACGTCGTGTCCATTTTTTCGGGCATCTTCGAGCGCCGCCACTTCGGCATGTGCAAAGCCTGCAGGTTGCGTGTAGCCGCGACCAATGACCTCGCCATTGCGCACCAGGACTGCGCCCACCCTGGGATTCGGCGTCGTCGTCCAGAGCCCGCGTTTGGCGAGCTCGAGCGCCTGCTGCATGAAGCGGTGGTCGTCGGCTGAGAACATGAAGCAAGTGACAGCCGCACTGCCCTCCGTGTGGAGAGGCAAGCGCTGTTCGGAGGAGCCATTTTACTCTTTGGACGAGCCGCGCTCGCGCTTGGCGCGTCGCAAGGGACGCACTTCCTTGATCAGATCGGCGAATTCGTCGACGTCCTCGAAACTGCGATACACCGATGCAAAGCGGATATAGGCGATCTTGTCGAGTTTTTTCAGCTCGCGCATGACCAATTCGCCAAGCCGCTGCGAGACGACTTCGCGAACGCCTAGCCCGAGCAGCTTTTCCTCGATGCGCACCACCGCCGCTTCGATCGCTTCGGCGCTGACCGGCCGCTTGCGCAAGGCGAGCATCAGACTGGCGTTGAGCTTTGGGCGTTCATACTCCTGGCGAGAGCCATCTTTCTTGACGATGGTCGGCAAGACCAGCTCGATGCGCTCATAGGTCGTGAATCGCTTGTCGCATTCGGGACAGCGGCGCCGTCTGCGAATCGAGTCGCCTTCCTCGGACACTCGCGTATCGAGCACCTGGGTGTCGGCATGCTGGCAAAACGGACAGTGCACGAGGCCCCCGAAAGCCTATCCGTAGACCGGAAAACGGGCGACCAGCCCGGCGACGCGCTCGCGCACCGATGCGATCATGGCGGCATCGTTGGGCGCATCAAGGACATCGGCAATCAGGTAGCCGACGAGCCTCGCCTCGTCGTCGCCAAAGCCGCGTGTCGTCATCGCCGGTGATCCAAGCCGGATCCCCGAAGTCACGAACGGTGTTTGCGGATCGTTCGGGATCGCATTCTTGTTGGTCGTGATATGTGCCTCGTGCAGGATCCGTTCGGCCTCCTTGCCGGTGATGTGTTTCGGACGCAAGTCGACCAGCATGACGTGGCTCTCGGTACGCCCGGAGACGATGCGCAGGCCACGCTCAATCAAGGCCCTGGCAAGAATGTCCGCGTTCTTTAGCACCTGCGTCTGGTAGACCTTGAATTCAGGGGAGAGCGCTTCACGCAGGGCCACGGCCTTGGCGGCCACGATGTGCATCAGCGGTCCGCCCTGGATGCCCGGAAAGATCGCACTATTGATGCGCTTTTCGAACTCCGATTTCATCAGGATCAGGCCGCCGCGCGGGCCGCGCAAACTCTTGTGGGTGGTGGTCGTGACGACATCAGCATAAGGCACCGGATTGGGATAGACCCCTGCTGCGATCAAGCCGGCATAGTGGGCCATATCGACCATCATGAACGCACCGACCGATCTTGCAATCGCCTCGAATCGCGCGAAGTCGATGCGCAGCGAATAGGCTGAAGCGCCGGCAAGAATCAGCTTCGGGCGATGTTCCTTGGCGAGGCGCTCGACTTCGTCGTAGTCGATCTCCTCCGCAGCGTTGAGGCCGTAGCTGACAACGTTGAACCACTTGCCGCTCATGTTGACCGGAGAGCCGTGCGTGAGGTGGCCGCCCATGGCGAGCGACATTCCGAGGATCGTGTCGCCTGGCTTGAGCAGCGCAAAGAACACCGCCTGATTGGCCTGCGAGCCCGAATTGGCTTGCACGTTCGCAGCTTCGGCCCCGAATAGCGCCTTGGCGCGATCGATGGCCAGGGTTTCGGCGATATCGACGAACTCGCAGCCGCCGTAGTAGCGCTTGCCCGGATAGCCTTCTGCATACTTGTTCGTCAACTGCGAACCCTGCGCGGCGAGCACGGCCCAGCTGGTGTAATTTTCCGACGCGATCAGTTCGATGTGTTCTTCCTGACGACGGTTCTCGGACTGAATGACCTGAAAGATCTCGGGATCGACTTGGGCAAGGCCGAGGCTTTTGCTGAACATGGAAAGATCCTTGATGACGGAGGCAAAAAACGAGCGCGGAAGGGAATGCCCGGGATACGGGTGGGACAAGCGCGGGCCTGGCAAGGCTTCGCTGCCGACCGGGGCACAAGTGTATGCGAGGCGCAATTCCCTCGCAAACGCGCGCCTTGCCAGCGCTTGGCACGAGCGCCGGATTGCGGCAAGGCCTTTTTTGCGACAATGCCCCTTCATGCAGAGCGCATTCTTGCCGCAACGTTGATCGAAGGCCCGATGAAAATCCACTTTTGCCAGCACGGCCTGCGCGGCTATGGCGGACATTACCTGTCGGCGACGCGTGCCTGGCGCGCAGCCGTCGAAGCTGCCGGCCTGACATGGCGCGGCTACGCTCACCAGAGCCTGCCCGCAGCGCTTGCGGCTGCGCTCGATGTCGTGCCGCTGTTTGCTTACCTGCCGTATGCCGAAGTCGATCCTGACCCGATCTCGCGCGAGATCACCGATCTGCTTTATTTGTCCGAGCAATTTGGGAAGGCCTTGGCGTTGGTCAAGGACGTTGCTGCCGAGGATATCGTGGTCGTCGATTTTTGCAGCGAGCGCGAGATCTACGGTGTGGCGCGCTGGCTCAGGATGCTGCCTGCCGATAAGCGGCCGCGCGTTGCCGCATGCATCCACATGCCCGATGCCAGCTGGACGACCGATGCCGATCGACGCGATTTGTCCGGGCGCATCGCGCACTGGCGCTTTGCCATCAACCAGCTGCGCGCATCGATCCCCGCCCAGCGCATCGTGATTGGCGCCACCGACCCGCGCCTGGCCACTTTTCTTACGACCATCCTCGGCATGCCAACGCGCGTCATCGTGGATGTGCGCGTGTTTGACCCCGACTTGATCGCAATCAAGAGTCCCGCCGAATTCGATGTCATCATCGCCGGCGGCTGGCGTAGCGAAAAAGGCGCAGAACTGATCAGTGAAGTCCTGCTTGGCCTAAAGCGCAGTGGCCGCGCGATGCGAGTTGCCGTGCAAGTCGACACTGACGAGCGCGCGCGGCTGCTTCTCGATACGCTCAAGCCAGGCGGCGGCTTCAGCCTCGATCTGGTCACCGAGGACTTGCCGCCTGCAGACTACTTCAGGCGCCTGTGCAAGAGCCGCCTGGTGCTTCTGGCCTACGCCGCGAAGATGTACGCGCTGCGCTGCTCGGGCATCGCCAACGAAGCCTGGGGCTACGGCATCCCGGTCATCGCGCCCGCCAAAACCTGGATGTCGGACCGTATCGAGGACGAGACGGGAACCGGCGCACTTTTCTACCAGTTTCATCCCTTGAGCATCGTCGCTACCACCTTGCGCGCACTCGATGAGGTGGAGAAACTCGGTGCCGACGCACGAGCCCGCGCTCCAGGCTGGCGCGAACGCCACGGTGGCGCAGCCGCACTCGCCACCATTCTCGGCGCGCTTGATCCCTAAGCCGACACTCGTGCCAGGGCTTAGCTCAGATGCTCTTCATCGGCCCAGGTCAAGATACGCCAGGTGCCGTTGTCGTAATGCAGCTGGTTAATTGCCGCATTGGGCGTCTCCCAGGTGCGAGCGGCCTTGAGATCAACGCCGATGACATGGCGATAGATCAGATCAAGGGCACCGCCGTGGGTGACCACAAGCACGGCGCGACCGCGATGGCGCCTTGCGATCTGGCACAGCGTGGCGAGAACGCGCGTTGACACGCCTTCAAGGCTTTCGCCGCCGTGCGCTGCGAAGTCGGGCTCGCGACTGATCCAGCGGCGATACCACTCGGGATAGCGCTGCTCGATTTCGCTTGCCGTCAAGCCCTCGAAGACACCGAAATGGCGCTCGCGAAGATCGGCCATCGCATGCACGGGAAGGCCATGCAGCGTCGCGCTGGCCAGTGCCGTTGAGTGGGCACGGACCAGATCGCTGGCGTAGATAGCAGCAAGCGGTTCGCGCGCAAGCCGCACGGCAAGCTGCTGTACCTGGCGCAAGCCGTTGGCGTTCAGCGCAATATCGGTATGGCCCTGGAAACGCCGTGCGACATTCCAGTCGGTCTGACCGTGCCGCACCACGAAAACGTCAGCCAAGCGCGGCCTTTTGCCTTTGCATGTCGACAAGCGCAGGGCGCAGGCGCTCGATGACGCTAAACCAGTCCCCGGCGCGCGGCTGGCGAAAAAGGCGCGCGCTTGGCCACCAGTGGGCGCGCTCGGGATCGAGTCCCCAGCGCCACTCGCCGGCGTAGGGAAGAAGCAAGAGCAGGGGCTTTCCCATGGCGCCGGCAAGATGGCAAACGGACGTGTCAACCGCGAGCACGACATCGAGGTCTTCGATCAGCGCTGCCGTCTCGGCAAAATTGGCAAGGCGCGCCGAGCAGTCGAGGACCTTCATGCGCGCTGCGATGTCGCGCACCTGTTGCGCTGCTTCCCAGGTCTGCAGGCTGACCCAGTCGACGCCATCAATATCGGCAAGGGCTGCAAGCTCGCCCAAAGCGACACTGCGGCGCGCGTCCTTGCGATTCGCAATCGCGTTGGTCTTGGCAGGATTTCCTGCCCACACCAGGCCGACCCGAAGGCGCTTTGGGTCGCGCTCGCCCAACTCGGCGGCGAGAAACTTGCGCCACTGCTCGGCGCGAACCGGATCGGCGCGGATGTACGCGCCCTGCCTGGAAAAATCGGCAACCTGGTTGCGACGCATGCGCGGCAGACTGCCAAAGGGAATCTGGAAGTCCGGGGCGTCGTGCTGCAACTCGGGCAGCCACTCGGGTGCCACCTTGGTCCACGCATCCTCGTTCGCGCGCAACTGGACGTAACAGCGACACTGGGGAAACACGGTCTTCCACAGGTCGTGCAGATGGGGTTGCCCAACCAGCGTGACGCGCGCACCTTCGGCGATCAATTCGGGCACGATCGATAAGAACATGATCTCATCACCGAGACCCTGCTCGCCGTGCACGAGAAGATGCTTGCCCGCGAGATCCTCGCCCTCCCACGGGGGAAACGGGAACGGGTAGCGCCAGACCTTGCACTGGTCGCCCGCCGGAAATCGTGCCTCGTAGAGGCGCCAGCCCAGGACGAAATCGCCCGTGAGCAACGCGTACTGTCCCGCTTCCCACTGGATCTGCGGGCTGTCTGGTGCGCGCGCGAGCGCGCGCCGATAAAACGGCCCGGCCTCGGCGAGCCTGCGCTGTGCCGTGTAGCACATGCCCAGGGCGAGCAGGAGGATCTCCGAGTCGGGCGCAAACGACAGGCCGGTTGCATAACAGCGTTCTGCCTCGGCGAATTCTTCCCGAAAAAGACAGATATTGCCGAGATTTTGCAGTGCGCCAGCGTGCGAGGGCGTGAGTTTCAACGCGCTGCGATAGCAGGCGCAGGCGTCGTCCTCGCGCTTGATTGCCTGGTAGACGACACCGAGGTTGTAATGGACCTGGGCGTTGCCTGGCTGCAGGCGGCAGGCTTTCTCAAGCAGCGCGAGCGCGAGGCCATTTTTTCCGGCGAGATGGGCCAAGGCACCGCAAATGTGCAGCGCGTCGGGCTGTTCGGGCTCGACGGCAAGGATCTCAAGGGCCACCGACTCGGCCTGCGGTCGTCGCCCGCGCTCGAAATGCTCGACGGCAAGGCGCACGGCCTCGGCCATCGAGACCTTGATTGGCGTGGGCGCCTTGGCGTCAACGCCCGGAATTCCCGCGGGGAGCGCAGATCCCGTGCCCTGCACCGAGGGCGCGCCGTCGTCGCCAGGACTCACTTGGCCTCTTTCAATTGGGAACCCCCGCACTGCAGCCAGAACGTGACCGGGCCGTCGTTGACCAGCGCAACCTGCATGTCTGCACCAAACACGCCCGTCGCAAGCGCTGCCCCCTCATCCCGGGCGGCATCAACGAAGCGGCCAAACAGCGACTTGGCCAGTTCCGGCGCGCAGGCCCTGGCAAAACTCGGACGCCGGCCATGGCGCGTATCTGCGGCGAGGGTGAATTGCGGCACGGCGAGCAAGGCCAGGCGCTCGTCAATCAGGCTGCGGTTCATGCGCTTTTGCTCGTCGCTGAAAATTCGCAAGGCGATGGTCTTGCGTGCGAGCGCGACGGCATCCTTGGCGTCGTCACCGGTTTCTGCGCACACCAAAGCCAGGATCCCTGCGCCGATTCGCGCGTGGCTCTGGCCGCCGATTTCGACTTCCGCTCTCAGAACGCGCTGGATCAGGGCGATCAATTGACGCTCGCGGCAAGAGTCATCGCCAGGTCCAATTGCGCTAGCTCAGAATCACTCGCGCAAACCGGCGCTTGCCGACCTGGACCAGCATTTCACCGGCGTCAAGCTTCAAGCCACGATCAGTGATGACTTCGCCGTTGATCTTGACACCCCCCTGCTCGACATTGCGCAAGCCCTCGCCACTTGAGGGCACGAGCCCCGACTGTTTTAGCAGCTGGCCAATGCCGATGGGCGCGCCTGCGACCTTCACCAGGGGGATCTCATCGGGTATGCCACCGCGGCTCATGTGCTCGAAATGCTCGCGCGCAGCTTCGGCCGCACGGCTGCCGTGATAGCGCGCGACGATCTCAAGGGCGAGCGTGACCTTTGCATCGCGAGGATTCCGACCCGTGCTGACTTGATCGCGCAAGGCGGCGATCTCGCTTCGCGACTTGAACGACAGCAGTTCGAAATACTGCCACATCAGCGTGTCGGAGATCGACATCAGCTTGCCGAACATGTCGTTGGCGGGATCCGTGATGCCGATGGTGTTGTTCTTGGATTTGGACATCTTCTCGACACCATCGAGGCCGACCAGAAGCGGCATGGTCAGGATGCACTGCGCTTCCTGGCCATAATCGCGCTGCAGTTCGCGACCGACAAGAAGATTGAATTTCTGATCGGTGCCGCCAAGCTCGAGATCGGATTTCAAGGCGACCGAATCGTAGCCTTGCATCAGGGGATAGAGCAGCTCGTGGATCGAGATCGGTACATTGCCCTTGAAGCGCTTGGTGAAATCGTCGCGCTCGAGCATGCGCGCCAGGGTGTATTTCGCCGACAGCGTGATCATGCCGCGCGCACCCAGTGCGTCAGACCACTCCGAGTTATAGCGCACTTCGGTGCGGTCGCGATCGAGTACCTTGCCGCACTGCTCGAGGTAGGTTTTTGCATTGGCCTCGATCTGCTCGCGCGACAGCGGCGGGCGGGTCGCATTGCGACCGGACGGATCACCGATCATCGCCGTGAAATCGCCAATCAGAAAGATCACCGTATGGCCGAGATCCTGGAACTGGCGCATCTTGTTGAACACCACCGAATGGCCAAGATGCAAATCCGGCGCGGTCGGATCGCAGCCGAACTTGATGCGCAGCGGGGCACCGCCCTGTGTGTGCCGGTTGAGCTTGGCGATCAGGTCCGATTCGAGAATCAGTTCGTCGGCGCCACGCTTGATGATCTCAAGGGCTTCTGCGACGTCCGCATTTTCGGCTGGTAGTGGTGCTAGATGATTCGGCACTGCGCCTTCAAGGGTACTCATGGATGGGTAGCTTTACTTAACACACGCCCGCTGGCATCGACCCCGGCGCACGTGCTGCCCGCGCCTGCCGGGGCGGTTTTTTCTGCATGCTACACTGCCCCGATCGAGATGGTGGGGCGTGTCGTGCGCCTTCTGATTCTCGCAGCGACGCACTCGCGTTCACTTCGGATTTCTTCCAGCCCCGCTTGATTCTAGCCTAAGGCATGCTCAGTTCATTTCTCGCGTCAGCTCGCCACACCGCCTACCTTTGCAGCATCGGTCTTTACGCCCGTCAGCGTGCGTTGCGCCGTAGCCACCCGCACCGCGCACGCGCGCTCGCCCTCCTTTTGCTGTTCCCGGTTTTCGGCGTCGTTGCAGCCTTCGGCTTCGCGCCGCTTGCCCCTGATGCGGCGCTCGTTCCCGCCTATCAGGTCGAAGTCGCACTCGCCCCGCCCTCGCTCGCAACACAGGTCGTGGCGCTGGATTTCGCGCCGGCCTTGTATCACCACGAGGAACGTGTCGCTCTGGGCGATACGCTTGGCACGCTCCTGACGCGCCTTGGCGTTCTTGACAGTGCCGCTGAAAATTTCATGCGTTCGTCAGCGGCAGCGCGCGCGCTCTACCAGCTGCGCCCCGGCCGCACGATCTCTGCTGTGACCGACGACCACGGCCTTTTGCATCGCCTGACCTATGACGAGTCGCAAGCCAACGGCAGCGATGCCCTTGCTGCAGGCGCCTTTGCGAGCTTGATCGTCGAGCGCGCGGGTGACGGCTTTGTCGCCCGCGAAGAATTGGCGCCCAACAAGCGCAGCGTTGAGATGCGTGAAGGCGAAATCGCGACCTCACTTTTTGCGGCCACCGACGCCGCCGGCGTTCCGGACGCCATCGCGAGCCAGATCGCGGACATCTTTTCCGGTGACATCGACTTCTATCGCGATCTGCGCCGCGGCGACCGTTTTCGCGTTGTCTTCGAGGGCTACTACCACGATGGCCAGATGGTTCATGCCGGCCGCGTACTCGCAGTCGAGTTCGTTGTCGCCGGCAAAAGCCACGACGCGGTCTGGTACCAGCCAAAAGGTCAGGCCGGCAACTATTACGGCAGCGATGGGCGCAGCCTGCGTCGCGCCTTCCTGCGCGCGCCCCTGCAGTTCACCCGCATTAGCAGCGGCTTTGGCGGTCGCGTGCATCCCATTCTCAACATCTGGAAGTGGCACACCGGCATTGATTACGCCGCACCGATGGGAACACCGGTACGCGCCACGGCTGACGGCGTGGTGAAATTTGTCGGCCAGCAGACGGGCTATGGCAACGCCATCGAAATCAGGCATCAGGGCGTCTATTCGACACTTTATGGGCACCTGTCCGCATTCGCGCGCGGCCTAAGGCCTGGGCAATCGGTCGCACAAGGCGACGTCATTGGCTATGTCGGCATGACCGGCTGGGCAACCGGCCCGCACCTTCATTACGAATTTCGCATCAGCGGCGTGGCCAAGGACCCGCTGCATGTGGCCATGCCCGATGCAACACCGGTTGCAGGCGAAGAGCTGGCCGCGTTCCATCGCAATACCGCGCCCGTAAATGCGGCGATCGTGCGCATGCGCCAGATCGACGCGTCGGTGCTTGTTGCGGACAAGTCGACCTAGCCCGTTTGGTGCCGATGGCATCTCCTGCCACGCTTGAACCCCTGCAGCTGGTCGGGGTCATGTCCGGCACCAGCCTTGACGGCGCCGACGCCGTCCTGGCGACGGTCGATGGCTCAGGCCTTGCCATCGTCAGCCACCTGCACCGCCCTTTTCCAGACGAGCTCAAGTCACGCCTGCTTTCACTGCAAGCAAGCGCGCCTTGCGAACTTGACAGCGCCGCGCTTGCCGCCAACCAGCTCGCAGAACACTATGCGGGCGTGGTCCTCGCCATGCTCGAGCACATCGACATCGCACCCAGGGCGATTCGTGCCGTTGCCGTGCACGGGCAAACCGTGAGACATCGACCCGAACTGGGCTATACGATCCAGCTCAATGCACCTGCGCGGCTTGCAGAATTGATCGGCATCGACGTCATTTGCGATTTCAGAAGCCGCGATGTTGCCGCAGGGGGCCAGGGTGCGCCCCTCGTGCCGGCATTTCATGCCGCCGTCTTTGGCAGCGCGCATGAACATCGCGCCGTGGTCAATCTCGGTGGCATGGCCAACATCTCGGACCTGCCAGCGGGCGTGAATCAGAATGACGGGCCTGTGCGCGGATGGGATACGGGGCCTGGCAATGTCTATCTGGACGCGTGGTATCAGCTAGAACATGGAGGCCCCTTTGATCGCGATGGCGCACTGGCGGCACGCGGCAGGATCAACCAGGACCTGCTCAGGCGACTCCTCGATGATCCGTGGCTGGCAAAGCCGCCGCCCAAAAGCACCGGCCGCGATCATTTCAGCGCGCAGTGGCTAGCCCGGCGCCTAGAAGGCATTGGCCAGCTTCCTCGCGAGGATGTGCAGGCGACGCTTGCGCAATTCACGGCCGAGACCATCGCAGAGGGTCTGGCCAGCGAGATCGCGCAGGTGGCGCGCGTGATTCTTTCTGGCGGCGGCGCGCACAATGCCGATCTGGCAGGGCGCATCGAGCGCGCACTCGCTAGCCGGCTGGCTCGTGCCGTGCAGGTCGTCTCGAGCGCATCGATGGGAATTCCTCCCGAGCAGGTCGAGGCCGCGGCATTCGCATGGTTGGGTGCCCGTTTTCTTGCACGCGAGCCGGGCAATCGGCCAGGCGTGACGGGCGCGCGCGGGGGCCGCGTACTCGGCGCGCTTTATCCGGCCTAGGAGCGCCCCGGCGTCGCGCCGGGCGCATGAAAAAAGGTCCCGAACTGCAGGACCTTTAAACCACCGCTTTGAATGTGCCAAGCGCCCTTGGCACGACCGCTAGACGGAGAATGACGATCCGCAACCACACGTCGTGGTCGCGTTGGGGTTCTTGATCACGAACTGGGCGCCTTCGAGGTCGTCCTTGTAATCGATCTCGGCGCCAACAAGATACTGATAGCTCATCGAGTCGATCAGCAGCGTGACGCCATTTTTGACCATCGCGGTGTCGTCTTCATTGCTGATTTCGTCAAAGGTGAAGCCGTACTGGAATCCGGAGCAGCCACCGCCCTGGACGAACACCCGAAGCTTGAGCTCGGGGTTGCCTTCCTCGTCAATCAGTTCCTTCACCTTGGCTGCCGCCGAGTCGGTAAAGACCAGCGCGGCGGGCATTTCAGCAATAGCATTCATGGCATTTCCTTCGTGCATTTCATCCAATTGGGCACAGCAAGCCCGAATTCAAGGGCCTAGCCATTGCTCGCCGCAAGCTTCAGGCCCGGGCGATCCTCTTCGTCGACGTGGGTCAGCGTGCCGTCGATTATCGCACCGTGGTGCATTTCCAGCGCACGATAGCGCAAGTCGCCCGACACCTTGGCCTTGGGCTGCAATTCGAGCAGGTCACTTGCATAGACCGGCCCCGTAATCGTGCCGTTGACAACCAGATGGTTCGCAACGATTGCGCCATCGACGCGCGCATGCTCGCTGATCACGAGCATGCTTGATTGCTCGTCATCGGCAATGACGTTGCCCTTGACGTGGCCGTCGATACGCAAGCCGCCGACAAAGTGAATATCGCCTTCGATCCGGGTCGTGATGCCAATCAGGCTGTCAATCGTATTCTTTGCACCGGGTTTGGATCCGAACATGATGGTCTCTCGAATGGTTCAAATTCAAAGCAGCGGCCTAACTGACCGCAACCGACTGTTGGCTGCGCACGGCACCGCGTTCCAGAATGCGGGCCTCGACCTGTTTGACGACTGCGCCTGCGGGCGCCTTGAACGTACCCTCGAGGCGTTTGAAGAACCTGAAGCTGATCTGAAAGGCCTTCGGATCGCTTGCCGCACTCGGGTCAGGCAAATTCATCATAGCAGCTTTGCCCCCCTCCTGCAGGGTCACGAGTAGTTGTAAATCCCCTGTGAATTCATGCTCGGCACCGCCGCCCTGAGTCACCAGGATGCGATAGTGGAACTGGCCTGGCACGGCGTCAGGCCTGACCTCGAGGCGCTTGATGGCCACGCCCGCCTGCGGCGTGCTTGAGGATAAGTTCTCAAAGAACGCGGCATCGTCCTTCAGCTTCGCATTCTCAAGTTCGAGCGAGCGGATCTGCGTGCCGAGTTCGGCCTGCGTCGATTTTTCAATTTCAAGCCTGGACTGTGCCGCCGTGGCGGCGTCCTTAAGACGCGTGGACTCCTCGCGCAACTCGGAATTTTCAGCACGCAAGCGCACCACCTCGTCCTTCAGCGGGCGGCCAAAGCCTGCGAAATCCTTGCCCGATTCGTACAGGAAAAGACCGAGCGCGAACGCCAGCGCAAGCACCACGATACCGACGGCGATGCGCAGCGGCCAGGGCACGTGGGTCTTCACCGTCATGCGTGGCGCACTGATCGACATGCGGCGCCGCATGAGCTTGAATTTCACAGGCGCTGCCCTCGCGTCATGGCGACAACGCAATCTGCGTGAGGCCAAGCGTCTCGGGAAAGCCGAACATCAGGTTCATGACTTGCACGCCCTGCCCGGATGCGCCTTTGACCAGATTGTCCTCGACGACGAGGATCACGAGCGTGTCGCCCTCGGCAGGCCGGTAAAGCGCGATGCGCATGTAGTTCGACCCCCTGACCGAGCGGGTCTCCGGAATGCTTCCGGGGGGCATGACATCGACAAATGCCGATTCCGCGTAGAAGTCCTCATAAAGCATCTGGGCGTCGAGCTCGAGCTGATGGGGCAAAAGCCGTGCGTAAAGCGTCGCGTGGATGCCGCGGATGATGGGCAGCAGATGCGGGGTGAAAATCAAGCCGACAGGGCGCTTGGCGATGGCGTTGAGCCCCTGCACGGTTTCGGGATGATGCCGGTGACCCTTGATGCCGTACGCGCGAAAACTGTCCGAGGTCTCGGCAAGCAGATTGCCGATCTCGGCCTTCTTTCCCGCACCCGAGACTCCCGATTTGCAATCGGCGATGAGATGGCTTTCGTCAACCAACGGATTTGCATGCGCGAGAAGAGGCGCGAAGCCGAGTTGCATGGCGGTCGGATAACAGCCAGGCAACCCCACGAGGCGCGCAGTCCTGATCGCGTCGCGGTTGATTTCAGGCAAGCCATAGACGGCCTCGGCGAGCAGCTCAGGCTCGCTGTGCCGCATGCCGTACCACTGCGTGAAGACGTCGACGTCCTTGATGCGAAAGTCAGCCGCAAGATCGATCAGCCTGACGCCGGCATCAAGAAGCGCGCGCGCCTGCGACATGGCAACGCCGTGGGGCGTCGCAAAAAACACCACGTCGCAGTCCTTGAGCTCGTCGCTACCTGCGTCCGAGAAGGCAAGCTCAAGACGTCCGCGCAACGACTGGAACATCTCGGCCACGGGCATGCCGGCTTCGCTTCGCGAGGTGATCACGCGCAGCCGTGCCTTGGGATGCTGGGCGAGCAGGCGCAGCAGTTCGACACCGGTGTAGCCGGTGCCGCCGACGATGCCGATGTCGATCATGCGGGCGTCCTATGTGTCAAATGTCACGCGAAACGGGTCGATTGTACCTGTCGGCCATCGCCTGACTTGCGCGCATGCGCACGCAACGGTCACAAAAAAAACGCCCCGCGGTGCGCATGCTCCGGGGGCGCGGGTTGCTGCCTGCTACGGAATTAGCGCTTGGAGAATTGCTTCCGGCGACGCGCCTTGTGCAAACCGACTTTCTTGCGCTCGACTTCGCGCGCATCACGCGTGACGAGCCCGGCTTTCGAGAGCGTTGGCTTGAGCGTCGCATCAAAGTCGATCAACGCGCGCGTGATGCCATGGCGCACGGCGCCGGCCTGGCCTGATTCGCCACCGCCGTGGACATTGACCAGAATGTCGAAGGACGTGCCATGGTTGGTGAGATCAAGCGGCTGGCGCACGATCATGCGCCCGGTTTCGCGCGCGAAATAATCATCGACGGGCTTGCCGTTGACGACAATCTTGCCGCTGCCGCTCTTGATGAAAACGCGCGCGACGGCGCTCTTGCGCCGTCCCGTGCCGTAGTTGTAGTTGCCGTAATTGACGATCATGCGTTGACCTCGAGCGCCTTCGGTTGCTGCGCAGTGTGCGGATGCGTCGCCTCGGCATAGACCTTGAGCTTTTTGATCATGGCGTAACCGAGCGGGCCCTTGGGCAACATGCCCTTGACCGCCTTTTCCAGGGCACGCCCCGGAAAGCGCGACTGCATTTTTTCGAAATTGGTTTCACTGATGCCGCCCGGATATCCCGAGTGGCGGTAATACTTCTTGTCGTGCGACTTGTTGCCGGTCACGCGCAGACGCGCAGCATTGACGATGATGATGAAATCACCCGTGTCAACGTGGGGCGTGAACTCCGGCTTGTGCTTGCCGCGCAGACGGCGTGCGACTTCACTGGCCACACGTCCCAATACTTTGTCTGTCGCGTCAATGACAAACCAGTCACGCTGCACCTCGTGAGGTTTGGCGGAAAAGGTCTTCATAAACGTCCTTGATAAAAGGCCGACATCGCGTCAAGGCGAATCGGTACCCGATGTAAAGCGGCTGCCGCCCCACTTGTGCCCGCGGGCTCTCCGTGCGGCAGCACGCGGAAAAGCCTTCGATAGTAACGAATTCAGGGGCTTAGCGTCAAGCCGGGCGCCCGGTCAAAAAAAAGCCCGAGCCTTGAAGGGCTCGGGCTAAATCCACCAAAGGAGGAGGGTGGAGGAGACACCGGCATGGGACCCAGCACCAACACTTTCCTTGCTTTGTCCCGACTTGAATTGAGTATAGGACAACTCCTTGTGCAGCGCAAAAACTTTTATCGGGCATTGACACTATTTTCCAAAGTCTGCGCATCATTTTCACAACACACAACTAAATCTCAATCAGATTAGATACTTATAGGTATGGTTAAAAGATAACTGGTTGTTATAAAGATTGCTGCGACAGCGATTTCCGGGCTTAGGGCCAAGGCCGGCGGGATTTCATGCGAATCGCTACACTGGCATTCCCTTTGGCAAGGCAAGAAATAGCGATGAAATCAACCGTGCGCTGGCTTGGCCCCGTCGACACCGAGACGACCAGCAACATGACGTTTGAAGCGATAACCGAAACCGGTCACCGGGTGCGCATGGACGGTGCCCCTGGAGACAGCATCGGCGGGCGCAACCTTGCGCCGCGGCCGATGGAAATCGTCCTGCTTGGCACAGGCGGCTGCACGGCATATGACGTCGTACTGATTTTGCGCCGCGCGCGCCAGGACATCGTCGATTGCGAAGTCGAGATCGAAGCCGAGCGCGCCAAGGAGGATCCCAAGGTGTTCACGAGGATCCACTTCAACTTCATCGTCACTGGCAGCAACGTCAAGCACGACCTGGTGGCTCGCGCCATCCAGCTCTCGCACGACAAGTACTGCTCGGCGTCGATCATGCTCGCCAAGACCGCCACGCTCACGCACAGCTTCGAAGTGCGCGAGAAGGTGCTTTCGAGCTAGAGCCAGTAGGCAGTCGCGGTCATCACGCGCGCTGCGGCGCGCATTGCCGCGCGAACCGGCGCGGGCAGCTCGCGGCCGCCCTCGGCGCGGGCGCGAGATCCATGACGGGCCTCGTCTTCGCTCATGGCTTCTAGCACGGCGCGCGACGCGTGATCGGCCTTGGGCAGCCGTTCGAGATGACTCTTCAAGTGCTGCTCGACCTGCGCCTCGGTCTCCATGACAAAGCCCAGGCTGACGCGATCGCCTGCGCGGCCGGCAAGAACGCCAAGCGCGAAGGCACCCGCATACCACAGGGGATTAAGCAGGCTGGGCCGGCCGCCAAGTTCGGCCAGGCGCTCTCGCGTCCAGGCGAGATGGTCTCCCTCTTCGAGGGCCGCATCGCGAAAATGCGCGCGCAGCCTGTCGCTTTGCGCCGCGCGCGCCTGACCGTGATAGAGCGCCTGCGCACAAACCTCGCCGACATGATCGACGCGCATCAGCGCGGCAGCGTGGCGTCGCTCGCCCTCGAGCAGCGCGAGCGGCTCTTCTTCGACGGTGGAGGGCTGTGGCGTTGGCCGCCTCGCCGGCAGCGCGCCGGTCAGCGTTCTTAGCGCATTGTCGGCATCGGAAATCAGCTGATCGACGAGGGTTTGCATCGGAATTGAGCCTGCTCAAGTGCGGAAATTGATTCTAGCTCGCGGCGCGGGCGAAGGACGCATTTCAGGCTTCTTCGCGCCATCTTGTCGAGCGGACGAGTTCATGTTGCGCAAACACCACAAACATTCAACCATTTGGCCTCCCGAAGTCGCAAATGTTTGCGGGTACCACCGATCTTTGGTGAAATCTAACCTGACTTCTTAACCAACAGGCTGTCAAGGCCGGTAAGAGTTCGGGGCAAGGAGTTTCCGCTAGTCACCTTGCCGCACGCACGACAAACTTTTGGAGATATTGAATGAAAAAACTCGTCATCGCAGCGGCCGTGCTCGGCGCGTTCGCCGGTACCGCCCAAGCGCAAAGTAGCGTGACGCTGTTCGGTGTTGTGGACACCAACATCACGCACATCACCGCAGGTGGCAATCCGGAAGGCGCACGCACGTTCATGGATAACAGTGGTATCAATTCGTCGCGCCTGGGCTTTCGCGGTACGGAGGACCTCGGTGGCGGACTGAAAGCCGGTTTCTGGCTCGAAGCAGGCATTAACACCAACGACGGCGCCGGGCTCACGACCAGCACGGGTAATGGCGCAACGTTCCCCGGTGCGGCAACCGGCGGCGGCGGACTGACGTTCAATCGTCGTTCCACGGTGAGCTTGCTCTCCGACCGTTGGGGTGAACTGCGTATCGGCCGCGACTATGTGCCGACCTTCTGGAACTCGGCGAACACCGATCCGTTTGGCTATAACGGTATCGCCGAAGTTGCAAGCTTCCTGATCGTGACCCAAGGCGCGATGGGTGCAACCGCAGTTCGCGCATCGAACGGCGTTTCTTACCTGACGCCCAACACGCTCGGCGGCTTCTTCCTGCAAGCCACCTACGCCCTGGGTAACAACCCGACCGGCCTGCGTTCGGAAACCGGCCAGGACGTCAGCGACAACGGCGACTATGCTGGCGTGAACGTCGGTTACCAGAACGGCCCGCTCTACGCCGGTATCGCTACGGCTTATCTGTCGATGCAACCGACCACCTCGGCAAGCCAAACCGAGCTGGGTGCTGGCGGTGTTCACACCACCAACTTGGCAGTCTCGTATGACTTCGGATTCGTGAAGCCTGACTTCTTCTATCAGGAGTCTTCGGTCGATGCGTATCCCGAGCAGTACGGCACGGACATCTACTCGGTCGGCGCTTCGGTTCCGCTCGGTCAAGGTGAACTGCGCCTGAACTATGCGCATGCCAACGGCCAGGATTATCTGTCCGGTTCGCACGCCAACATGTTCGGTGTCGGCTACGTGTATAACCTGTCGAAGCGCACCGCGATGTACGCGATCGCTGCCCGCATCAACAACTCGGGTGGTTATGCGTTCTCGCTGAACGCCTACGGCCCCGGCCCGGTTGCGGGTGAGTCGGTGTCGGGTGTTTCGCTGGGTGTTCGCACCTCGTTCTAATCGACTGCAGGGTTTCCCTGCTCGACAGAACGTAAGAAGGAGGTCCTCGGACCTCCTTTTTTTTTGCTCGCGATTCACGCGCGTCACGCGCGAGGCGCGCCTTCTGGAGTCCTTCCATGCCCTCACCCTTTATTGCCGATAGAAGGCTTGGCGCCGACTTCGCCGCAAAACATGTCCTTCTCGATATCGATAGCGAGAGCCGCGTCGCGTCCATCACGCTGAACCGGCCGGAACGCAAGAACCCGCTGACCTTCGACTCGTATGCCGAGCTGGTCGAACTGTTTGCCTCGCTCAAGCATGCCAGCGACGTCAAGGCGGTGGTCATCAGCGGCGCCGGTGGCAATTTCTCCTCGGGTGGAGATGTCCACGATATCATTGCGCCGCTGCTTGACATGGCCATGCCCGAGTTGCTGCAATTCACGCGCAAGACGGGCGCACTGGTGCTTGCCATGCGGCAGTGCCCGCAACCCGTCATCGCCGCCGTCGCGGGCGTGTGCGCGGGCGCAGGGGCGATGATCGCGCTCGCCGCTGACATGCGCATCGCCGATGCCACGGCGCGCTGTGCGTTCCTCTTTACGCGCGTGGGCCTGGCCGGCTGCGACATGGGCGCGTGCACCCTCTTGCCGCGCCTGATTGGCCAGGGCCGCGCCAGCGATCTGCTCTACACCGGGCGAAGCTTCGATGCCAGCGAGGGCCTGGCCTCGGGCTTTTATAATCGTGTGGTCGAAGACGATGCCCTGGGTGCTGCCACCGAGCTCGCCAAGTCACTGGCTCAAGGCCCGACCTTTGGCCACGCCATGACCAAGACCATGCTGCATCAGGAGTGGTCGATGACGCTCGAACAGGCGCTTGAAGCCGAGGCGCAAGCCCAGGCAATTTGCATGCAAACGCAGGACTTTCGGCGCGCGTATGATGCTTTCGCAGCCAGGCGCGCTCCGAAATTCGAGGGCGACTGAAGCTTTTTTCAACATTGATATTGCGAGGCAACGATATGAGCGGCAAATGGATCTCGATCAAGTCCCATGACCAGAAGGAATTTGGCGGCTACCTGTCGCTGCCACCCACCGGCAAGGGTCCGGGCATCGTCCTGATTCAGGAAATCTTCGGCGTCAACGCACATATCCAGGGTGTCGCCGACCAGTACGCAAGCGATGGCTTTGTCGTGCTCGCGCCTGACATGTTCTGGCGCATCAAGCCGCGCGTCGAACTCGGCTACGACGCCGACGGATTCAAGAACGGCATGGAATTCGCACAGAAGATGGACGGCAACGAAGGCGTGCATGACATCCGCTCGACGATCGAGACACTCAAGGCCATGCCCGAAGTCACGGGCAAGGTTGCGGCGGTGGGCTACTGCATGGGCGGCCGCTACGCTTTTCTCGCCGCCGCAAACGCCGGTGCCGACGCCGCCGTTTGCTATTACCCAGGCGGTGTCAACGCGAACCTCGATCTGGTTCCCAAGATCACGGTGCCGATGCTGTTCCACTTCGGCGGCCTTGACACACACATTCCCGCGGAGGTGGTGAAAGCCGTGAAGGACGCCTTCGCCGGTCATCACGATGCGACCATTGATGTGTATGACGACGCCGATCATGGCTTTAATTGCTGGGCGCGGCCGATGTACCATCAAAAGTCAGCGGCGCTTGCGCGCGGCCGCTCACTCGAGTTTCTCTCGGACAGCATTTCGTAGCCAGGCGACGACCCCAACGACGGCAAGGGGACCTTATGCAAAAAAGTCCGCATGTGGACACGTTCGTGCGCGATCACCTGCCTGCGCGCGCGATGTGGCCCGAATTCGCCTTCGACATCGCCGACGTGAAATATCCGGAGATGCTCAATTGCGCTGATCAGCTCGTCGATGTTCATGTGCGCGAGGGCCGCGGCGGCAATCGCGCCGTCGGCATGCTCATCGATGGCACGCCCGTGTTTGCCACCTATGCGCAACTCGAGGCGCAGGCCAATCGCATCGCCAACGTCATGTCAGGAACGCTTGGCCTCGTGCCGGGTAACCGCGTGCTTCTGCGCTCGGCCAACCATCCGATGTTCGCGGCCCTCTGGCTTGGCGCGATGAAGGCTGGACTCGTGGCAGTGCCGACCATGCCGCTGTTGCGCGCGCGCGAGCTGAAAAAAGTCATCGACAAGGCCCAGGTCGAACTCGCCATCTGTGATGACGCACTTGCAAGTGAATTGCACCAGTGCATGGACCGCGAACAAGCGACGTTCGCGCCAAGCCTGAAACGCATCGTGTGCTTTAACCGGGGCCAGGACAAGGACGGCCTTGAGGCCATGATCGCTGCCGCACCGACGCGCTATCGCAACGTCAGAACGCGCGCCGACGATGTCTGCATGCTCGCCTTCACTTCGGGTACAACCGGCGAGCCGAAGGCCGCGGCGCATTTTCATCGCGACGTGCTGGCGATGTGCGATACGTTTTCAAGGCATGTGCTAAAGCCCGTGCAAGCGGATCTCTTTTGCGGCACGCCGCCGATTGCCTTCACCTTCGGCCTTGGCGGCCAATTGTGTTTCCCGCTGCGCGTCGGCGCGGCCGTTCTGCTCATCGAGAGGCTCACGCCCGAACTTCTGATCGACGCCCTCATACGAAGCCGCGCTACGATCTGCTTTACCGCCCCGACCTTCTATCGCCAGATGGCACTCCTGCTCAAGGCGCGCGGCTCGACGAAGGACGCATCGCTGCTGCCAAGCCTCGCGAAATCCGTCTCGGCAGGCGAAGCGTTGCCCGATGCGACCCGCGTGCTGTGGAAAGACGTCACCGGCATCGAAATGATCGATGGCATCGGCAGTACCGAGATGATGCACATCTTCATCTCGTCTGCCGGGGCTGCCGTTCGACGAGGCGCGATCGGCAAGGTCGTGCCAGGCTATCGCGCCATGATCGTTGATGCCGACATGCGCCCGCTTGGCACCAACGTCATCGGCCGCCTCGCAGTCAAGGGGCCTACGGGCTGCCGCTATCTCGACGATCCACGTCAGGCCAACTACGTCAGAGACGGATGGAACCTCACGGGGGATGCCTTCACGGTCGATGACGACGGCTATTATTTCTATCAGGCGCGCACCGACGACATGATCGTGTCTGCGGGCTACAACATCGCCGGACCTGAGGTCGAATCGATTCTGATGACGCACGAGGCCGTGGCCGACTGCGGCGTGGTTGGCATCGCCGATGAAGAGCGCGGCCAGATCGTCAAGGCGTTTGTCATCCTGAAAGAGAAGGCCAGTCCGAGCGAGGGTCTTGTGAAAGACTTGCAGGATTTTGTGAAGGCGCGCATCGCGCCTTACAAGTATCCGCGCGCGATCGAGTTCTGCCGCGAGTTGCCGCGCACCGAGACCGGCAAGCTGCAGCGCTTTCGCCTGCGCAGCCCGTAGACCCCAGTCTCGCGCACCTGTCGCCTCTTCGTTCGCCACGCTGCCGCAGAGCGCTTTGCGCGTCCGGTGCTAGTGATCGATCACCACCAGGGAGATGGGCGCGGCACCTGTCGCTGCAGGCGATGCGGCGGCGCTTAGCACGCCGGTCACCGGATCGATCGAAAAGACCGAAATATCATCGCCTTGCAGGTTGCCAACGTAGGCAAATCGTCCGGAGCGGTCGACCACGATTTGCAAGGGTGTCCCTCCCGCGGGGACTGTTCCGGTCAGCGTCAGCGCTCCGGTTGCGGGGTCTACGCCGTATGACGACACCGTGTTGGCCGTGGAATTCGTGATGTACACCGAGTTGCCCGTGGGCGCCACGGCAAT
>CAJCIC010000005.1 GCA_903970185.1 Gammaproteobacteria bacterium
TCCCTACACGACGCTCTTCCGATCTCGCCGGAAACTTCATCTCGCGAACCGAAGATTTGTCGCCGCGCGGTTTCGACGCCATCGCCAACATCGTCATGCACGGCACGTTCTACGTGACGCACGCGGTGGGCAAGCGCTGGATCGCAGCGCGCGTCCCCGGCGACGTGGTGTCGATCATCGTGACCTGGGTGCGAAACGGCGGCCCGTTCGTCGTGCCCTCGGCGATGAGCAAATCGGCGATTCAGGCGATGACGCAATCGCTGGCGTCGGAATGGGGCCGCTACGGCATCAGATTGAACGCCATCGCGCCGGGCGAGATCCCGACGGAGGGCATGAGCAAGCGCCTCAACCCGGGCGAAGCCCCGGGATCGCGCACCGCCGCCGCCAATCCGATGGGGCGGTGCGGGACTTTCGATGAACTCCAAAACCTCGCCACGTTCCTCATGAGCGACGGCTGCCGATGGTTGACCGGCGAAACGATGGCGATGGACGGCGCGCAGGGGCTCGCTACCGGCGGCAATTTCTATGAGCTGCGCAACTGGAGCGATCAGCAGTGGCTTGACGCGCGTGCCAACATCGAGGCACAAAACAGGAAGGACCGCGAGCAGCGCACGGTCTGACGCTATAACTACAATTACCACATGGGTAGTGTGGTATCCGTTTCAGTTATAGCAGCCATTACAAATACTGATTGGCCAATTACTGCAGTAGCAAGTAAATTCCTGCTTCTGCAATGCATTGGCCCGTCATGGATTCTTCACCCAGCTTTCCCATTCCGAGCGTCTCCAAGGCCAGCGACTATCGCTTAGACGAGAGCGTTGGCTACCTGATCAAGCGCGTGCGTGCAGCGCTGACAATGGCGGTCGATCGCGAACTGGTCGATTTTGACGTGTCTCACGACCAGTGGAGCATCCTCCTCATGATCGCCACGGCGCGCGGCGATACCGCCGCCGAACTCTCGCGCGAGGCCGCCTGCGACACCAGTTCGATGACACGCATGCTCGATCGGCTGGAAGCCAAGGGGTTCGTCGTTCGCACCCGATCCGAAGACGACCGCAGGGTCGTGCACCTTGCCCTGACGCCAAGCGGCCAGGTGCTCGCCGACCAGTTGCCCAAAGTCATGATCCGCGTCATGAACCGACACCTTGCCGGTTTCTCGGCAGAAGAAGTCGAACTGCTCAAAGGGCTTTTGCGTCGCATGCTCGAAAACGCCTCGGAGTGCGCAGGCCACGCCAAGGCGCAAGCCAGCGCCGCGTCATTGCAGCCGGCACCACAAAAAACATGAAATCCATCCAACCCTCGATCTGCTCCAGTCCCTATCTGAGGGGCGACGTCGCTGCATTTCTGGCCAGCTGCGCCCTTGCCGTCTTCGCCGCCTTGGCGACCGCCGTGCTGCTTTCCGGCTGCGCCAGCGGCATCGTGCCATCAAGTCAACTGGTCGATGCCACGACGCTTAAGACCGACGCCAGCTTTGCCGGCGTCAGTCACAGCGCGCCATGGCCGAAAAGCGACTGGTGGACGGTCTATGGCGATGTCGAGCTCAATGCGCTGATCACCGAGGCGATAAGCGGCAACCCGTCGCTACGAGCTGCGCAAGCCCGCTTGGCCGCGGCCAATGCGACTGCCGAACTTGCCCGTGGGGCGGCCGCGCCTGGCCTTGATGTCGCGGCGTCGGCGCAGCGCGACAGGTTCAGCTCCAACTATCTTTACCCGCCGCCCTTGGGCGGTGGCGTCTACACGACGTCGTCGATTGGCGTCGACTTCAGCTGGGACCTCGATTTCTGGGGAAAAAATCGCAGCGCGATCGAAGCGGCCAACGCCAGCGCAATGGCAGCAAGCGCTGATCGCGAGGCGGCCAGGCTCGCGCTTGCCACCTCGGTGACGCGCGCCTGGTTCGAGCTTGAAAGGCTGTACCTGCTGCACGACGTCGTTCTGGCCTCGATCAAGCAGCGCCAGGACATCCTCAAGCTGACCAGCGACCGCGTCGCGGCAGGCCTTGATACCAACGTCGAGTTGCGCCAGGCCGAAGCCGCCTTGCCCGAGGCGCGCTTCGAGTTGCTGCAAATCGAAGAGTCGATGCAGTTGACGCGCAACCAGCTTTGCGCACTGCTTGGCGCCGGCCCCGACCGCGGCCTGACCATCCCGCGCCCGGCTGCGCAGGCGACGACGGCCATCGCCTTGCCCGAGAATCTGCCGGCGGACCTGATCGGCCGGCGCGCGGATATCGTGGCTGCGCGCTGGCGCGTCGAAGCCGCGCGGCACAACATCGACTATGCCAAGGCGCAGTTTTATCCCAACGTCAATCTCGCCGCATCCCTGGGCGTTCTAAGCCTTGAGAACAATCTGCTCTTGCGCTCGGCCAGCCAGAATTACAGTTACGGCCCGGCGATCTCGCTGCCGATTTTCCAGGAATCGCTGCGCGGCAACCTGCGCAGGTCCGACGCCGAATACGACGAGGCGGCAGAAGCCTACAACCGCATCGTCATCGATTCGGTCAAGGATGTTGCAGACCAGGTTGCCTCGATGCGCGCCATCACTGCACAGCAGGTCGAGGAGGCCGATGCGCTGGCCAAGACCGAAGCGGCCTATGCGCTCGCCTTGCAGCGCTACCAGGCCGGTCTTGGCAATTACCTGACCGTGCTGACCGCGCAAACCGCGGTGCTCGCGCAGCGCCGCACAGACGCCGAGCTGAAGGCGCGCGTGCTCGATACCCACGTTGCACTGGTACGCGCGCTGGGCGGCGGCTTCGTGCTTGAGCCAGCGGTGGCCGAAGGTGTCAATCCATTGAATCGCGGAGTAACTCATGAGTGAACAAACTACCCTGGCCAGCACGGGAAATCCGAGCCGCAGCCGGCTTCTGATCCTGATCTCGCTTGCCATCCTCGTCGTTGGCGTGTGCTACGCGCTATGGTATTTCCTGGTCGCTGCGCATTACGAATCGACCGACGACGCCTACGTCGCCGGCAACGTCGTGCAGGTCACGCCGCAGGTCAGTGGCACGGTGGTCGCGATTCGCGCCGACGACACCGACATGGTCAAACCCGGCCAGGAGC
Organism: Gammaproteobacteria bacterium; assembly: GCA_903970185.1. Taxonomy (GTDB): domain Bacteria; phylum Pseudomonadota; class Gammaproteobacteria; order Burkholderiales; family Burkholderiaceae_D; genus CAJCIC01. Next base: position 3,054 of record CAJCIC010000005.1, read on the forward strand.
TGCTTGAGCTTGACAAGGCCGACAGCCAGGTCGCACTCGAGCAGGCAGAAGCCCAGCTCGCCCAGACCGTGCGTGAGGTGCGAACCCTCTACGCCAACAACGGCACGCTCAATGCCAATATCGCCGCGCGCGAAGCCGACATGGTGAAAGCGCGCGCCGAACTCGATCGTGCCGAGGCGGACATCAAGCGGCGCCAGGCGCTGGTGGCAACAGGCGCGGTCTCGGGCGAAGAGATGCAGCACATCCAGTCGCAGCTCGCCGATGCCCAGGGCGCCTACGCGGCCGCGGCAGCTGCCGCGCACGCCGCGCGTGAACAACTGGCTTCGAACCAGACGCTGACCGAAGGCACGAGCGTGGAGGACCATCCCAGCGTCAAGACCGCGGCCGCCAGGGTGCGCGAAGCCTATCTCGCGGCATCGCGTGCAACGCTTTACTCCCCCGTCGGCGGCCAGGTCGCGAAGCGCTCGGTGCAGGTCGGCCAGCGCGTGCAGCCGGGCACGCCGCTGATGGCCATCGTGCCGCTTGACCACCTTTGGGTCGACGCCAATTTCAAGGAAGTCCAGTTGCGCAACATGCGCATCGGCCAGCCGGTGACGCTTGAGGCCGATCTGTATGGCGGCAAGACCGAATACAAGGGCAAGGTGGTCGGCCTTGCGGCAGGAACCGGCGGCGCCTTCTCGCTTTTGCCCGCGCAAAACGCCACCGGCAACTGGATCAAGGTGGTCCAGCGCGTGCCGGTGCGCATCGCGCTTGACCCCAAGGAGTTGAGCGAACACCCCCTGCGCATTGGCCTGTCGATGGTCGCCAAGGTCGATATCGCTGACCAAAGCGGTGCCCAGTTGGCCAGTGCCACGCGGCCCGATACCGGCTATGAAATCGGCAACGTCCAGCCCGTGCCAAGCGATGCCGACGCGATTGTCTCGCGCATCATCGCTGCCAACCTGGGCAAGGCCGAGGCGAATTCCGGCGCAAGTGCGCCAACCGCTGCTGCCGCCATGCTTGCGCCACGTCCGGTATCGCTGCGTGCATCGTCGCGCAAAAAGCGCCTCGAGCTTGCCTTGACGCAATCGCAAGCCTTGGCCGCCGTGCCCTGATTCGCCCCGTCGCGCTCGTTTACTTCCAGGTCCATCGTGGCAGCCAATCCAAGTCCGCCTTCCGCACTCGCCGCCGTGCCTGCCGCGCCAGCGATTGCACAGGCGCCGCCAGCGCGCAACTTTGCGCCGCCGCCGCTTGAGGGCGGCGCGCGCATCCTCGGCACCATCGCGCTCTCGGTTGCGACGTTCATGAACGTCCTTGACACGTCGATTGCCAACGTGTCGATTCCGGCCATCTCGGGCGACGTCGGCGTCTCGACGAGCCAGGGCACCTGGGTCATCACCTCGTTTGCCGTGGCCAACGCCATCTCGGTGCCGCTGACGGGCTGGCTGACGCAGCGCATCGGTGCGGTACGCCTTTTCACGGCGTCGATCCTGCTTTTCGTTGTCGCCTCGCTGGCCTGCGGACTGGCCCCAAACCTTGGCCTTCTGATTCTCTTTCGCGTCATCCAGGGGGCGGTCGCAGGGCCCATGATCCCGCTCTCGCAAACGCTCTTGCTGGCCAGTTATCCAAAATCCAAGAGTGGCACGGCGCTTGGCCTTTGGGCCATGACAACGCTGGTTGCGCCGGTCGTAGGCCCGGTCCTTGGCGGCTACATCACCGATAACATCTCCTGGCCGTGGATCTTCTATATCAATGTGCCCGTGGGCATCCTCGCCGCCTACGCGTCCTGGGCGATCTACCGCACGCGCGAGACGCCCACGCGCATCTCGCCTGTCGATGGCGTCGGCCTTGGCCTGCTCGTGATCTGGGTCGGCTCGCTGCAGGTGATGCTCGACAAGGGCAAGGAACTCGACTGGTTCCACTCGTCTTTCATCGTCACCCTGGCCGTCACCGCGCTGATCTGCTTTACGCTTTTTCTCGTCTGGGAGCTCAACGACAACCGCCATCCGATCGTCGATCTGTCCCTGTTCAAGCGCCGCAACTTCAGCTCGGGCGTGTTCGGACTGTCGGTGGGCTACGGGGCCTTCTTCGGCAACGTCGTCATCGTGCCCTTGTGGCTGCAAACCCAGATGGGTTACACCGCCACCGAAGCCGGCCTGATGATGGCGCCGGTGGGCGTGCTTGCCATCCTGATTACGCCGGTTCTCGGACGCAACCTGCCGCGCCTTGATCCGCGCGTGGTCGCCTCGGTGGCGTTCGCCATCTTCGCCGTCGTGTCCTTCATGCGCGCCGGCTTTAACACCCAGGTCGATCCCGCGCACGTGATCGTGCCGACCATCATCCAGGGTGCGGCGATGGGGACGTTTTTCCTGCCTCTGACGGCGTTGGCGCTGGCCGGGCTTCCCCCCGAGCGCATCGCCGCAGCGTCGGGGCTTTCCAACTTCGTGCGCATCACCGCCGGCGCGATTGGCGCATCGGTCGTGACCACACTGTGGGAGAACCGCTCTGCGATGCACCACGCCTATCTCACCGAGTCGGTCACGGCCTACAGCCAGACCACGACCGACACCATGGGTGTGCTTGCCGCAGGGGGCATGGATCAGGCCCAGGCTGCAGGCAGCCTCGAGCGCATGGTCGACAGCCAGGCGCACATGCTCGGTGCTGACGACGTGTTCTGGCTGACCGGCGTGATTTTCGTGTTCTTGATCTTTGTCATCTGGATTGCCAAGCCCGACCGCTCAGGCGCCAGGGTCGACGCCGGAGGTGCCCATTGAATTGCGCAAAATGCGTGCGGCCGGGAACGATTCTTGGTGAGCCATTGGCAGTGCGGGCGTCGCGTCTATGGCATTCGCTGCAAAAAGTTCTGGAGGTCGACATGAAAAAATATCCGTTGTACGCACTGATCGCCGTTGTCGGTCTGGTTTCAGGCGCGGCCGATGCCGCCATCGCCACCTTTCATTGCGATGCAGCACCCGTACAGGACTGCCATTACGTTGTTTTTGACGGCAATACCGTGAGGCACGTGCCGGTCGTAAAAGGGGGCGAGGCAGTCACGGTGGATAACGTGTCAAAGGCCAACACCTATTGCCGCGCGGTCAATGCCGACCCGGACCAGGCAACCTGCGAGCGCCAGCAGATGCCTTTTGACGCAGACTTCAAGGATCGCGTGTCAACCCCTGGCGATGCGCGCTAGGCATGCCTAGTTTGCCGCCACGGCAAGTGCCGTGGCAACGCGCACGCCACACACGGCAATTGAGAACAGCGCGGCGATCGAGGCCAGGGCCAACAGCCGCGCAAAAGGCGGCGCGCTAAGGCCGACGTCCCACGTCGCAGCCTGCTGGTAGGGGCCGGTGTAGAACATCATCGCCGTCACCGCGGCGACAAACAGCGCGACGATCTTGACCACGAAGGCGCCGCTTGCCACCAGGGTATCGGCGTGCAGGCTGAAAAGCAGGAATCCGCTCGCAGCTGCGGGAAGTGCCATGACCAGCGCCAACGGGATCAAAAGTCCGTGCAAAAGGCGCAGCGGCAGCGCCCGCGCAAATCCCACGACGCGCAAATCGAAGGCCACCACGGCGCCGATGACGCATGCCGCGCAGACCAGATGCAGCGACAGCAGCGCCAACTCGTGCGCTCTTGCAAAAGCCGAGAGGGCAGCGTGGATGGCGCTCGCCGGATCACCTTGCATCACGCGCGCGTGTGCCCTTTTAGGCGCAGGCGTCGTTTTGCGATCTCGCCCCAGATCAGGCGCTTTTGCGTAGCGCTGGCGCTGCCCCAGCCGGCAATCTCTTCGATCGTGCGCAGGCAGCCCGCGCAAAGCGCGTCAGGACTGGAGGCGATCGCGGCCATCTTGCAGACCGAGACGCACGGCGAGGCGACATCATCGTCGTCGGCATCGACCATCTAGGCGGCCTTCCTCGCAGAAATGGCGTTGCCCGCGCGCGAGATCGGCACCTTGCCAAGCGCCCGGCTGATCCACTGGCCGGTCTCGACCACCTGTTGCAAGTCGATGCCGGTGTCAATGCCAAGTCCGGCAAGCAGGTAGAGCACGTCTTCGGTCGCGACATTGCCGGTCGCACCCTTCGCGTAGGGACAGCCGCCAAGGCCTGCCGTTGACGAATGGAAGATCGAAATGCCAAGCTCAAGGCTGGCGTAGATGTTGCCAATCGCCTGGCCGTAGGTGTCATGGAAATGCCCCGAGAGTCGCTCGATCGGGAATTCACGCAGGCACGCCTCGAAGACCGCGCGCGTTTTTGCCGGCGTGGCAACGCCGATGGTATCGGCGATGTCGATCTCGTCACAGCCCAGCTCCTTCAGCCGCCTGACGACATCGGCAACGGCAAGGGGCGTGACCTCCCCCTGATAGGGACAACCCAGGGCGCATGAGATGCTGCCGCGCAAGCGGATGCCGGCGGCCTTTGCCGCTTTCGCCACGGGCACGAAGCGATCAATGCTTTCGGCAATCGAGCAATTGATGTTGCGCTGGGAAAAGGCTTCGGAGGCGGCCGCGAAGATCACGACCTCGTCGGCCCTTGCCGCGAGCGCCGCCTCAAAACCCTTGAGATTGGGCGTGAGCGCCGAGTAGATCGTATCGGGCCTGCGCGCAATGCGTGCCATGACTTCGGCGCTGGTGGCCATCTGCGGCACCCAGCGCGGCGATACGAAAGCCGCCGCCTCGATATTCGGAAAGCCCGCAGCAGAAAGCCGATCGCAGAACTCGACCTTGATCTCGACGGGAACCACCCCGGCTTCGTTTTGCAGGCCATCGCGTGGGCCGACTTCAACGATCTTGACGCTTTTGGGAAGTGCCATGGCCAGTCCTTAGTAACCCCGGGTGCGCTCGACGACACCGTCGATGGCAGCCCCGGCTTCAAAGCGTTTGATCTTCTGTGCGATCTGCTCGACCGAGAGGTGGCGATTGGTCACCGCCGAAATGTGCGGTGTCAGTGTAATCGACGGCTGGCGCAAGAACGGGTGGTCGCCGCGAAGCGGCTCTTCCGTAAACACGTCAAGCGTCGCTCCCTTGATCACGCCCTCGTCTAGCAACTCTAGCAAATCGTCCTCGATGAGGTGGGCGCCACGCCCGACATTGATCAGATAGCCCTCTGGACGCAGTTTTTCAAGTGTGGCGCGGCAAAGGATGCCGCGCGTATCCGGCGTCAGGGGCAGGGCACAGACGAGAATGCGGCTGGCCCGCAAGAATGCGTCAAGGCCGGCCGGGCCGCAATAGCTCGCGACCCCGGCAACGGTCTTGGGGCTGCGCGACCATCCCAGAACCGGGTAGTCAAAAGCCGCAAGCGCGCGTGCAACGCGCGCGCCGATCGCACCCAGGCCCATGACGCCGACCGGAAAATCGCTGCGCGCCGGCGCCCGCTTCGCAGACCAGATGCCGGCCTTCATTTCGCGCTCGTATTCGCCAAGCCCGCGTGCGAAGCGAATCACCGCCTGACAGACATATTCGGCCATTTGCACCGACATGCCGGCATCGCCCAAGCGCACCACCGGAAGCCCCGGGGGCAGGGCGGCAAGCGCAAGCAGGGCATCGACGCCGGCGCCCAGATTGAAGACCGCCTTGAGTGCCCGCTGGTCTTCGAACAGGGCGCCCTCGGGCGCCCACACGATGGCGTAGTCGGCCCAGTTTGCGGGCGCCTTGTCCCATGCGCTGACTTCCGCTTCGGGCAGCGCGCCCTTGACCGCATCGACCCAGGGCTCGATGCGAAACGCCCCCGGAACCGAGACCACGATGCGCATCTAGGGCGCGCCTGCGGCGAGCGCAAAGCGCACCAGCTCGGCTCCCTCGGCGACCTGGTCGCCAACCGCGTAGAGCACCTCGCTGATGGTGCCGTTCTCAGGTGCTGCGATGGTGTGTTCCATTTTCATGGCTTCCATCACCACCAGCGGGGCTCCGCGCACGACCGCCTCGCCCACCCGTGCCAAAACGGCAACGACCTTGCCTGGCATCGGCGCACTCAGGCGCCCGCCTTCGAGTTCGGGCTCGCCCGCGTGCAGCAGTCGGTCAACCTCTAAGAGACGATACGTCGATACGGCGTCTTCGACATAGAGCGATGCGCCGTCGATAAAGACCTTGGCGTGATGCGTCTTGTCACCGAGCGTGACCGTGACATCGTCGTTTGCCACGTGCCAGGCAAACGGCAGCGGCGTGCCGCCCGTGGCAAGCGTGATCGCACCGGCCGCAAAGGACAGCTTGACGGCGTACACGGTCTCGTCAGATTCGAATTCAAAGACGCGCAGCGCAGGTGCGTTCAGGCACCATGCGCCAAGCGCCTGCCAGGGATCGGGGCTCGGCTTTTCAGCCTCGATGGCAAGACGCCTCGCGACGGCAAGTGCCAACGTCAGCTCGCCAGGTGCGCTGGCCTTGGGCAAAAGCGTATCGCGCCAGCGTTCGATCAGCCCGGTGTCGAGGTTGCCGCTTGCGAAATCGGTATTGGCCACGAGCCGCTTGAGAAAGGCCACGTTGGTTGCGACACCGACGATGTGACAGCGGCCAAGGGCAGCGCTCATGCGCAACAGCGCCTCGTTGCGGTCCTTGCCCCACACGATCAGCTTGGCGATCATCGGGTCGTAAAAGGGCGTGATGACGTCCTTCTCGCGCACGCCGCTGTCGATGCGAAAGCCGCTCGCGCCTGCCGGCTGCGCGGGTGAGCCAAGATCAAACTCGATCGCCTCTGGCATGCGCAAGACGGCCAGGTTGCCGGTCGCGGGCAGGAAATCGCGCATCGGATTTTCCGCATAGATGCGGGCTTCAATGGCATGGCCGTTAAGGGCAAGCTGATCCTGGCTGACGGGCAGTCGCGCGCCACTTGCGATGCTGAGTTGCCATTGAACCAGATCGAAGCCCGTGACGAGCTCGGTCACCGGGTGCTCGACCTGCAGGCGGGTGTTCATCTCCATGAAGAAGAAGGAGCCGTCCTGATTGGCGATGAACTCGACCGTGCCGGCACCGACATAGTTGACGGCGCGCGCCGCGGCCACCGCCGCCTCGCCCATGGCTTTGCGCCTTTTCTCATCCATGCCTGGCGCCGGTGCTTCCTCGAGGACTTTCTGGTGCCGGCGCTGCACCGAGCAGTCGCGCTCGAAGAGATAGATACAGCCGCCGTGGCGGTCGGCGAACACCTGGATTTCGATGTGCCGCGGCTTTTGCAGGTAGCGCTCGATGAGAACGTGATCGTTGCCAAAGGAAGCCTTGGCTTCGCGCTTGCAAGACGTCAGCGCCGCTTCGAATTGCCCGGCCTCGGTGACGATGCGCATGCCCTTGCCGCCGCCCCCCGAGGAGGCCTTGATCAACACCGGATAGCCAATGCGTGCCGCTTCGGCTGCGAGATGCCCGCTCGCCTGGTCTTCGCCATGGTAGCCAGGCACAAGCGGCACGCTCGCCTGTGCCATCAGCGCCTTGGCCGCCGACTTGTTGCCCATGGCAGCGATCGCCGCTGCAGGCGGCCCGATGAACGTCAATCCGGCGTCTTCGACGGCTTGTGCAAAGGCCTCGTTTTCCGAAAGGAAACCGTAGCCCGGGTGAATCGCCTCGGCCTGGCTGTGCCTTGCCGCGGCGATCAGGGCAGCGCCATTGAGGTAGCTCTCGGCAACCGCTGCCGGCCCGAGCCGATAGGCCTCGTCGCACATCTCGACGTGCCTGGCGTTGACGTCGGCATCCGAATACACCGCAACCGTGGCAATGCCCATGCGCCTGGCCGTGCTCGCCACGCGGCACGCAATTTCGCCGCGGTTTGCAATCAGCATTTTCTTGAACATCCGTGCCCTTGCCCTTCGCTGTTGGCAAACTATGGCTTCACGAGCCAACCCGGTGCGCGCTTTTCCAAAAAGGCGCTCACGCCCTCGCGGCCTTCGCTTGATGCGCGCTGCTTGGCAATGCGCGTTGCGGTGTCGGCAATCAGCTCGGCACCGAGCGCGCTGTAGGTGACGTCATGCAACAGGCGCTTGGCCTCGGCGATCGCCTGCGGCGCATTGGCAAGCAGCAGTTCGACCCATTTTGCAACCGCAGCATCGAGTTGGTCCTGCTCGACCACCTGCTGGATCAGGCCAGAGGCCATCGCGTCCTGGCTTTCAAAGCGCTCTGCCGTGAGCATGTAGCGCCGCGCCGCAGATGCCCCCATGCGCGCGACGACGTACGGTGCAATGGTCGCCGGAATCAGACCCAGGCGCACTTCGGACAGGCAGAACTGTGCACCGCGTGCGGCCACTGCCAGGTCACACGCAGCGACGAGTCCCATGCCACCGGCGTAGCAGTCGCCCTGTACGCGGGCGATCACCGGTTTCGTGCAGCGATAGATCGTCTCCAGCATGCCCGCAAGACCCAGGGCATCGGCGTAATTCTCCTCGAGCGTGAAGCCTGCCATGCGCCGCATCCAGGCCAGATCGGCGCCCGCGCAAAAGGCCTTGCCCTGGGCCTTGAGCACGACCACGCGGACATCGCCATTGGCGTTGAGATCGGCAAACGCCTCAGACAGCGCGGCGATCATCTCCTCGTCGAAGGCGTTGCGCAATTCCGGGCGCGCGAGGGTGACGGTTGCGACCGCGCTGTCGATTTCGAGCTGGATCTTGTGGCTCTTCAAGGTCGTCCTCTGGCTGGAACAAGGCTCAAGCGGTCCTGCGCTCACATGCGGAAAATGCCAAAACGCGTGCTCTCCTGTGGCGCGTTAAGGCTTGCCGAGAGTCCAAGCGCGAGTACCGTTCGCGTCTCGGCGGGATCGATCACGCCGTCGTCCCAAAGTCTTGCGCTGGCGTAGTAGGGATGGCCCTGGCGCTCGTACTGCTCGCGGATCGGGCGCTTGAATTCGGCTTCGTCCTCAAACGACCACGCCTCGCCGCGTGCCTGCATGCCATCGCGCTTGACGCTGGCCAAAACGCTTGCGGCCTGCTCGCCACCCATCACCGAAATGCGCGCGTTGGGCCACATCCAGAGAAAGCGCGGCGAGTAGGCGCGCCCGCACATGCCGTAGTTTCCTGCACCGAACGAGCCCCCGATGATGACCGTGAACTTGGGTACGGCTACGGTTGCAACCGCGGTCACCATCTTTGCGCCGTGGCGCGCGATGCCCTCGTTTTCGACCTTCTTGCCAACCATGAATCCGGTGATGTTTTGCAGGAACACGAGCGGGATATTGCGCTGGCCGCAAAGCTCGATGAAATGCGCACCCTTCACGGCCGATTCCGAAAACAGGATGCCGTTGTTGGCAACGATGCCCACCGGCATGCCGTGGATATGCGCGAAGCCACAGACAAGCGTGCTGCCAAAGCGCGCCTTGAATTCGTCCAAGGCCGAGTCATCGACGATGCGCGCGATGATTTCCCTGACGTCAAAGGGCTTGCGCGTGTCGGTCGGAATAACGCCGTAGAGCTCGCTTGCCGCATAGCGCGGCGGCACCGCGTCACGCAGATCCTGCGGCGCTGGCTTGACGCGGTTGAGATGGCCAACCAGCCGGCGCGCGGTGGCAAGCGCGTCAAGGTCGTTATTGGCCAGATAGTCGGCAACGCCTGACAGGCGCGTGTGGACATCGCCGCCGCCGAGCGCTTCGGCACTCACGACTTCGCCGGTTGCGGCCTTGACAAGAGGAGGACCGGCAAGGAAAATCGTGCCCTGGTTCTTGACGATGATCGACTCGTCGCTCATGGCCGGCACATATGCGCCTCCTGCGGTGCAACTGCCCATGACCACCGCAATCTGCGCAATCCCAAGCGAGCTCATCGTCGCCTGGTTGAAAAAGATCCGGCCGAAGTGGTCGCGGTCGGGGAAGACGTCGTCCTGGTTGGGCAGGTTGGCACCGCCCGAATCGACCAGGTAGATGCAAGGCAGATGGTTCTGTTGCGCAATTTCCTGCGCGCGCAGGTGCTTTTTCACCGTCAGCGGGTAGTACGTGCCGCCCTTGACCGTGGCATCGTTGCAAACGATCACGCATTCGCGGCCAGCGACGCGGCCCACGCCCGTGATCAGTCCAGCGCCTGGGGCCTCATCGCCGTACAAGCCGAAGGCGGCAAGCTGCGACAATTCCAGAAACGGCGTGCCGGGATCGAGCAGCGCCGCGACCCGCGCGCGCGGCAGCAGTTTGCCGCGGGCTTCGTGCTTGGCCCGCGCAGCGGCACCACCGCCTTCGGCAAGCGCGGCCACCTTGGCCCTGAGATCGTCAACGAGCTCGCGCATCGCCTTGGCATTTGCGGCGAAGTCCTGCGCACGGGGATTGAGGCGGGATTCGATGATCGGCATGTTCTGGCTGGGGTTTTAGTTCTTCTTCACGCGCAATTGCCGCGGCACGACGCTTCCGCCGGCCTCCTTCCAGGCGCTAAAGCCACCTTCGATGTGGGCGACGTCAGAAAGCCCCATGTCTTTTAGCGTCCTGGCGGCAAGCGCCGAGCGCAGGCCGCCGGCACAAAAGAGCACGAGGCGCCTTTCGCTTGCAAACACCTCGCGAAAATACGGGCTCATCGGATCGACCCAGAATTCGAGCATGCCGCGCGGCGCGTGATACGCCCCCGGGATGACACCGTCGCGATCGAGCTCACCCGCCTCGCGCAGGTCGACCAATTGCACGGACGGATCGTCCAGCAACGCCAGCGCGTCCTTGGCCGGCACGGTCGTGATTTCAGCCATGGCCTCCTTGACGAGATCGGCAACACCGCGGGAAATCGGCATGATCAGTGCGGGCGCAGGGCGCGCCCGATGAGAATTTTCTGGATGTCGCTGGTGCCCTCATAGATCTGGCACACGCGCACGTCGCGATAGATGCGCTCGAGCGGGAAGTCGTTGACGTAGCCATAGCCCCCAAACACCTGCAACGATTCGGAGCAGACCCGCTCGGCCATCTCGGAGGCGAAAAGCTTGGCCATGGCGGCCTCTTTCAGGCAGGGCACGCCGGCATCGCGCAGGCAGGCTGCATGCCAGATCAATTGCCGCGCAGCTTCGAGCTGGGTGGCAAGCTCGGCCAGGCGAAACTGCAGCGCCTGGTGCTCGAACAGCTTGACGCCAAAGCTCTCGCGCGTGTTGGCATAGTCAAGCGCCGCATCAAACGCTGCGCGCGCCATGCCAAGCGCCTGCGAGGCAATGCCGATCCTGCCGCCTTCAAGGCCGGACAAGGCAATGCGGTAGCCGCTGCCCTGCGCTCCGATCAGCATGTCCTCGCCAACCACGCAGTCTTCAAAGAGGATCTGCGCCGTATCGGACGCATGCTGGCCGAGCTTGTCTTCAAGGCGCGCGACGATATAACCCTTGCTCGAGGTGGGCACGAGGAAGGCGCTGATGCCGCGCTTGCCCGCCGCCTTGTCGGTGACTGCAAGCACGATCGCCACATCGGCGTTCTTGCCCGAGGTGATGAACTGCTTGACGCCGTTGATGACGTAGCCGTTTGCGGTGGGCTCGGCGCGCGTTGTCAGTCTGCTCGCATCGGAGCCGACGTGCGGCTCGGTGAGGCAAAATGCGCCGAGCATGTCGCCTTTGGCCAGAGGTCTGAGCCAGGTCTTTTTCTGCTCGTCGCTGCCGTAGGCCTGAAGGATGCTGCACACCGGGCAATTGTTGACGCTAACGATGGTCGAGAGCGCGCCATCGGCTGCAGCGATCTCTTCGAGGATGACGGCAAGCGCAAGCGTATCGAGGCCCGCGCCACCCAGTGCCTCGGGCACGGTGACGCCAAGGCAGCCGAGCCGGGCCAGGCCCGCGAGTGCTGCCTTGGGAAACGTGCAATGGCGGTCCCAGTCGGCCGCAAACGGAGCGATTTCCGCGCGCGCATAGTCGCGCACCGCGTCGCGCACCATTTCATGCTCGGCTGAAAGTCTCATCGCAACGCGCTGCCTTTGGGTCGTCTTGCCGTCACTTCGATCTCGATTTTCATGCGTGCATCGACAAGGCCGACGACGACGGCGGTGGCCGCCGGCTTTGCCACCTTGAGGTAGGTGCCAAGAACCGGGCCGAGCTTGTCGAAGTCGGATGCCGCAGTCAGGTAGTAGCGGGCGCGCACGACATCGTCAAGGCTGACCCCCGCCTGCGCGAGCGCTGCACCGATATTTTTCATGGCCTGGTGTGTCTGGGCGATGACGTCGTCCTCGATGGTCATGCTCGCGTAGTCAAAACCGGTCGTGCCGGAGACATAGACGAAATCGTCATCGACGAGCGCGCGCGAATAGCCCGCGATGTCCTCAAAGCTCGAGCCTGACGTGATCGACTGTCTCATTGTGCGTACTCCTTACCAGGCAATCGGCGTGCCCCGATAGTCAAACATCAGGCCGCTTTGCTCATCGGTCGCATTGTGGATGACATTGCGCAGCCCGTGCACGCTCTCGCCGACTTCAAGGGCCGCGCCCTTGCCACCCATATCGGTTTTGACCCAGCCCGGATGCAGTGCCAGGACACGCACGCCATCACCTGCAAGGCGCAGCGCCGCGGCCTTGGCGACGGCGTTTAACGCCGCCTTGCTGACGCGATAAAGCAATTCCGAGGGCGAACTCATCTCGGCGATCGAGCCCATGCGCGAGGACATCATGGCCAGTACGCCCTTGGCCTTTCTCAAGCCCGGCTCGATCTCGGGCACGAGCTGCATGGCGGCGAGCACATTGGTGTGCATGGCCAGATCGAAGTCGGCCTGGCTCGGCGCAAAGCTGTCGCCGCGCCCGACCAGGACACCGGCATTGATGATGGCCACATCCAGCGCAATGTGCGAGAGCGTCGTCTTCAGGCGCGATATCGCCGCGCTGTCGGTCACGTCAAGCGCAATCGGCTCGGCACCCAGGCCCTGCACGTGTTCGAGTCCGGACGCGCTGCGCGCACAGGCGAGAACGCGCCAGCCGTCGGCGCGGTACTGGCGCACCAGTTCCAGGCCGATGCCGCGCGAGGCACCGATGACGAGGGCGACTGGCATCTAGTACATCTCGATGGCAAGCGCTGTGGCTTCGCCACCGCCGATGCAAAGCGACGCTAAGCCGCGCTTGCCACCCAGGCGCTTGAGCGCGCCGATCAGGGTGACGATAATGCGTGCACCCGAGGCACCGATCGGGTGGCCCAAGGCGCAGGCGCCGCCATGCACATTGACGCGCTCGTGCGCGATGTTGTGCTCGACCATGGCGGCCATGGGCACCACGGCAAAGGCTTCATTGATCTCGAACAGGTCGAAATCGCCCGTGCCAAGGCCGGTTTTTTGAAAGAGCCTCTGGATGGCAACAACGGGCGCCGTCGTGAACCAGCCGGGCGCCTGGGCAAAGCTTGCGTGCCCGAGAATCTTCGCAATCGGTGCCAGGCCAAGTGCGCGGGCCTTCGACTCGGTCATGAGCACGAGCGCCGCGGCACCATCGTTAATCGAGCTCGAACTCGCAGCGGTGATGGTGCCGTCCTTCTTGAACGCGGGTTTAAGCTGCGGGATCTTGTCGATCTTGATGCGCCGCGGCCCTTCGTCGCTGTCGATGACGACGTCGCCGCCCTTGGCTGCGACCGTCACGGGCGCGATCTCTTCCTTGAACCAGCCGTTTGCCGTGGCCGCCTGGGCGCGCCGCACCGATTCCATCGCAAAGGCATCCTGGGCTTCGCGGGTGAAGTGGTACTTGGCCGCGCAGTCCTCGCCAAACGTGCCCATGGCGCGGCCTTTCTCGTAGGCATCTTCCAGGCCGTCAAGCATCATGTGGTCATAGGTCATGCCATGGCCGATGCGATAGCCCGAGCGCGCCTTGGGCAGCAGATAGGGCGCATTGGTCATGCTTTCCATGCCGCCTGCAATCACGATCGATGCGCTGCCTGCAAGCAGCATGTCGTGGCCGAGCAGGGCGGCCTTCATGCCCGAGCCGCACATCTTGTTGATGGTGGTGGCGCAGGTGCCAAGGTCAAGGCCTGCGCCTAGCGCCGCCTGCCGCGCCGGGGCCTGGCCCTGGCCTGCGGGCAGCACGCAGCCCATCAGCACTTCGTCGATGGCGTCGCGGGCAACGCCAGCGCGCAGCAGCGCGGCCGCAATCGCAACGGCACCCAGTTGCGGCGCACTGACGCTTGCGAATTCGCCTTGAAAGGCGGCCATCGGCGTTCGCGCCGCGCCGACGATGACAATCGGGTCTTGCGTCATGCTTGCCACTCCTACAGGGTTTCGTTGAACAGTTCGCGGCCGATCAGCATGCGTCTGATTTCGCTCGTGCCAGCGCCGATTTCGTAGAGCTTGGCATCGCGCCAGAGGCGTCCTGTCGGGTATTCGTTGATGTAGCCATTGCCGCCCAGGATCTGGATCGCCTCACCGGCCATCCACGTCGCGCGCTCGGCGCAGTAGAGGATGACGCCAGCGCAGTCCTTGCGCACTTGCCGCTGGTGGCCAGCGCCGAGCCTGTCGAGCGTCTTGCCAACCGCATAGCAGTAGGCACGGCACGCCTGCAGCGTCGTGTACATGTCGGCGAGCTTGCCCTGGATCAGCTGGAATTCGCCGATGCTCTGGCCGAACTGGCGTCGCTCGTGCACGTACGGCATGACCGCTTCCATGGCCGCTTCCATGATGCCAAGCGGTCCCCCCGAGAGCACCGCGCGCTCGTAGTCAAGCCCGCTCATCAGGACGCGCGCGCCACCGCCTTCCTCGCCCAGCACGTTGTCCTTGGGCACCTTGACGTCCTTAAACACCAGTTCACCCGTGTGCGAGCCGCGCATGCCGAGCTTGTCGAGTTTTTGCGCCACCGAAAAGCCCGGCATGCCGCGCTCGACGATGAATGCCGTCATGCCGCGCGCGCCCATCTCCGGATCGGTCTTGCCATAGACCACGAGCGTGTCGCAATCGGGCCCGTTGGTGATCCACATCTTGGTGCCGTTAAGGACATAGTGCTCGCCCTGCCGTTCGGCGCGCAGTTTCATGCTGACGACATCAGAGCCGGCATTGGGCTCGCTCATGGCCAGGGCGCCGACGTGCTCGCCTGACACCAGCTTGGGCAGGTATTTTGCCTTTTGTGCGGGCGAGCCATTCCTGTGGATCTGATTCACGCACAGGTTGGAGTGCGCGCCGTACGACAGGCCGATTGATGCCGAGGCCCGCGAGATTTCTTCCATGGCGATCATGTGGGCGAGATAGCCCATGTCGGCGCCGCCGTACTCGCTGGCTACCGTGATGCCAAGAATGCCAAGCTCGCCCATGGCGCGCCAAAGGTGCATCGGAAACTGGTCGCTGCGATCGATTTCCGCCGCGTGCGGGGCAATTTCGGCATTGGCGAAGTCGCGCACTGCAGCGCGCAGCATGTCGAGGTCTGTGCCCAACTCGAAATCAAGGCCGGGAAGGCTCATTGGCATTTGTCTCCGCTCTGATTGTAGGGTTATGCGAGGCTTCGTGCCGCCACCGCGAAAAGCGTCATCTGGGCAATGGCGCAGAGCTCCGCCTTGCCTTCAAAAGTGCTTGTCACTTCCACCGTCGCTACCACCAGCGACCTGCCTGGGCGCACGACCTTGCCGTGAGCGACGAGCACATCGCCGCGCGCCGGACGAAGAAAATTGATCTTGTATTCGGCCGTCAGACACTCGAATTCGGGCATCAGGAGCGAATTCGCGGCATAACCCGCGGCACTGTCGGCGACAGCGCCAATGATGCCGCCATGAAAATAGCCGTGCTGCTGCGAGGTGCCTGCGCCAGAAGCCAGCGAAAGCGTGCACTGTCCGGCGTCAAGCGCCGTGATCGACACGCCGAGCGCGCGCATCGCGCCCTGGGCATCGAAACTCGTGCGGACCGCTTGTTCGATGTGTGAGTCGAGCATGGCGCGAATCGTGGCAGAAATGCGGAGCCTGCAATATTACCCCTCCTTTACGTTTACGTAAACGTAAAGCAGCCTACTTGCGTCGCGCCCGGTGCGTTGCGTTTTGCCGGCGTGCGGGCTTGGCCGGCGCCGTCTCCAGCAGCAGCTTGCGACACTGCGCCTCGTGGGCTGCGACTTCCTCGAGGGCGACGGCAATATCCTCGCGCTGCTGCTCAAGCGTCGCCCGGTGGTGCCTGAGGACATCAAGAAAGCGCGTCAGCTGGGCTTCTGTATCCTTGGGCGAATCGTACATGTCGACCAGCTCGCGGATTTCCGAGAGCGAAAGGCCGAGGCGCTTGCCGCGCAAGGTCAGTTTCAGGCGCGTGCGGTCGCGCTGGCTGTAGACCCGCACGCGTCCCTTCGGGCCCTCGCGTGCGGGCGCAAGCAGACCCTCGTCCTCATAGAAGCGGATCGCGCGCGGGGTAACATCGAACTCACGCGACAGTTCTGTAATGCTGTAGCGGGTCATCGCAGCGGGCTTTCTCGCCGGGCGGTAAAATGATTGACGTATACGTCAATTCTAAGCCGTTTTACGGGCCCGATCCGAAAGCCTTGCGGAGTTACGCCTTGAATGCACTTGAATCGCGCCTTGAGTTTCCCTTTCTGGAACGACTGCCAGGCGCGGGCGAAAAGATCGAAGTGGCCAAGGGCATCTACTGGATCCGCTTTCCCTTGCCGTTTGCGCTCGACCACATCAACCTCTGGCTTATCGAGGACGAGTTCGATGGCCGCAAGGGCTATACCCTGATCGATTGCGGCATCACGTCGGAAAAAACGCGCGACCTGTGGGAACGCGTGATCGCCGACGGCCTTGACGGATTGCCGCTGGTGCGCGTGATTTGCACCCACACCCATCCCGATCACGTCGGCAACGCAGCCTGGCTCACCGAGCGCTTTCACGCACCGCTTTGGATGTCGCAAGGCGAGTACGCCATGGGCCGCGTGCTGCTCGCCGGGCTTGCCGGCACCGACGGGGCGAGCACGGTTGCGCATTTTGCCGCGCACGGGCTCACCGACCGCGCCCATCTGGACGCGCTTGGCGAGCGTGGCAATTACTTCAGGAACATGGTGCCAAGCATGCCGCTGTCGTTTCGGCGCATCCACGATGGCGAGGAAATCGAAATCGGCAAGCGAAGATGGAGGCTTTACGCCGGGTTTGGCCACTCGCCCGAACACATCAGCCTGTATGCGCCTGATCTCGAGCTTCTGATCTCAGGTGACATGATGCTGCCGCGCATCTCGACCAATGTCAGCGTGCATGCGATCGAGCCGGAAGCCAACCCGGTGCAGCAGTTTCTGGATTCGATCGAACGCTACCTGCCGCTTCCCAAGGCGTGCCTGACGCTGCCTTCCCACGGGCGGCCGTTTCGCAACCTGCATGAACGCATTGCCCAGCTCAAGGCGCACCACGACGCCCGGCTTGACGAAGTGCGCGAGCTGTGCCGAAAGCCGACCACTGCTGCTGACGTCGTGCCCGTGATGTTCCGCCGGCCGCTCGACTCGCACCAGCTGTTCTTCGCCTTTGGCGAAGCGCTCGCCCACCTGCACGTGCTTTGGTATCGCAACGAGGTCAAGCGCGCTTTGCTCAATGGCGTCTATCGCTTCGTCACTGTCTGACTGATTAAAGGGGTTCATCATGGCGCGCGCCAACCGCTCGATTTTTCTTCTTGGCTTGTGGCTGTTCTTGATGCAAGGCGCAAGTGCAGCCGCACCGGTCCTCTCCAATGGCTGGGCGCGCGCCACGGTTTCCGGTCAAAGCGCGGGCGCGGCATTTTTTTCGGTGCAAAGCGACGAGCCGGTACGCATCACGGCGGTGTCAACCAGCGTAGCCAAGCTGGCCGAGCTGCATCAGATGGCGATGACAGGCGGTGTCATGACCATGCGCCAGATCGATGGCATCGATGTGCCCAAAAGCGGCAAGGTCGACCTCACGCCCAACGGCATGCACGTCATGCTTTTCGAGCTTTCCCATCCGCTTATCGCCGGGCAGCACTTCACGCTCAACGTCACCTTGCGTGATGCCAGCGGCAAGAGCGAAGTCGAGCCCGTCGACATTGCCGTGCGCGCGCTCGGACAGTAACCGCAGCCCGGCGCGCCTTCCGCCTAGTACAGCGTGGCCTGCTGCAAGAGCAGCACTTCGAGCTGCTCGGGTGAGGCCGGTTTGATCAGGAAATAGTCGAACTCGGCCTCGCGCCCGGCATAGGCCTGCGACTGCGCTGGCTCACCCGTCACTGCAATCAGGCAGCCAGGCCTAAGGCTTCTTAACGCGCGCATCTGTGCTGCGACCTCAAAACCGTTCTTGTCGTGCATGCGGATATCGAGAATGGCAGCTTCGGGTCGAAAAGCCCGGGCCTTGCCCAGTGCCGACGCGCCGTCATAGGCCGTCTCGACGACGTGGCCGGCAAGGCGCAGGCTGATCGCCAGCGCGTCGCAGGCATTGCTGTCGTCGTCTGCGACCAGAACTTTCATCGGGCGCCAAGGACCACGGGCGCAAAGGGGCTCGCAGGTGCGCTATAGACGTTCGAAACGCCGTCGATGTGCGCAAGGATCGCAAGCGGTGATGCGGGCTTGAGGAAGTAGTGCTCGAAAAGGTCGTCGCTGGCATCGGCCACGAGCGACTCGGCGCTCTCACCGGTAATCGCCATCAGGCGCATGTGCCCCGTCCATAGGCCCTCTCGAAGACGCCTCGCCACCTGAAAACCGGACACATCCGGCATGCGGATGTCGATCAGCACGCAATCCGGGGCAAACGTCTGGGCGCGCTCGCACGCGCTTTTGCCGTCGTATACCGCTTCGGTGTCATGGCCATGCATGGTCAGAAAGGCGGACAGCGCGTCCGCAGCTTCGCGGTCGTCGTCGGCGATCAGAATCCTCATGGCTGTTTCCCGAAGTCAATGATGTAGAAGGGATAGAGCAACGATTGTGCCACGCAACAATTGGCCGGCGGCAGGGCTATCTGTCGATGTGGCGCATGGCGTAGCGCAGCAGTTTCATCTGCCGCGCAAAATTGGTGCACGCATCACAGGCGAGCAGATGCAGGCGCAGCGCGATGCGCTTGCCCAAAGGCAGCTTCCTGTCGTAGGACTCGATGACCTGGCGATGGGCCTCGTGACAATTTGGCATCATGGTCGGTTCCTGGCGCTGTCAGCGCCAAACCAGTTAAGTTCGAGGCATTCGCGCAGGCGCATGCGTGCGCGGTAGAGCATCACCCAGCAATTTGACGTGGTGATGGCCAATTCCTTACATATATCGTCGGTTTCGAGTTCGAGCCACTCGCGCATCATGAAAATCCGTCCGATCTTGGCCGGCAGGCGATCGACGCACACCTGCAGCACGTCGAAGAATTCGCGACGCTCGCACGCGGCATGGGGATCGCCCCAGTCGCGCGGCGCCTCGCGCCAGTGGCCATCGGCAAGAAACAGCGCGTCGAACGCGTCGTCGTCGCTCTCACCCTCGAGCGGGTCGATCTGCACCTCGCGCGCGCCATGGCGCAGCTGGTCGATGATCTTGTGCTTGAGAATGCCAATCACGTAGGTCTTAAACGACGACTGGCCGGCGAACGCGTCCGGTCGTTCGAGCACCGCAAGGATGGTCTCTGACACGACGTCTTCGGCCAGCTGCGCGTCGCGCAGCTGCAATTGGGCAAAGCGCACGAGCTGGATGCGAAGAAGAGCCAGCGTCGCGCTCAGATCGTCTGGGGTCGGCGTCACCGGGTCGAATCTAGCGACTTCCCCAACGCTGCGCAATAGCATTTCGCGAGTCCGCAAATGTCGCAAGAATTGCCGCGCAGCGATGTAAAATGCCCAACCATTTGCAGGAAGGCGCGCGCCATGGACATGAGTAACGACCCCGGGAGGCCCTCGCCGGAACTGAAAGCCAATATCCTTTCGGAGGCGCTGCCCTACATCAAGCGCTTTCACGGCAAGACCATCGTCATCAAGTATGGCGGCAACGCCATGATCGATACCGCCTTGCAGGCGGCCTTTGCCCACGACGTGGTCATGCTCAAGCTGATCGGCATGAATCCGGTTGTGGTTCACGGCGGCGGCCCGCAGATTGACGACGCGCTGCGCAAGCTCGGCAAGAAAGGTGAATTCATCCAGGGCATGCGCGTCACCGACGAAGAAACCATGGAAGTGGTCGAATGGGTGCTGGGCGGCGAAGTGCAGCAAGACATCGTTGGCGCCATCAACGCCGCGGGCGGGCAGGCGGTCGGCCTTACCGGTCGCGACGGCGGCCTGATTCGCGCGCGCAAGCTGCGCATGAAGGACATCAAGAATCCCGACATCATCTACGACGTCGGTCGCGTGGGCGAGATCGAGTCGATCAACCCGGCGGTGGTCAAGGCGCTGCAGGACGACGCCTTCATTCCGGTCATCTCGCCGATCGGCTTTGGCACGGACAACGAGAGCTACAACATCAATGCCGACCTGGTGGCAGGCAAGCTCGCCGAAATTCTCAAGGCCGAAAAGCTGATTCTTCTGACCAATACCCCGGGCGTGCTCGACAAATCGGGCAAGCTTCTTACCGGCCTTAGCGCCAAGACCATCGATGAGCTTTTCGCCGATGGCACCATTTCAGGCGGCATGCTGCCCAAGATTTCCTCGGCGCTCGACGCCGCCCGCAGCGGCGTCAATGCGGTGCACATCATCGATGGCCGCGTCGCCCACTGCCTGTTGCTCGAGATCCTCACGTCCCAGGGGGTCGGCACGATGATCCGCAGCCATTAGCGCATGCCGCAGTCGGACTGGGTCTGGTTCTTCGATCTCGACAACACCTTGCATGACGCTTCGGCGCGAATCTTCCGAAAGCTCGATGGCACCATCACCGCGTTCATGTGCGAGCGCCTCGGCCTTGATGCCGCGAGCGCCGATGCGCTGCGCGTTGACTACTGGCAACGCTATGGCGCAACGCTGTCGGGGCTGGTGCGCCACCACGGCATCAAGGTCGAGCACTACGTCAGTGCCACGCATGCCTTCATCCACGAAGGCGCGGTGAGCGACTGGGTGATGGTGACGCGCGGCCTCGCGCGCGCGCTTGCCGTCCTTCCCGGACGCAAGATCCTGCTGACCAATGCACCTGCGCCCTATGCGCTACGGGTGCTTGCCGCGCTTGCGCTGTCGCGGGCCTTCGAGCGCGTGATTGCCATCGAGGCGATGCACGTCCACGGGGCATTGCGACCCAAGCCCTCGCGCACGCTCCTGCGCGTGGCAGCAGCAGACGTCGGCGTGCGTGCGCGCAACGCCATCCTGGTCGAGGATTCGCTTGCCAACCTGAAGGCCGCGCGCGCCATCGGCTGGCGCACGGTGTTCGTCTCGGGCTTTCTGCGGCCGTCACCGAAAGTGCGAATTTACCGCCCGTCTTTTGTTGACCTTCAAGTAAAATCAGTGGCACAACTCGCTCTTCGTTACCGTGGTCTATCCTGATGGATTCCAACAGCGCGCCTGCACTAGACCCGACCCACGGTAACGTACCGCGCACAACTACAAGGCGGCCAGGCGAAAGACGGCTGCAGATCCTGCAGACGCTCGCGCAGATGCTCGAGGAGCCGCGCGGCGAGCGCATCACCACGGCTGCGCTGGCGAAACGGCTCGATGTATCGGAAGCTGCGCTTTACCGGCACTTTGCGAGCAAGGCGCAAATGTTCGAGGGTCTGATTGAATTCATCGAGGAGACCGTCTTTGGCCTCATCAACCAGATCAATAGCAGCGAGGAGAACGGCATCGCCCAGGCCCGCCGCATCATCGCCATGCTGCTCGATTTCGCCCAGACCAATCGCGGCATGACGCGCGTTCTGGTGGGCGATGCGCTGGTGGTCGAGGACGAGCGTTTGCAAGAACGCATGAACCAGATGATGGACCGGCTCGAGGCCTCATTCAGGCAAAGCCTGAAACTCGGCGTGGCCCAGACCCACCTTAGCGAGGGCGATGACATCAGTGCGCGCGCCAACTGCATCATGGCGTTTGTCATGGGGCGCTGGGCGCGCTTTGCAAAGAGCGGCTTTAGGAAAGAGCCGCTTGAATACTTCGATGCCCAGGTCCTCCTGCTTCTGGCTTGAAAAGCGCCAGGGCAGCGTTGCGCGCGCCGCAAGACATCTAGGTGCGCTGCGAGCAGACCGGACACGCCGGGTCGCGCTCAAAACCGATCTCCTGCCAGCGCGCCGCTAGCGCATCGTAGAGCTGCAGCCGGCCGCAAAGCGAGGTGCCCGCGCCGGCCAGGCATTTCAGCGCCTCGCCCGCCTGCATGGCACCGATGGTGCCCGCGAGCGGCGCAAAAACGCCCATGGTGGCGCAGTTCTCATCGCCCGCCTCGCCGGTGTCGGGAAACAGGCATTCGTAGCAGGGCGCGTCGCGCAAGCGCAGGTCGAAGACGCAGATCTGCCCGGCAAAGCGGATCGCCGCACCCGAGACCAGTGGCTTGCCATGCGCGACGCAGGCGCGGTTGAGCGCATGCCGGGTAGCGAAGTTGTCGCTGCAGTCAAGCACGACATCGGCGCTGGCAACGGCGTTTTCCAGTGCATCGCCGGCCAGCCGATCGATCATCGCAGCGACGCTCACGTCCTGGTTCAAAAGCGACAGGGTGGTGCAGGCGACGCGCGCTTTCGGCGAGCCGACATCGGCTTCGCGAAACAGGATCTGTCGCTGCAAATTGGTCAGATCGACATCGTCGCCATCGGCAAGGGTGATCCTGCCCACGCCTGCTGCAGCAAGATACAGGGCAGCGGGCGATCCGAGACCGCCAACGCCGATGATCAGGGCGTGGGCGCGAGCAAAGCGCTCTTGCGCCTCGAAGCCGAACGCGTCCAGCAGAATATGGCGCGAGTAGCGCAGGAGGCGCTCGTCATCCATCGTTGCGACAACGGCGCCTGGAAGTGCCGACTACTTCGGAGGCGCGACCGCCGGAACGTCAGCTGCAGGCGTGGCCGGTGTCGCCGGCGCCGCAGCCGCCGGTACGACCGCTGCATCGGGCTTGGCGCTGGCCGTCATCTTCGCCGACTGCACCGGCTCGCCCTTCAGGAAATGCACGGCCTGGGCGAGCTGGAAGTCATCGCTGCCGCCAAACTGGAAGACTTTTGCCGGACGCTTGAAGGTCGGCTCCGGATTGTTCGGATCGCCATCGGCTGTCGGGGCCGGCTCGGCCGAAGGTCCTGTTGCCTGCAGGTTGGCGAGGTGGTGCTGCAGATCCGATTCCCGCGGGAACTGGAAGATGTTGCCCTGCGCCGTGTCGTCAACGACGATGTCAGGCGTAATGCCGGTGTTCTGGATCGAACGCCCAAGCGGCGTGTAGTAGCGCGAGATGGTCAGTTTCACCCCGGTCTTGTGATCCGGAGCGAGAGGCAGGATGACTTGCACCGAGCCCTTGCCAAACGACTGCGTACCCATGATGGTTGCGCGCTTGTAGTCCTGCAAGGCGCCAGCCACGATCTCAGCCGCCGACGCCGAGGCGCCGTTGACCAGGCACACCATCGGCACGGTCAGAAGGTCGCTCGGCAGATCGCGCAGCAGGTCCTCGCCACCGTGCTGGTAGCGGTCCTTGCTCGCGAAGTATTTGGCCTGCGCCTCTGCCGTTTGACCCTTGCTGGAAACGATCAGGCTGTCCTTGGGCAAAAAGGCCGCCGATACGCCGACCGCAGCGTCAAGCAGCCCCCCCGGGTCGTTGCGCAGATCGAGCACGACGCCCTTGAGCGGGCCGAGCTTTGACAGATCGTCGATCTGCTTGACGAGATCGGCCACGGTCGGCTCGCGAAACTGCGAAATGGCAATGTAGGCGATGCCAGGCGCTACCATCTTGCTGACAACGCTTGGCTGCTTGATCTCTTCACGCGTTAACACGACAACCAGGGGCTTGGCTTCGCCTTCGCGCTGAATCGTCAGGGTGACCTTGGTCTTGGGCACGCCGCGCAGGCGCTTGATGGCTTCATTGGACGGCATGCCCTTGATGTCGACGCCGTCGATCTTGACGATGACGTCCTTGGGCTTGATGCCCGCGCGTGAAGCGGGCGTATCGGCCATGGGCATGACCACGCGCAAATAGCCGTCATTCGGTTCGACCTGGATGCCAAGGCCGCCGAAGCTGCCTGACATGTCGCTGCGCAGATCGGCGTAGGCCTGCTCGTCGAGGTAGGCCGAGTGGGGATCGAGCCCGGCGACCATGCCGGTGATGGCTTCGGTAATCAGCTTGCGATCGTCCACCGGCTCGACGTAATTGCTCTTGATCGCACCGAACACGTCGGCGAACTGGCGGATCTCATCGATGGGCAATGCGCCGTGCGCATCCGCCACGTGCTGTGCCGCGGCGGTCAGCGCCAGGCTCAAGGCCGCACCGGCAATGACGCCGGTACCGATCAATCCGAAATTTTTCATCGAAATCTGCATGGATTCACCTGTGCGCCAGGGCCGGCACAATTTCAATCCTAGCGCGCACCCATCCAGGTGAGCGGGTCAAAGGGCTTGCCCTGATATCTTAGTTCAAAGTATAGACCGGTTTCCGGGTTGCCCCCACTGTTGCCCGCCGTTGCCACGAGTTCGCCCGCCTCGACAACATCGCCTGGCTGTTTCAGAAGCGCTTCGTTATTGCCGTAGATCGACAGGTACTGGTCACCATGATCGATGATGATGAGGTTGCCAAAGCCACGCAGCCACTCGGCAAAGACCACGCGCCCGGGCCCTACCGCACGCACTTCGCTGCCTTCTGGCGCCTGGATGAAGATGCCCTTCCACGCCGGGCCGCCGCCTTGCCGGGCGCTGCCGAAATGGGCCAGCAATTCGCCCTTGACGGGCAGTTTCAAGGCGCCCTTAAGGCGCGGAAAGTGACCGTCGAAATCGGCCAGCGCGACCTCGTCGCGGCCGCTGGTTGCTGATTTTTGGGGCTCGGCCTGGACCTGCGGTGCGGGGCCCGGGTGAGATTCAGTGACAGCCTCGTGCCGGTCGTTCTCGGCGGCGTGCGCCGCTTTCGCTGGCTGCAGGGCGGCATCCTGGGCGGCCTGGCGTTTTTCCTCGTCAAGGCGCGCCTGCTGCTCGCGCGCCTTTTGCTGGGCTGCGCGCGCCCGCTCGGCCCGCTCGGCGCGTTCCCTGGCCTGGCGTTCGATCAGCTTGCTCAGTTCGTCGACGACGCGCGAGAGCCGTGCCTCGTCGCGCTCGAGGTTGCCCGCCTCGGCGCGCTGGGCCACGAGCTTTTGCGAAATCGCAGCCAGGGTCGCGCGCCGCGTCTCCTGCTCCTTGAGAAGTTCGCTGCGCTGCGCGGTCTGTTCGGCATTGATTGCATCGAGCTCCTGGCTGCGCTGCGCGGCCTGTCGTGACAGGTCGGCCATCGCCGCCGCGCTTGCATGCAGCTGCGCCAGGAGTTCGGCCTGCGCCCGCGAAATGTAGCCGAGGTATTCGAAGTCGCGGGCAATGCGGTTGGGGTTGTCACCGGAGAAGAGCAGCTTGAACGGGTCGTCGGTGCCGTGCAGATACTGTTCGCGCAGCATGCGAGAAAGCGCCGCCTGCTGCGCGCCGATGGTGGCCTCGGTGGCCAGGCGACGGGCGTTGATGCCGGCAAGCTGGCCCTGTGCATCGCTTTGGTCGTGCGCCAGATCGCGCAGTTTGCGGTTGGCGTCCGAGATGGCCGCCTCTGACGTCGCAAGCGCGTCGGCCGCCTCGGTCCTGGTCGCCTCGGCCGCCGAGATTTCCTGGCGCAACTCGTCCAAGCGTGCGTGCAGTTGTTCGCGCTGCGCGGCGTTTTGCTCGCGCAGCGCCTGCGCCTGGTCCGGATCAAGCGCCTGCGCTTCGGGTGCGGCTGCGCGCTTTTGTACGCCGACGGTGTAAAGCGGCCGGGCGCCCCTGGCCATCGGCGCCTTGCCCTGCACGACTTTTTGCGCGGCCGCCCTGGCGGGCTTTTTCTCCGCGGATTTTTTCTTGGGTGGCGCGACAGCCGTCTTTTGCGCCGCTGCACTCGATGAGCTCGCGGCAGGCGTTGGCGCGGCCCGAACCTCGATGCCCGGTGCTCCGAGCCAAAGCGCCACGCCAAGCACGATAGAAAGGCGCAGGCCGTCTGCACCCGGCGGGCGCCACAGGGAGGTGCCAGATCTTGCGTTCAGCGGCTTTTTCCCTGGGCCATGACGGCGGCAGTGGCGGCCTCGATGGCCGCCGCATCACCAAGGTAGTAATGCTTAATCGGACGCAGGCTGGCGTCGAGCTCGTAGACCAGCGGCTGGCCGTTCGGGATATTCAGGCCGACGATATCGTCATCGCTGATGCCATCGAGATACTTCACCAGTGCCCGCATCGAGTTGCCGTGCGCGCTCACGAGCACCTGCTTGCCGTCCTTGATCGCAGGCGCGAGGCTGTCGTTCCACGCCGGCAAGACGCGCTCGACCGTATCGCGCAGGCATTCGGTGAGCGGAATGACATCACGCGAGAGGTGGCGATAGCGCACGTCACCGGTGCTCGAACGGGGGTCCCCGGGATCAAGTGGCATCGGCGGGATATCGTAGCTGCGGCGCCAGGTCAGGACCTGGGCGTCGCCGTACTTTTTTGCCGTCTCGGCCTTGTTTAAGCCCTGCAGCGCGCCGTAGTGGCGCTCGTTGAGGCGCCAGTCATTGATGATCGGCAGCCAGACCTGGTCCATCTCCTCCAGGGCGAGCCAGAGCGTCCTCACCGCACGCTTTAACACCGACGTATAGGCGACATCGAAGACGTAGCCGGCCTCGCGCAAGAGGCGCCCGGCCTCGCGCGCTTGGCTTTCGCCCTTTGCGGTCAGATCAACATCGGTCCAGCCGGTGAAGCGGTTTTCCTGGTTCCAGGTGGATTCCCCGTGTCGCACCAGCACGAGCTTGTACATGAGTGGTCATCCTCATCCGATGGGGGTTCGTTGCGAGCGCCATGCCGATGGCGACAGCCGCGCTATTTTAGCCTCCGGCTGGCGCTCGCCTCGCAACCGGCGGAATCCGGGCAACGCCTCGCGGCACAAACGCCACTGGAACTTGCCAATCCAAGCAAAAGCAATCAGAGAGTGTCAAAATGCGCCGCGCGTTGCCTGGGACAGGCATCTTGCGCATGCCGTCGCCGCGACCGTGGCATGCTGTGTTTTTGCCGATTCGCATGAAGATGTGAATTCCGATCATTTCAGTACCTGCCCCTTGGGCGCATCCCGTGAAATTCCTTCTCCTACCGTCGACCCTCGCCTTTTCCGCCAGCGCACTGGTCAGTGGCGGACTGCTGTTGTTTTCGTTCGTGAGCAAGCGCAGCGGCGCGCGCGCGGTCTCGCCGCTTGAGGCGACGCAACTGATCAACAACAGTAACGCGATTGTCATCGACGTGCGCGACGCCGCCGAGTTTGAAAAGGGCAGCGTGACCGGCGCGCGCCATATCGCGCTAGACGAACTGGCAGCGCGCAGCGCAGATCTGATGCGCTTTAAGAACCGGCCGGTGATCGTCGTTTGCGCCACCGGCG
Source organism: Gammaproteobacteria bacterium (assembly GCA_903970185.1). GTDB lineage: Bacteria > Pseudomonadota > Gammaproteobacteria > Burkholderiales > Burkholderiaceae_D > CAJCIC01. The sequence goes on from CAJCIC010000005.1 coordinate 30,225, forward strand.
CGCGCTCCGCAAAAGGACTTGCGGCGCTTAGCACGGCGGGCTTCGCCGAGGTTTACAATCTTGCTGGAGGCATCTCCGGCTGGCGTGAAGCCGGGCTGCCGCTTGTCAAGGCCCAGGGCAAGGATACAGCCGGGGCAAAGAAGGAGCGTTCATGAGTGCGGCGGTCAAGATGTACGCCACCAACGTGTGTCCGTACTGCATCATGGCAGAGCGGCTGCTCAGGGCCAAGGGGGTCGATTCGATCGACAAGATCCGGGTCGACCTGCACCCTGAACTGCGCGAGGAGATGATGCGGCGCACCGGCCGGCGCACCGTGCCCCAGATCTATATCGGCGAGCGCCACGTCGGTGGTTACGACGACCTGGCTGCGCTCGATCGTGCCGGTGGGCTCGATCCGCTGCTCAAAGCCGCGTAATCCCGTCTTCTGACGCGCGTCGTTCACTTCATTTCTCGAATACGAAAGTTTCTATGGCAGACCAGTCCCAGCAACCGTCGTTTGGCATCCAGCGCGTCTACATGAAAGACGCCTCGCTTGAGGTGCCAAACGCGCCGCAAATCTTTCTCGAGCAGGAGCCGCCAGCCGTCGAGGTTCAGCTCGATGTCGGTGACACCGCGCTTGGCGGTGGCATGTACGAAGTCACCGTCACGGCGACGGTGACAACGCGCGTGAAGGACATGGTTGCCTTTCTCGTCGAGATCAAGCAAGGCGGCATCTTCGAGATTCGCGGCGTGCCCGACGAGCAGATCGAGCCGTTGCTTGGCATTGTCTGCCCCAATATCGTCTTTCCCTACCTGCGTGCCAACGTCGCGGACTTCGTCACGCGCGCCGGTTTTCCGCCGATTCATCTGGCCGAAATCAATTTCGAGGCGTTCTTCCAGCAACGCAAGGCGGCACAGGTGCAGCAGACCCAGGGCGTGGGCGCGGGGCTTGTCAACGCCAACGGCCTGCCGGTGCAGTAGATGGCCAAGCGCGCGCACGAGGCGCTTTTGTGCCTGTCCATCGGCATTGCGCTTGTGGCCGCAACGGCGGCAAGCAGCGCGCAGGCGGCCGACTACAAATCGGTCGGCGACGCCCCGGCGGTGCTCTACGATGCGCCAACGCAGCGCGGCGCGAAACTCGCCATCGTGCCGCGCGGCACGCCGCTTGAAATCATCGTCAATGAGGGCGACTGGGACCGCGTGCGTGATGCCTCTGGCGACTTCTCGTGGATTGCCAAATCCGCTCTGGTCGATCGCCGTACCGTCGTTGCCACCGTGCCGGCACTGCTTCGAGCTGCTGCCGACGAGAAATCGCAAGCGATCGCGCGCCTGCAGCCCGGTGTCTGGGTCGAGCTGCTCGAGCCGCCTGGCAATGGCTTTGCTCACGTGCGCCACAAGGACGGCATGGTCGGCTGGGTGCGCGTGAGCGACGTCTGGGGGCTCTGATCGCAGCGACGCGCCTGAACCTGTGCTTTTGGGGCGCGGGCGCATGGGGCACGGCGCTCGCAAGCGTTGCTGCCAGGCGTCACTGCGTGACGCTGATTGCACGAGATCCGCAACAGGTCAAAGCGCTGCGCAGTGACCGTGAAAACCGCCGCTATCTGCCCGGTGTGGCACTGCCTGAGTCGCTCTTAATCGTGCACGACGTGGCCGAAATCCCGGGCGCCATCGACCTCTTCGTCATCGCCTCGCCCTTGTCGGGCCTGCGCGAAGCAAGCGCAGGGGCAAAAGCCTCGGGCGCCCCCTTGGTCTGGCTGTGCAAGGGGATGGAAGAGGGCAGCGGCCTTTTGCCCCATGAAGTGGTCGCTGCGGTCTATCCGGGGGCCCGCGGCGTGGCCTTGTCGGGGCCGAGCTTCGCGCTCGAAGTCGCGCGTGGCCAGCCCACGGCGCTGACTGCAGCTGCACGTGAACCGGCTCTGGTCGAGCGCGTCGTGCAGGCGTTTCATGCCGGCGCGCTCAGGGTCTATGGCAGCCGCGACGTCATCGGCGTTGAAGTCGGCGGCGCGGTCAAGAATGTGCTTGCGATTGCCACCGGCATTTGTGATGGCCTCGCGCTTGGCCTGAACGCGCGCGCGGCGCTGATCACGCGCGGACTGTCCGAGATGACGCGCTTTGGCGCTGCCCTTGGCGCGGACGCCGACACGTTGATGGGACTCTCCGGTGTCGGCGATCTGATTCTCACGTGCACCGGGGCGCTCTCGCGCAATCGGCAGGTCGGCCTTGGCCTTGGCGAAGGCAAGAGCCTTGAGGACGTCCTCGCTTCGCTTGGCCATGTCGCCGAGGGGGTGCGCTGCGCACCGAGCCTGCTTGCGCGTGCGCGCACGCTCGGTGTCGATATGCCGATTACCGAAGCGGTCTGCGCCGTCCTCTTTGAGGGTCAGGCCGCGCGCGACGCGGTGAGGGCGCTGCTTGCGCGCGCGCCTCGCAACGAGGTTGCCTCCTAGGCGTCGTTGGCCGCAGGCCCGTGGCCGGCACCTTCGAAGTTGTTCTGGCGCCAGGCCTCGAATACGGCAATGGCCACCGCGTTGGACAGATTCAGGCTGCGCGTGACGGCGCGCATGGGCAGGCGCACGCACTGGTCGGGAGCGAGCGTATCGCGCAGCGTCTCGGGAAGACCGGCGGTCTCGGATCCGAACACCAGCCAGTCACCGCGCTGCCAGCCGATCGCGTCATGGCGGATGCGCGCACGCGTTGTGAAGGCAAAAAGACGCGAGCTCTGCGGCCGCTCCGACAGCAGGAACGCCGCCCAGGTGGCGTGAACGCGGATATGGGCGAACTCGTGATAGTCAAGGCCAGCGCGTCTGAGCTTGGCGTCTTCAAGCGGAAAGCCGAGCGGCTCGATCAAGTGCAGGGCAGCGCCGGTGTTGGCGCAAAGACGGATGACGTTGCCGGTATTGGGCGGAATCTCCGGATGGACCAACACGACGTTGAACACGCTAGTGCCTTTTTTCGCTTGCACTGGGTTGTATCGCACCCCGGCACGGGGGCCAGGAGCGCCGCCACAGCGGCGAAGGCTCGACTAGCTATTGTGAAGCGAGACCGGTGATCGCCGCAAGCCGATGCATCGCCTCAAGCGAGGCAGAACGCGCAGCAAAAATACGCGATCGGCTAAGCTTGGGCCGTGCCGCCCAACCCCTTTCAACCTGCAGCATGGACATTTCTGCGCGCCCTGAGATCGATGCCCACCGGGTCCGGCAACTTTTCGAGCGGGCACCTTCTGACAGCTTCGTCGCAGACGAAGTCGGCAGCCGCATGGCCGAGCGTCTCGATCTCGTCAAGCTCGACCCGGCCTTGATCCTTGAGGCCGGGCGTGGCGGCACGCGCGATCGCCTGCTGCTAGAGAACCGCTACCCGAAGGCCATTTGCCTGTCTGCGCAGATGTCGCGGCCGAGCTTGGCGCCAGCGCCGCGAGAGGGCGTGCTCATGGCGGCCATCGGGCGCGTCCTTGGCAAGGCCAGGACGCTGCCGTTTCTCGTCGCAAGGCCAGACGCCCTGCCGTTTTCGCCGGCGGTTTTTGACGTCGTCTATTCCAACCTGCTTTTGCCCTGGGTCGCCGATGCCGAGCCTGTCGTGGCCGAATGGGCGCGCATCCTAAAGCCAGGAGGGCTGCTCATGTTCAGCGCGTTTGGCCCCGACACCCTGGCGGAAGTCCGCCTCGCCTTCGCAGCGGTCGATGACCTCGATCACACCATCGCCTTCACCGATCTGCACGATTATGGCGACATGCTTGCCAGCCATGGTTTTGCAGCACCGGTGATGGACATGGAGCGGATAACGCTGACCCACGCCGATGCCGGCAAATTCTGGGACGACGTGCGCGCCCTGGGCGGCAACCCGTTGCTTTCACGCCGTCGCGGCTTGCTTGGCCGCGCCGCCGCCTTGCGCATGAACCAGGCGCTCGAGCGCCAGCGCGATGCCAAAGGCCGGCTGGCGCTGACCTTCGAGGTGGTCTACGGGCACGCCTGGAAGGGCGATCGGGCGCGCCGCACGGACGGGCTTTCGGTGGTTGCGCCGCCGCCAAGAAAAAAGCCCTAGCGCCTGGCAGGAAGGCCGTGCGTTAGTGACCCTCGCTTGCCGCAAAACGTGCGTTGCCTCTATAATTCCGCAGCGCACAGCGGTGCTTTGCGCTAAGCCGGTATGGTCCGGACATGGGTCGTCAATTAGCCATGCTGGTGCGTCCAGAAAGCGTTGCCCGAGTCGGCCAGGTGGGCCCGGAACAGGAGTGGCTGCTCAAGCGCAATTGCGCGGTGTCGCCGCGCCAGCTGCTCGCCTTTTATCTCTCCCTTGTTGCCCTGTCGCTTCTGATCGCCGGAGGGCTCGCGCTGGATGGCGCGTGGATGGTGCTGCCGTTTAGCGGCATCGATTTGCTGGCGGTGGGCTTAGCGCTGGTGATTTTCGCAAGGCGTGCGGGCGACAATGAGCGCGTGCGGCTTTCGGGCAGCGATCTCATCGTCGAAGTGACGGCACGAGGCGAGCGCAGCGTGACCGCGCTCAACCGGCACTGGGTGCGGGTGGAAACCGAGCAGCGGCGCGGATTCAGGCTGGTGCTCGCCGCACATGGCCTGCGCGTCCCCATCGGGCGCTTCGTAGGTGAGGACGAACGGCGTGCATTTGCGCGTGAATTGAAGGACGTGCTGGCGACAAGCTAGGCGCATGGGTCGGAATTGAATCAGGTTTCTGGGGAAAAAATGGACTTCGCAAAACTGCGCGCCGCGTGCCGCTTCGCCGCTTTTGCGGTACTCGCAGGATTCACGTCCCTGGCGCTGGCCGGTGGCGGCGACAGCGAGGGCGGCCCGGCTGTCAATCAGCTCAACCTGCCCCAGGGCGTAACGCCGATTTCGCGCGAAATCTATACGCTAAACAACGGCATGCTGGTCGTTTGCCTGGTGATTTTCATCCTGGTTTTTGGCGCGATGTTCTATTCGGTCTTGCGCCATCGCAAGTCGCTCGGCCACGAAGCTGCCACGTTTCACGAAAGTACCAAGGTCGAGATCATCTGGACCATCGTCCCGTTTGTCATCGTCATTGCCATGGCCATTCCCGCGACGCAGACGGTGGTGGCGATGAAGGACACGACGAGCGCGGATCTGACCGTGAAGGTCACCGGCTACCAGTGGAAGTGGGGCTACGACTATCTTTCAGGTGAGGGTAGCGGCATCGGCTTTCTGTCCAATCTGGCCACGCCGCATTCGATGATCGGCAGCCCCGAACTGAACGAGCCGGCGCATCCCGCGGGCGACGAATACCTGCTTGATGTCGACCATCCGCTGGTCGTGCCGGTGGACAAGAAGATCCGCCTCGTGTTTACCGCGGCTGACGTCATCCACGCCTGGGCCGTGCAGGCGCTCGGCGTGCAGCAGGCGGCGATTCCAGGCTATGTCCGCGATGCCTGGTTCAAGGCCGACACGCCTGGCGTTTATCGCGGATTTTGCGCCCAGCTTTGCGGCCGCGAGCACTCGGCCATGCCGATCGTGGTCAAGGTGCTCGCCGCTGACGCCTATAGCGGCTGGGTCAAGGATCAGCAACTGGCCATGGCGGCCAAGGCCGACGATCCCAACAAGACCTGGACCAAGGACGACCTGATGGCCCGCGGCGCGACGGTCTACGCACAGTGCGCGGTCTGCCACCAGGCCAGCGGCAAGGGCATGCCAGGCGCGTTCCCCGCCCTCGATGGTGATGCCATCGTCAATGGCCCGAAGGACAACCACATTCTTCTCGTGCTCAAGGGAAAGAACCAGATGCCCTCGTGGAAGCAACTCTCCGACGTGGAAATTGCGGCCGTGATCACCTACGAGCGCAACAGCTGGAGCAACCATACCGGCGAGGCGATCCAGCCCAGTGAAGTCAAGGCATTGCGCAGCGCGAGCTGAGCGTCAGGCAAAGTACACAGGAGATTCGCATGAGCACCACAATTGACCATCTGCACGGTGAGGGCGCAGCCCACGACGAGCACAGCCATGATCATCACCCGACCGGGCTCAAGCGCTGGCTGTTTGCGACCAATCACAAGGACATCGGCACGCTCTACCTGTTTTTTTCGCTGACCATGCTGATGGAAGGCGGCTTGCTTGCGCTGGCACTTCGCACCGAGCTGTTCAGTCCCGGCTTGCAGTTCGTCGATCCCGAACTCTTCAACCAGTTCACCACCATGCACGGCCTGATCATGGTGTTTGGCGCGATCATGCCGGCCTTCGTCGGTTTTGCAAACTGGCAGGTACCGCTCATGATCGGTGCGCCCGACATGGCCTTTGCGCGCATGAACAACTTCAGTTTCTGGCTCCTGCCGCCAGCGGCGATCCTGCTCACCGCATCGTTTTTTGTGCCAGGCGGGGCCACCTCGGCGGGCTGGACGCTGTATGCGCCGCTGTCGGTGCAAATGGGTCCGGGCATGGACCTCGCCATTTTCGCCGTGCACATCATGGGCGCGTCCTCGATCATGGGCTCGATCAACATCATCGTCACCATCCTTAACATGCGCGCGCCTGGCATGACGATGATGAAGATGCCGATGTTCGTGTGGACCTGGCTGATCACCGCCTACCTCCTCATCGCCGTCATGCCGGTGCTCGCCGGCGCGATCACGATGCTTTTGACCGACCGGCATTTCGGCACGTCGTTTTTCAACGCCGCAGGCGGCGGTGATCCGGTGATGTACCAGCATATTTTCTGGTTCTTCGGCCATCCCGAGGTGTACATCATGATCCTGCCGGCCTTTGGCATCATCTCGCAGGTGATCCCGGCGTTTGCCCGCAAGCCGCTGTTTGGCTATGCCTCGATGGTGTATGCGACCTCGTCGATCGCCATCCTGTCGTTCATGGTCTGGGCACACCACATGTTCACCACCGGCATGCCGGTGACCGCGCAGCTGTTCTTCATGTACGCGACCATGCTGATTGCCGTGCCCACCGGGGTCAAGGTGTTCAACTGGATCGCGACCATGTGGCGCGGCTCGATGACGTTCGAGACGCCGATGCTGTTTGCCATCGGCTTCATCTTCGTCTTCACCATGGGCGGCTTCACCGGCCTGATCCTCGCTGTCACGCCGATCGACATCCAGGTGCACGATACCTACTACGTCGTGGCCCACTTTCACTACGTGCTGGTGGCAGGCTCCCTGTTCGCACTGTTTTCGGGCTTTTATTACTGGTCGCCGAAGTGGACGGGGCACATGTACAGCGAGGCGCGCGGCAAATTCCATTTCTGGAATTCGCTGATCTGGTTTAACGTGACCTTCTTTCCGATGCACTTCCTGGGCCTGGCCGGCATGCCCCGGCGCTATGCGGACTATCCGCTGCAATTTACCGACTTCAACCGCGTCGCAACGGTTGGCGCATTCCTGTTCGGTTTGACCCAGGTGTACTTCCTGTTTTTCGTCGTCTTGCCGACCATCCGGGGGGGCGCCAAGGCCGCCGCCAAGCCGTGGGAAGGCGCCGAAGGCCTCGAGTGGACGGTGCCAAGCCCTGCGCCATTTCATACCTTCGAGACACCGCCGGTGGTCGAATGATGGTGCAACGCGCCGATCTTAGCCCGGGCGCCACGCTGCGCCGCAAGAACCTGCGCCTTGGCCTTGGCCTGGCTTGCGTTGCGCTGGCGTTTTTCGCAGCTGTCATCGTCAAGCACGCGTTTGGCCTCTAGGATGCCCGGCACGCCGGACGCGGCAGCACCGAAGCGGGCGCGCCAGCTTTCGATTTTGGCTGTCGTGATCGTGGCCATGTTCGCCTTTGGCTACGCCTTGATCCCGGTGTATCGCGCCATTTGTCGCGTCACCGGCATCAACAACGCCACGCCGCTTGACGAGAGTGCCGCCGCCTTCGCCAAGAGTACGCAGGTCGATCTGAGCCGATCGATCACCGTGCAGTTCGATGCCAATGCGCGCGGGCCGTGGCAATTCAAGCCGCTGCAAAACGAGGTGAGCGTGCATCCGGGCGAGTTGACGACCGTCAAGTACGACGTCACCAACCAGGAGTCGCGCGCGATGCAGGCGCAGGCCATCCCGAGCTATGCACCGCAGGCGGCGATGCCTTTTTTCAGGAAGGTCGAATGCTTTTGCTTTCAGCAGCAGACCTTAAAGGCCCATGAGACGCGCGAGTTCCCGGTGGTGTTCGTGATCGATCCGAAGATTCCGAAGGATGTCGCGACGATCACGCTGAGCTACACCTTTTTCGAGGTCCCAGGTGCTGCAGCGCTCAACAGTGCGCCCGCCGTCGTTAACGCCCATGGATGAAAAGCCGCAAGGCGGATCTGTGATTGGCGGCTTTGTCGCGGCGATGAGTACCGTCTTCTGGTCGTTTTTCGGCGTCAGAAAGCGCAGCGACCACGACCGTGATGCGGTCAGGCTCAAGCCGTACCACTTCATCCTCGCCGGCATTTTCGGGGCTGCAATTTTCATCGGCTTGCTGCTTTTAATCGTTCACGCTGTCGTAAAATAGCCGGCACGAGCCATGTGCCGGGCCGTTTGACGCAAAGGCCGTATTCCGGAGAGTTCAATGAGTGCTAAGACCGAAGCCGCGCCCTACTATTTCGTGCCGCCGCCATCGCGCTGGCCGGTGCTCGCGGGCGCATCGCTTCTTGCCACCATGTTCGGTGCTGCAGCCTGGGTCAATGACGTGCCCTTTGCCCCGATCCTCAACCTTGGCGGCATCTTGTCGCTTCTCATCGTGCTTTATTTCTGGTTTGGCGATGCCATCGCCGAATCCGAGGGCGGCAGCTACAACCGGCGCATCGACAGCTCATTTCGCTGGAGCATGAGCTGGTTCATCTTTTCGGAGGTGATGTTCTTCTCGGCGTTTTTTGGCGCCCTGTTTTACGCACGCAGCATCAGCATGCCGTGGCTTGCCGATCTCGACCATCACTATCTCTGGCCGGATTTCGCTGGCCACTGGCCCAATCTCGGGCCGGCCGGCACGATCGAGCCGTTCACGAAAATGTCGCCGCTGCCGATCCCGACGATCAATACCGCCCTGTTGCTCTCCTCGGGCGTGACGATCACGATTGCGCATCATGCCTTGCGCGCCGGACATCGCACCATGACCATGCTCTGGCTGTTGGCGACGATCGTGCTTGGCGCCATGTTTCTTGGCTTTCAGATCTTCGAATACCACCACGCCTATACCGAACTCAACTTGCGCCTGACCTCGGGCATCTACGGCTCGACCTTCTTTCTTTTGACCGGCTTTCACGGCTTTCACGTGACCCTGGGCGCGCTCATGCTGACGATCATCCTGATCCGGCTCAAGCGCGGCCATTTCACGCCCGAGCACCATTTCGGATTCGAAGGCGCAGCGTGGTACTGGCACTTCGTTGACGTCGTGTGGCTCGGACTGTACGTGGTGGTGTACTGGATGTAGGGCGTCGAGCGCGGGTTGCCGGCCCCCAAAACGCCGCCGCAAGGCGGCGTTCGCCTTTGGCCGGCCGCTAGTCGATGCCGGTCGGATGGATCCAGCCGAAGTGGTAGGACACGAGAATCATCACGAAAAGCGCAATCGACAGTCCGACCCGGATCGACAGGGCGTTCACCGCACGGTTGCTGGTGCCGCGGTCTTTCATCACGAAATACAGCGCGAAGGCCAGGCTGCCTAAGATCAATGCGAACGCGATGGCGACGATGTAGTACATGAATAATTATCTCACGCTCGGTCCCTGGCGCATGTCGCTGCGGGTGCTCCTGCTGGCATTGATTGCGATTGCGATTGCGGTCTCCTTAGGGCGCTGGCAGACGCGGCGTGCCGACAGCAAGATCGCCCTTCAGGAACGTCTGCTCGACGCCGAACAGGGCGTGGCACTGCCCATCGATCGTGCCCAACCCGACGTCGATGCCCTGATTTGGCATCGCGTGGCGATGTCTGGGACCTGGCTTGCCCAGGATGTCGTCTACCTCGATAACCGGCCCGAAGGCGATCGCGTGGGCTTCTACGTGCTGATGCCGCTTCGCCTTGCCTCGGGCGCGATCGTGCTGGTCAATCGCGGCTGGCTGCCGCGCGATGCGCGTGACCGCACCCTGATTGCCCCTTTCGAGACGCCCCCTGGGGAGGTCGATGTTGCCGGCATTGCCATGCCCGATGAGCCCCGCTTTCTCGATCTGGGCAGCGCCAAGCCCAGGCTTGGAGAGCTCTGGGAGAATTTCAGCTACGATAAGTTCGAAGCGGCAAGCGGGCTCGTGCCCTTGCGCCTTATCGTGCGCGAGGACAATGCGACGCTTGACGGCCTGTCGCGGGCATGGCCCGATCGCGGCGCCATCCTGCAGGGACAGATCGATCGGCATCATGGCTATGAATTCCAGTGGTATGCGATGGCGCTTGCGATCGTTGGCCTTGTCATCTACTGGGGCTTCAGGCGCAAGCCTTCGCCCCATGGCTGAAACCGTGGCGGTGAGCGAAGTGACGCGCAAGCGGCAGGGCCGGCGCGTGCTCGTCTTCTTCTTTGCGATTTGCGCGGCGCCGATCATCGCCTCCTATCTCAGCTACTACGTCATCAAGCCCAGCGCGCGCACCAACTACGGCACGCTCATCGAGCCGCAACGGCCGGTGCCGCTACTGCAGCTGCAAACCCTCGATGGCAAGCCCTTCGATCTTTCCAGCCTGTCGGGCAAATGGGTGATGTTAAGCGCCGATGGCGGCAAGTGCGGCGTGCCGTGCGCGACCAAACTCTACGAAATGCGCCAGTTGCGCCTCATCACCGGCAAGGACCAGGAGCGCATCGAGCGCGTCTGGTTCATCACCGACAATGCCCCCGTGGATCAGGCCGTGCTGCTCGCCTATCCGGGAACGCTGATGGTGCGTGCAGACGCGGCTGCCCTTGCCGCATGGCTGCCGGCGCAAGATGCGATTGCCGACCACCTCTACCTGGTCGATCCGCACCAGCACCTGATGATGCAGTTTCCACGCGATCCGGATCCGTACCAGGTCAAGCGCGATCTGACGCACCTTCTTGCTGCATCCGAGATCGGCTAGCCGCGATGCGACCAAGCGACGTATTTGCGCTGGTCTTGCAAGGCGTGCTTGTCGCCAGCGTGCCGCTGGCGCTCGTCTGGGCCTTGCGCGGCCAGGAGCGCTTGCGCCGGCTGGCCTGGGTGAGCGCATTCGTGACCTTTGATCTGGTGGTCTTTGGCGCCTTCACGCGCCTGACCGACTCGGGGCTTGGCTGTCCTGACTGGCCGGGCTGCTTTGCGCGTGCCAACCCCGCGCTCGCACAAGGTGACATTGCCATGGCCCAGGCGCTGCTCCCGGGCGGGCCGGTCGATATGCAAAAGGCCTGGATCGAGATGATCCACCGCACTCTGGCGGGCGCCGTCGGCGTCTTGATCGTGGTGCTGGTGGTCATGACCTGGCGCTCGCGTTCGCGCCATCGACAGGCGTTTGCCCTGGCCCTGCTGGCGCTGGTGCTGGTCATCGTGCAGGCAGGCTTCGGTGCGTACACCGTGACGCTAAAGCTTGAGCCTGTGATCGTCACCGCCCACCTGCTTTTGGGACTGTCACTGCTTAGTTGCCTTAGCTGGCTTGCCGTGAGCATCGACAGCGCCTGGGTCGTGGATGGCAAACGCCATGCAGGCCGCGCCAGCAGCGTGGCACCTCTCGCGGCGCTCGGCCTCGTGGTGCTTGCCATCCAGATCGCACTCGGTGGCTGGGTCAGCACCAACTACGCCGTGCTTGCCTGTGACGGTTATCCGCGCTGCGAGGGACGGCTCGTGCCGCCGATGGATTTTGCCGACGGCTTTGCCCTCTTTCGCGCGCTCGGGCACACCTCCAATGGTGACTTCCTGCCGCAGGCGGCACTCGCCGCAATTCACTGGACGCACCGCAACTCGGCGCTGGTCCTGACGCTGGTGCTCGTCGCGCTCGCGCTGGCGCTTTGGCGAAGGACGGGGCTTCACCGTGAAGCGAGAAATCTTGTTCTCCTTCTGGCCTTGCAATGGGCCACCGGTCTGGCCAACGTGCTTCTTGGCTGGCCGCTCATCGCGGCGGTCGTGCACAGCGCGGGCGCCGCCGCCATGCTGGTTTTGCTCGTGCTGATAAACTACCGGCTCAGGTCTGATCCAGACCGCGCGCCGCCTCAATTCATGGGTGCGCCGGCGACTCTCTCGCAGTAGGTCAATGCAGCATATCCGCCTCCCGACGCTGCCGCAAAAGGCAGCCCAGTTCTACGCGCTGACCAAGCCACGCGTGACCCAGCTCGCGGTTTTTTGTGCGGTTATCGGCATGTTCCTCGCGAGCCCGGCGCTGCCTTCGTTCCCGACCGTGCTCGCAGCGACCTTTGGCATCTGGCTGCTCGCCGGCGCAGCCTTTGCCATCAACTGCCTGGTCGAGCGCGAAATCGACGCGCGCATGGCGCGCACGGCAAGGCGGCCTATGCCCCTGGGTGAGCTTCGGGTCGAGGAAGCGCTGACCTTTGCCAGCATCATTGGCGCTGCCGGCATGGCGCTCCTGTATCGCGAGGTCAACGCGCTCACGATGTGGCTGACTTTTGGCACTTTCGTGGGTTATGCCATCGTCTATACCATCCTGCTCAAGCCTGCGACCTCGCAGAACATCGTCATCGGCGGTGCGGCAGGTGCCATGCCCCCCGCCTTGGGCTGGGCTGCCGTGGCCAATCACGTGCCCGCCGAAGCCTGGCTTTTGGTACTGATCATTTTCCTTTGGACGCCACCGCATTTCTGGGCGCTGGCCCTTTATCGCACGGACGATTTCAGGCGTTCGGGGTTGCCCATGCTGCCCATCACGCACGGCCCGGTGCATACCCGTTTGCAGGTCTTCCTGTACACGATTGCGCTCATCGCAGCGACGCTCATGCCTTACGCCATCCGCATGAGCGGCCTGATCTACCTGGCCGCAGCGGTGGTGCTGGGCGGCGTCTACCTGATGTATTCCTATCGCGTGTGGCGCAGCTACACCGATGTTGTCGCGCGCGCGGCGTTCCGCTTTTCGATTGTCTACCTCGCGCTGCTTTTTGCGGCCCTGCTCCTTGATCATTACCTGCGCTATTGAGCACGACCTGACGATCGCGGCCCAAAACGATCGTCCCCAGCCCAAAGGCTCGCGATGGCTCTATGCGCTGCTCTTGGCACTCGTCGCGCTGGCGCTTTCCGCCTGCACCAAACCGCCTGAGCGCGAGCCGTTCAAAGCCATCGACATCACCGGGGCGAACTACGCGCGCGACTTTTCCCTGACCGACGAGAACGGCCAGCACCGTACGCTCGCGGACTTCCGCGGCAAGGTGGTTCTGATGTTTTTCGGCTACACGCAGTGTCCGGACGTGTGCCCAACCACGATGGCCGACTTTGCGAGCGTGATCAAGCGGCTCGGACCCGACGGCAAAGAGGTGCAGGTGCTCTTCGTGACCATCGATCCGGCGCGCGATACCGCTGACGTGCTCAAGCACTATGTGGCCAACTTTGCGCCGGATTTTCTGGGACTGTACGGAACCGACGCGCAGACTGCTGCAGTCGCGAAGGAATTCAAGGTGTTCTATCAGAAGGTCGACGGTCCGACCGAGAACAGCTATTCGATGGACCACACCGCGGCCACCTATGCCTTCGATGCGGCAGGGCATGTGCGCCTCTACATTGCGCCAAACGCAACGCCCGATGACGTCGCCCATGACGTCAAGCTGCTGCTCGCGCCGGCGGCAGCCTGAGCCGCCGCCGGTCCTGACTACTGATAGGCGGCGAGCGCCGTCTTCATTTTCTTCATCGCCGCCGATTCGATCTGGCGGATGCGTTCGGCAGAAACGCCAAACTCGTCGGCCAGGTCATGCAGCGTGGCGCTGCCAACCATGCCGGCGTCGTCTTCGGTGAGCCAGCGCGCTTCGACGATGCGGCGGCTGCGCGCATCGAGTTTGTCAAGCGCAGCGCTGATGCCATCGCTTTGCAGCCGGTCACGCTGGCGCGCTTCGAGAAGTTGCGTCGGTTCGTTATGTTCATCCTTGAGGTAGGCGATAGGCGCGAACTCTTCCTCGCCATCGTCGATCTGGCCCTCAAGGGCGATGTCGCCGCCCGAAAGGCGCGTCTCCATCTCAACGACTTCCTCGTGCTTGACGTTGAGTGCCTTGGCCACCTGGTCGACTTCATCGGGCGTAAAGGTATGAAGGCCGGTCTTGTGTGAGCGCAGGTTGAAGAAAAGCTTGCGCTGCGCCTTGGTCGTTGCGACCTTCACCAGGCGCCAGTTTTTCAGGACATATTCGTGGATCTCGGCCTTGATCCAATGCATCGCGAAAGAAACAAGACGCACGCCGCGATCAGGATCAAAGCGCTTTACGGCTTTCATCAAACCGACATTGCCTTCCTGGATCAGATCGGCGTGGGGCAGGCCATAGCCCAGATAGCCTCGTGCGATCGCCACCACAAGCCGAAGGTGCGACAGGACGAGTTGCCCTGCGGCGTCGAGATCCGCATGATCACGAAGGCGCCTGGCCAGCGATTGTTCCTCATCTGCACTCAGAAGAGGAAGCTTGTTGATGGCCTGGATGTATGCATCGATGGTGCCAAGCGAGCCTGGATTGGCAATCGCAAGCATCAGCTTGTTCAAGCCCTTGGGTTCCAGCGGAAAGCCTCCATTGTTTGACAGTACGAGATCAGCCATCGCGAAGAGCTCCTTTCATTTGCTCGGCACATGCCTGCCGACGCCCTACAATATTAGCACTCAAAGAATGAGAGTGCTAAATTGAGACTTTCAATCGCCGCGATAGTTCAACGCCCCCGGCGTGCTCTCCCAAAAGTGAGCGCATACTCTCACAAAATCGCGCGCTCACACTGATGTCGGCAGGAAGGCCGGCCCCGGGGCGAGCCCGGCGCTGCGGGTGCTATTTTGCCCCGCCTGCTGCGCCACTGGCCGAACCGCCAGCGCCTGCTGAACCGCTCGCACCTGCCGCCCCGTGAGCAGCGCCAGCCGTGCCGCTGCTCAAGCCTGATTGGCCCGCGCCGCTCATCGAGTTCGTGCCGTTGATGCCGCCATCGACGCCACCGCCAGGCTGGCCTGCGCCGCCCGGGTTGATGCCGCTGGTGTTGCCCGAGGGGTATTGGGTCGAAGGACCGATCACGCCCACGCCGCTATTGACGGTGCCGTTGCTATTGACG
>CAJCIC010000006.1 GCA_903970185.1 Gammaproteobacteria bacterium
ACTCCAGCTGACCTGGGTGGCAGGCAATACGCCACTGGCGTCAGAAGAAGGCTGGAAGGACACGGTTGCAGCCGTCAACCCGGTTGGCTACTTCAACCTGATCCATCCGGCGCGCATCCAGGTCATCGGCAAGCTCGAAGACGCCTATCTCAAGCGCAGCGACAGCCCGAGGCGCCGCGACGCGATCCTGAAGGAACTCGAACACGCCCATCTGCCTGCGATTGTCGCGACCGATGGCATCGATGTCAGCCAACAGCTGCTCACCTCGTGCGAGCGTTCGGGAACGCCGCTGTTCGCAACGCCCGTGAATTCCGAGGTGGTCATCGAGTCGCTAAGGCACTATCTGTCAAAGCTCCTGGCCCAGCGCACCAGCGTGCACGGCGTGCTGATGGACCTGCTTGGCGTAGGCGTCTTGATTACCGGAGAGTCCGGACTTGGCAAGAGTGAACTCGCCCTTGAGCTGATCTCGCGCGGGCACGGCCTCGTCGCCGATGACGTGGTCGAACTCGCGCGCATTGCGCCTAACACCATCGAGGGCCGCTGCCCGCCGCTTCTGACCAACCTGCTCGAGGTGCGCGGCCTTGGGCTACTCGATATCAAGGCAATCTTTGGCGAAACCGCGGTCCGCCGCAAGATGCGCCTGCGCCTGATCGTGCACCTGGTCAAGCGCACCACCATGGAAAGCAAGTACCAGCGCATGCCGCTTGATGTCCTTAGCGAGGAGATCCTTGGCATCGACGTGCGCAAAGTGGTGATCCCGGTCGACATGGGCCGAAACATCGCCGTGCTCGCCGAAGCCGCCGTGCGCAACACCATCTTGCAGCTGCGCGGCATCGATACCATGGGCGACTTTCTCGTGCGCCAGACCGAGACCATGCGACTTCTGGCCGAGAGCGACCAAAAGGAGGCCGGCAAAGACTAGTCACCGTCCTTGCGCAAAGCCTTTGCTATGATTGCCCGCACCACTTCTTCCTGTCACGGCGACGCAGTCCATGCGTGTGCTTCTTGTCACCGGCATGTCCGGCTCCGGAAAATCCATCGCCCTTGATGTTCTCGAGGACGCGGGCTATGCCGTCGTCGACAATCTGCCGACGCGGTTCTTGATCGACCTGATCCAGGACCTGCGCGAGAAAGACCACGACCGCGTCGCCGTTTCAATCGACGTGCGCACCGGCATCGCCGCGATGGCCGAAGTGCCCGCGCTGCTGTCGGGGCTGCGACGCTTTGGCACCGAGGTCCAGGCGCTGTTCCTGACGGCTGACACCGCAACCCTGGTGCAACGCTATTCGGAGACGCGCCGGCGCCATCCCTTGTCTGACGAGGGATCCGGCAAGACGCTTGAGGAATGCATCAATGAAGAGCGCATTCTGCTCGCGCCGCTCGAGGCGATCGGCCAGACCATCGATACGAGCGGACTGCGCGCCCAGACGCTGCGCGCCTGGATTCGCGATTTCCTCTGCGAAGACAGCCGTGGACTGATGCTGCTTTTCGAGTCGTTTGCCTTCAAGGATGGCGTGCCACTCGATGCCGACCTGGTCTTCGATGCGCGCTGCCTGCCCAATCCGCACTACGACCCCAAGCTTCGCCCGCTGACCGGGCGCGACCCGCCGGTGATCGAGTTTCTTGCGGCGGCACCGATGGTTTTGCAGATGATCGACGACATTGCCGGGTTCGTGGCACGCTGGCTGCCTGCGTACGAGTCAGACAACCGCAGCTACCTGACGGTGGCGATCGGCTGTACAGGAGGACAGCACCGCTCGGTATATTGCGCAGAGCAGCTCGTGCTGCGCTTTGCGTCGCACGGATCAGTGCTCATCAGGCACCGCGCGCTGGATGTCCGCGCACTTTTATCGCCTATGGAAAACGCCACGTGACAGAACCCATTTCGATTCCTGAAACGCACTTCGAGCTGCCCCTTTTTCCGCTCAACACGGTGCTTTTTCCAGGCGGCCTGCTGCCGCTTCGGATCTTCGAGGCGCGCTACATGGACATGGTCAGGGACTGCATGCGCGAAAGCCGTGAATTCGGCATCTGCCTCATCAAGAAGGGCCAGGAGATTGGCGCCACGGCTCAGCCGGAAGAAATCGGCTGCCGCGCCCGCATCATGGATTGGAACATGGAGCAGCTCGGCGTCTTGCAGATCTCGACGCTTGGCACGCAACGCTTTCGCATCATCGCAACCCGCGCCAAGGCAGGTGGCCTGCTGGTCGGCGAGACCGCGCCGCTCGAGCCTGAAATCGAGTCGCCCGTGCCCGCCCAGTTTCGCGCGTGCAGCGAATTGCTCTCGCGCATCATCCAGCAGCTAAGGCGCGAGATCGATCGCATCGACGCCGATGGCAAGCAGCCGATGGCCGAGCCCTATCGCTTGGACGATGCGACCTGGGTCGGCAACCGCCTTTGCGAAGTGCTGCCGATCTCG
Source organism: Gammaproteobacteria bacterium (assembly GCA_903970185.1). GTDB lineage: Bacteria > Pseudomonadota > Gammaproteobacteria > Burkholderiales > Burkholderiaceae_D > CAJCIC01. The sequence goes on from CAJCIC010000006.1 coordinate 2,420, forward strand.
CTCGTCGCCAAGCAGAAGCTGATGGAGTTGACCGACGCGCCAACGCGGCTATCGATCGTGCATCAATACCTCGTGCAGCAGAAAATCATCTGAAGTCGGCCCTACCTGAAGAGTCCTTGCTGCACGTCAAGCAGCAAGGTCTTGATGGGCGCAGGCAGGCCAAGGCTCGCGCAGTCGCGCCACGGCACCCAGCGGCCGTCGCGGCCAAAATCGTCCTCGCGCCTGCAATCGATGGCAAACACCGAGGCCAAAAGCGTGAAGTGGGTGAAGGCGTGCTCAAAGCGGGCGAACTCGCTTGCCACACCGGCTTGCGCTGGCGCTTTCATGAAGCGCTCGAGCAGCTGTGCCTCACCTGCGCCCGAGCGCGCATCAAGCGCACTTGCGGGCAGGCACCAGAGCCCGCCCCAGATGCCTCGCTCGGGCCGTCTCTCAAGCCACACCGACTGTGAATGTCGTGCGAGCACAAAACTCGCCTTGCGCCTTGGCGTGATGCGCTTCTCGCGTGGCGCAGGCAGTGTCGCGATGCGCCCGCTGGCGCGCGCAATGCAGTCATTGGCAAACGGGCAGTCCGGGCAGCGCGGCGCCTTGGCCGTGCACACGGTCGCGCCCAGATCCATCAGGCCCTGGGTGTAGCGCTCGATGCCGTGCTCGGGCAAAAGCCCTAGCGCAAAGCCCACGAGTTCGCGCTCGGTCGACTGTTTTTGCATCGGTCGCTCGATGCCGAAGACGCGACACAGGACGCGTTTGACATTGCCATCGAGAATCGCCGCCCTCTCGCCAAAAGCGAAGGCGGCAATCGCCGCCGCACTCGAGCGGCCAATGCCTGGAAGGGTCTCGAGCAGGGCCGCCGATTGCGGCACGCGGCCGCCATGATGCTCGACGACGTCCCTGGCAGCGCGATGAAGGTTACGCGCGCGGCTGTAATAGCCCAGTCCCGACCAGTGCGCCATGACCTCGTCAGGCGCCGCACGGGCGAGCGTGGCAACATCCGGAAAGGCCTTGAGAAAGCGTTCGTAATACGGCAATACGGTGGCGACCTGGGTCTGCTGCAGCATCACCTCGGAGAGCCAGATGCGATAGGCATCGCGCGTCTTCTGCCACGGCAAGTCGTGCCGGCCGGCGTGCCTTTGCCAGGCGATGACGCGCGCGGCGAACGTCTCCTTGAGCGCGGCCACGCAGGCCTCAGATGATGAGCGCGCCCTGGTCGGCATCGATCGTGGCCTGCAGCGTCCAGGTGATCGCCTGACTCAGTTCGCCAAGCCGTGCATGCATCCTTTCGAGTTCGATTTCCTGCGAATTGAGTTCGGTGATGCGCTCCTCCAGGGTTTCGCTCGCGTCCTGGATGTGCTTGATCGACTCAAGGCGCCGGCGCAATTGCGCCTGGTGCTCGCGGATCTGGCCTTCAAGGGGCGCAATGATGGCCTTCAGCCACGCCTCGAGGTCGCGATTGGCCATCTCGAAGCATTCCTTGATGCGGCTTGCAATCGACTCGTAGAATTTCTGTGTCAGGGTCACCTGGTCGTTGGATAGGGTCGTCAACAATCCGAAGCGGTCGTCATAGACGCGACGCACGCGATTGACTTCGTTGACATAGCGCGTCAGTGAAAATCCCATCGGCTCGGTCAACACCATGCCGTGATCACGGGAGAAACGCTCGTACATGTTGCGGATCATCGAGGCAATCTCGTCGGCCTTGTTCTGCGAGCGATCAAGCGTCTCGTGCACGCCCTTGAAAAAGTCGCTCATGGCGCCGCGCAGCCCGCTGCTGGTTTGCAGCGGATTGAGCATGCGTTCGCGCGTCGCCTTGGCCTGTTCGCGCAAATGGGCCATGCCGAGTTCGGCGAAGATTTCACCGCTGAGCTTGGCATACACGGCGCGCAGCGCCTGGAACTGGACGAGCGACTTGTCGAACTCGGACTTCTCGGCGCGAACGCGGGTCACCATATGTGCGACAACGCCGCTGTTCTTGCCTCTGAGGCTGCGCAACTCCGAGGCCTGGCGGTTGACGCCAGAACCGCGCTGGGCGAGCGTTGCGAGCGCATTGCGCACGAGTTCGCCCATCTCCTGGCGCACAATTTCGCGAACGATGCTCTGCTTTTGCGGGATCAGCTCGATCGACAGTGCGCGCTCGAGCGCGGGCAGGCGGCTCTTGGCCAAGAGCGGGTCGTCGTGGTGGACCTTGGCCAGCAGCCCCTTTTGCGCCGACACCGGAAACATCTGGTGCGCCTCAAGGCCCAAGATGTGCGCGCAGCTATCGACCTGGCGCTGGATCTCGGCGTCGACTTCGGCCGGCGTCTTGAGCTCGTCCCACATGCTGTCGATCTTGTTCAAAACGACAAGGCGCCCTTGCTTGCGCGGGCCGCCGATATGCTTGCGCCAGACCTCGATGTCACTCTTGGTCACGCCCGTGTCAGCCGCGAGGATGAACAGTACTGCGTGCGCATTGGGAATGAGATTGAGCGTCAGTTCAGGCTCGGTGCCAATCGCATTCAGGCCAGGCGTATCGAGAATGACCAGCCCCTGCTCGAGCAGGGGGTGGGGAAAGTTGATGATGGCGTGGCGCCACATCGACACCTCGACCATGCCTGCGGCATCGAGCGCGAAGGTGTGATCAGGATCGCTTTCATCGAAAAGGCCATAGCGCTTGGCTTCTTCAGCGGGCACGCGCTTGGTCAGGCTGACCTGCTTGAAGGCAGCGAGCATGCCATCGCCCGAACTGGTATCGAGCGGGAAGACCTGCCACTCCTGCGGCAGCGCCTTGTAGTCCTGGGTGGTGGCGTGAAAGGCACGCGTTTCGATCGGCAGGAGTCTGATCGAAGGCGGCAGGCCTTCGTCGTAGAGCAATTCGGTCGGACACATGGTGGTGCGCCCGGCCGACGAGGGCAGGATGCGCTGGCCGTAGTCGGCAAAGAAAATTGAATTGATCAGCTCGGACTTGCCGCGCGAAAACTCCGCAACGAAGGCGATCGACAGCTTGTCGTCGGCAAGCCGTGACAGGATGCGCGCAACGCGGCTGTCGCTTTGTGCATCGGACAGTCCGGCGTCACGCAGCCATTCACGATACTGCTCGATCGCCCGGGTCAGGGTGAACCGCCAAGTACTGTATTCCTGGAATTTTTCTACGAGATTATTCATGCAGGCTCAAGGACCGGCACCGGATGCTGCGATCGGCGCGAGAGGCCCAAGTCTAATCGATGCGCTTTGCCCCGCATAGCAATGCGGCCAAGCGGCTGGCTTAGGGCGTTTTGAGTGTTGTGTTAACGCTCATCTCGCCTGACAACGCGGACAAAAGAAGCTCGAGCGCTGCGCCTGCCGGATGGCGCGGATGCGGCTGCCGCAGCGCAGGCAGGGCTGGCCCTCGCGGCCGTAGACGAAGTAGTCCTGCTGAAAATATCCTCGAGCGCCGGTGGCACCCACGAAGTCGCGAAGAGTACTTCCACCTCGCTCGATGGCCTCGTTCAAGGTATCCCGGATCTCCGCTGCGAGCCTCACGTATCGTTTCTTCGAGATGCTGCCGGCTGCGGCGCGCGGGTTGATGCGCGCCCGAAAGAGCGATTCGGAGCAGTAGATGTTGCCAACCCCGACGACGACCGTGCCCGCAAGCAGCAGGGTCTTTACCGGCGTTGTCTTGCCGCGGCTTGCCCGAAACAGCAACTCGCCACCGGCCTCGCCTGCGAAGTCCCCGGTCAGGGGCTCGATGCCAAGCCCGCGCAGGTGGCGGCTGGCCTCGATCGGTCCGTCCCTTGCGCCATCGTGCCAGAGTACGGAGCCAAAACGACGCGGATCGTTAAAGCGCACGAGCGGACCGTTCTCGAAGGTAATATCGACATGGTCATGACGACGCAGGGGCGTTTTGCGTGGCACGATGCGCAAGGTACCGGTCATGCCAAGATGGATGAGCAGCGTGCCGTGGGTCGCACCGCGCTGGCAGTCGACGAGAATGAACTTTCCTCGGCGGGCCACGGTCTGCACAATTGAGCCTGTGAGTTGTTGCGCAAGCCGGGCTGGAATCGGCCAGCGAAGGTTTGGGTTACGAATCGTTACAGATTCGATTTTGCGGGCAGTGATTTGATCTGCGATGCCGCGCCGCGTGACCTCAACCTCTGGTAGTTCTGGCATGTTGCGGCGAAGTGCCTTTCAACCTAAGATCGATTCACAAGCTGAGATCGGATTTTCATTGGACTTCCTACTTCGACCCGCCGCCAAAGCCGCGGCTGGAACACCCTCCTGTCAGGCGCCATCGGCTGGCCCTGCGCAAAAGACGCTGGTTTTTGCCCTCGTCTTTGCCCTGGCGTCTTGCGCCGTGGTCAGCAATCCGGCGCCGAGCCCATCCGAGGTTGCGCTGGCGCAAGACGATGCCAGCAAGGCGAAGCCGGTCTATCCCGCGCATAAACTGGATGACGCCACATTGTACCAACTGGTCATGGCCGAAATCGCCAGCCAGCGCGGCATGCCCGAGCTCGCCTTCAATGCCGAGTATGCGGTTGCCAAGGAAACGCGCGATCCCAGGCTTGCAAGGCGCGCCACCGAATTTGCCCTGATGGCGCATCAGGCCGAGGAAGCCATGGAAGGCGCGCGGCTTTGGGTCGAGATCGAGCCCAATTCCGACGAAGCACGCGGTACCTTGCTCAGCGTGCTCGTCGCTGCCGGACGCCTTGACGAAGCGGAACCGGTGCTAAGCGCCATGCTCGCCAGTTCCACCAACCCCGGCCTTGTGCTCGAGCAGATTGGTCAGACCCTGTCGCGCTCGCCCAGTCACAAGGAAGCCCTGGCGCTGCTTGAGCGCTTAGCCGTACCCTATCAGGCGCTGCCTGATGCCCACATCGCGCTTGCGCAGGCCGCCTTTGCCGGGGGAGATGTCGACAAGGCCGTAGCCGAAGCGCGCACTGCGGCCAGGCTTGATGCCAACGATGAGACGGCGCCGGTGCTGGTCGCGACCTACCTGCAGGCAAAGGACCCGGCCGGCGCGTCCTTCGCGCTTGAGGAATACCTAAGGCGCCACCCCAAGTCGGTCACGGTGCGCCTCGCCTACGCACGATTTCTCGTCGGCCAGCGTCGCTATGACGATTCAGGCGCCCAGTTCCGGCTGATCCTCGCTGATCGTCCGCACGACGCCGACACGCTCTATTCACTTGGCCTTCTGGCCTACCAGTCGCAGCGCCTGCCCGAAGCCGAAGACTATTTCCATCGCTTTATCGCCGTGCGCGCTGCCGATCCCGAACCCGCCGACGAAGACGATGAAGAACAGCCCGTGCTGTCATCGCGCAGCGCCGATGCCGGCTACCTCTATCTGGCCCAGATCGCAGAAGACGAGAAGGATTACCCGAAGGCCCTTGAGGCCTTGTCGCATGTGAGCGATGGCGACCAGGCGTTTGCCGCCGAGCTGCAGCGCGCGACCGTACTTGCGCGCATGGGCCGCCTCGAAGAGGCGCGCCACGACCTGCACGAACTGCCGGTGCAATCGCAGCACGAGCGCGTCGAGGTGATCCTGACCGAAGTGCAACTGCTCACCGACGCCAATCGCGCCGAAGAGGCACTCGCCGTCGTCGCCGCGGGACTGCAGAAATTTCCCGATGACGCCGATCTGCTCTACGGCCAGGGCATGACCGCGGAGAAGCTCGACCGTCTCGATTTGATGGAGACTTCGCTTCGCACCCTGATGCGCCTGCATCCCGAAAACGCACAGGCCTACAACGCGCTTGGCTACTCGTGGGCCGATCGCAATGTGCACTTGAACGAAGCCCTCGATCTGATCGAAAAGGCCCTGGCGCTCGCGCCCGATGATGCTTCGATCATCGATAGCCTGGGCTGGGTGCAATACCGCCTCGGCAACACGCAGGCCTCGCTTGAAAACCTGATGCGCGCGTACAAGTTGCGAGGCGATGCGGAAATCGCCGTTCATCTGGGCGAAGTGCTTTGGGTCTCGGGTCGCCATGCCGATGCCGAGCGCTACTGGAAAGAAGCCGAGCACAAGGAACCCGACAACCAGGTCCTGCATGCCACGCTCGAGCGGTTTAACGTGCGCATAGGCGAGCTGTAGGTCCGTGCAGCGCCATGTGACCGGCCTTCTGGCCGGGCTGACCGGCCTCCTGTTTGCCGCATGCGCGATGCTGGAGGCGCCAAAAGCCCCTGACCCCAGCGCGACCTTCTCCACCCAGGGCCGCCTGTCGGTGCATTACCACGATTTTGCCAGCGGCAAGGAAGATACGGTGTTTGGCCGCTTTGACTGGACTGAGCACGGCCGTGACGTCGACCTGTCGCTGCTCGACCCGCTCGGCCAGAGCATCGCCATGGTCCACGCCGAGCCCGATCATGCGACGCTCAGACTGTCTGACGGCCGCACGTTTGAAGGCGCTTCGGCCGAAGACCTGACGCGCGAGGCGCTTGGCTACCCGGTTCCGGTCGCGGGCCTTCGCGCCTGGCTTTTGGGCCGCGCCAACGACCCTTCGATCAAACCCACGACCGACGCGAGCGGCGCGCTCGTGATTCACGAGTCGAACTGGACAATCCACTATCCGGATGCGGGCATGCCGCCCAGGCGCATCGATCTGAGCTACCCCGGCCCTGGCGTGAGTCTTGATCTGCGCCTTGCCATCGAAGCGCAAAATGGCAGCTAGCGCGTCTTGTCTTGACTGTCTTGCGCCGGCAAAGCTGAACCTGTTTTTGCATGTCACGGGTTTGCGCGAGGACGGCTACCACGACCTGCAGACGGTGTTTCAGCTGATCGACCTTTGCGATGCGCTCGATTTCGTGCGTCTTGACGCGCCTGACGTGATCCGCGTCAATGCGCTGCCCGGTGTCGACATCGATGCCGATCTGTGCGTGCGGGCGGCGCGCGCCTTGCAAAAGGCCGCGGCAACGCGCCTTGGCGTGGCGATTACGCTCAGAAAGCGCATCCCGATGGGCGCGGGTCTGGGCGGTGGCAGCTCGGACGCGGCGACCACGCTGATCGCGCTTAACCGGCTCTGGCAGCTGGACTTTGACCGCCAGCAGCTGATGCACATTGGCCGCACGCTTGGCGCGGACGTGCCTTTTTTCATTTTCGGGCAAAACGCCTTTGCTGAGGGCATCGGCGACGAACTGACGCCGATCGTGACGCACGAACGATTTTACGCGGTCATCCACCCGGGTGTCGCGGTGCCAACGGCAGCGATCTTTGGCGCCGCAGAATTGACAAGGGATACGGTTCGCCTCAAAATATCAGACTTTTGTGCGGGTGCGCAGGCAGTCGCCACCGAGCGTGTTGGCGTCGACTTTGGTGCCAACGATCTCGAAGCAGTCGCAAGGACGCGCTTCCCGGCGGTCGGCGAGGCTTTGCAGTGGTTAGGCCGTTTCGGTGCCGCTCGCATGACAGGCTCCGGTGCTTGTGTCTTTGCTGCGTTTTCAACGCGCGATGCGGCGCTGTCGAGCCTTGAAGGCATCCCAGAGAAGTGGACCGGATGGGTGTGCGCAAGCCGCTCGTTGCATCCGCTTTACGACTGGCTACCGGGCGGGCGCGCATAAGCGGGTGAGATTTTACGCAAGCAGGGCTTGCGTCATTGCAGTTGCGTTGGGGAGTCGCCAAGCTGGTTAAGGCACCGGATTTTGATTCCGGCATGCGAAGGTTCGAATCCTTCCTCCCCAGCCATTTCGAGGTTGGCGCAAGGGATCGGAAACCCCATGGGCGATGGTTTGATGGTTTTTACGGGCAACGCCAACCCGCAGCTTGCGGCGGCCGTGGCGAAGAACCTCAATCAGCCGCTTGGCAAGGCGATGGTCGGGCGCTTCTCCGATGGTGAAGTCGATATCGAGGTGCAGGAAAACGTGCGCGGCAAGGACGTCTTCGTGCTGCAGTCCACCTGTGCTCCGACCAACGACAACATCATGGAACTTGTGATCCTGGTCGACGCCATCAAGCGCTCGTCGGCCGGCAGGATTACCGCGGCGTTGCCGTATTTTGGCTACGCGCGCCAGGATCGCCGTCCGCGCTCCGGCCGCGTCGCGATTTCGGCCAAGGTGGTGGCCAACATGTTGCAGGCGGTCGGTGTCGACCGGGTTTTGACGATGGATCTGCATGCCGACCAGATCCAGGGCTTTTTCGATATACCGGTCGATAACATCTACGCCTCGCCGATTCTGCTTGCCGATCTGTACAAGAAGAATCTGTCGAACCTGCAGGTGGTCTCGCCCGACGTCGGTGGTGTCGTTCGCGCACGTGCATTTGCCAAGCGCCTCGATGTCGATCTGGCAATCATCGACAAGCGCCGGCCGCGCGCCAATGTCGCAGAAGTGATGAACATTATCGGGGATGTCGACGGCCGTACCTGCGTGATCATGGATGACATGGTCGATACGGCCAACACCCTTTGCAAGGCAGCCCTGGCGCTAAAGGAGAGGGGCGCGTCGATGGTGATGGCTTATTGCACCCATCCGGTGCTCTCAGGTGGAGCGGTGCAGCGCATCGAGGCGTCGGTACTCGACGAGATAGTGGTGATCGATACCATCCCGCTGAACCGGGATGCGCAAAAGTCCGGCAAGATTCGCCAGCTGTCTTGCGCACCGCTTCTGGCTGAGACCATCAGCCGTATCAGTACCGGCGACTCGGTCAGTTCACTTTTCGCCGACTAGTTTTGCGCTCGGCTTCGGGGCGTGGTCCGGATGTTCGGATCAAAACGAAGCACTTTCCTGTCTGGTCGCGGACAGTCAACCTTTTGGAGAATGTCATGAAAGTCGTTGCTACCAAGCGCGAATTGCAAGGTACGGGTGCGAGCCGCCGCCTTCGTCGCGCGGGCAAGGTGCCCGGAATCGTCTACGGCAGTACTGCCGCCCCCGTTGCGATCGAACTCGATCACAATGCCCTGTTTCACTCGCTGCGCAAGGAATCTTTCCACTCTTCGATTCTCGATCTTGAGCTCGAAGGCGAGGCAAGCGCCCAGGTGCTTCTGCGCGATGTGCAGATGCATGCATTCAAGCCGCAGGTGCTGCACGTCGATTTCCAGCGTGTTGCTGCCAACGAGAAGATCCACGTCAAGGTACCTTTGCACTTCCTGAACGCCGAATCTTCGCCGGCAGTCAAGCAAAACGGTGCCGTCGTCAGCCACGTCTTCACCGAAATCGACGTCACCTGCCTGCCGAAGGACCTGCCGGAATTCATCTCGGTCGATCTCGCCGCGCTGGAAGTGGGCCAGACCATCCACGTCGCAGACCTGAAGTTGCCAGAAGGCGTGAGCGTCGCTGCACACGGCAATCCGGTGGTCGTCACCGTCACGGTGCCGCGCGGCATGGAAGAAGCCGCGCCTGCTGCAGAAGCCACGCCTGCGGCCGCAGCCGCAGCGCCTGCTGCTGCAGCTGCCACAGACAAGAAGTAACGGCCAGGGGCGCAGCAAAGCGCCGCCATGCCGACATGCCCCGCAGCTCGCAACTGCGGGGCATTTTTCTTCGTCGCCGATGCGCCATGATTAGAAGCAGCAGCCTTTCTCTTGACCTTCATGCCGATCAAACTTCTCGCCGGTCTTGGTAACCCTGGCGCCCAGTATCGCGAAACGCGACACAATGCCGGCTTCTGGGTCGCCGAGTGCTATGCCGAAGAGAAAGGCGCGAAGCTCGCCTTTGACAAGGCATTCAATGCCCGCGTTGGCCGCGCCCAGGCGCTATGGATTGTGCTGCCCGAAACCTTCATGAACCGCTCGGGTTTTTCCGTCGTCGGCCTTACGCGTTTCTACAAGATCCTGCCCGACGAGATCCTCGTCGTGCACGACGAACTCGACTTGCTGCCAGGCGTTGTCAAGTTCAAGCGCGGTGGCGGCCACGCGGGGCACAATGGCCTGCGCGACATCACCTCGATGCTCGGCACGGGCGATTTCTGGCGACTGCGCATCGGCATTGGTCATCCAAGAACGCTTGCCCTCGACTCCGAAGTCGCGAGTTTCGTACTGAATGCTCCAAGGCGCGACGAAAAGAGCGCGATTGACAAGGGCATCGAGCGCGCGCTTGACGTGCTGCCCGCGTTTATCGGGGGCGACTACGAAGGCGCGATGATGCGCCTGCATACGCGCGAGTAGCCAACACGGGCGGTAGCCCAAGCTGCGCGCGGTAGAATCGCGCTTTTGTCTGGATTGCATCATGGGTCTTCAGTGCGGCATCGTCGGTCTGCCCAACGTCGGCAAATCGACCCTCTTTAACGCGCTGACCAAGGCGGGCATCGCGGCAGAGAACTATCCGTTTTGCACGATCGAGCCCAACGTTGGCATTGTCGAAGTGCCGGATGCACGCCTTGCGCAGTTGGCCGGCATCGTTCACCCGGAACGGGTGGTGCCCGCCGTGGTCGAGTTTGTCGACATCGCGGGCCTCGTTGCCGGCGCCTCCAAGGGTGAAGGGCTTGGCAACCAGTTCCTTGCGCATATCCGGGAGACCGACGCGATCGTCAACGTCGTGCGCTGTTTCGAAGATGCCAACGTCATTCACGTCGCCGGCAAGATCGATCCGCTATCTGACATCGAAGTCATCCAGACCGAGCTTGCCTTGGCCGATCTCGGCACGATCGAAAAGAGTTTTCATCGCTACGCCAAGGCGGCGCGTTCGGGAAACGACAAGGAAGCGGCCAAGCTGATTGCGGTGCTCGAACGCGTTCGCGCCCACCTCGATTTGGCCAAGCCAGTGCGCTCGATGGGGCTAAGCGAGGAAGATGCGCTTTTGATCAAGCCGCTTTGCCTAATTACCGCCAAGCCCGCAATGTACGTCGGCAATGTGTCTGACCACGGCTTTGAGAACAATCCGCTGCTTGATGCCCTTGCGGGCTATGCAAAAGAGCAGCATGCGCCGATGGTTGCGATCTGCGCTGCGGTCGAAGCCGAGATTGCCGAGCTCGAGGCGGAAGATCGCCAGGTGTTTCTGGACGATATGGGCATGCAAGAGCCTGGCCTTGACCGGCTCATCCGTGCCGCCTATTCGCTGCTTGGCCTGCAGACCTATTTCACCGCAGGGGTGAAGGAAGTGCGCGCCTGGACCGTCAGAATCGGCGCCACGGCGCCGCAGGCCGCCGCTGCCATTCACACCGACTTCGAGCGCGGCTTCATTCGCGCCGAAGTCATCGCCTACGATGACTTCATTGCCAGCAAGGGAGAAGCCGGCGCGAAGGAAAAAGGCAAGATGCGCCTGGAAGGCAAGGAATACGTCGTCAAGGATGGCGATGTCATGCATTTCAGGTTCTCCCCGACATAAGGGGCCCGGGCATACACCCAAACGAGCACCTCGCTTACCAAGGCTACTTTTCCGAGATCGCTCAACCCCTCAGTAACCTCATCCTGCATGCCCGTTTCCTCTTCAATTCCTGTCGGCAGGCTGTCGCAAGAGTTGCCCTATAATTCGCGAAATTCTGCACTTGGGGGTCGCGTGGGGAAGAAGATTTTTTTTGTCGCGATGTTGTATTGCATGGGCGGCGCTGCAGCGATCGTCACCGTCCTCACCCTCTACGAGAACATCGACTGGAAACTTCACGGCGTTCCGGCCAGGATGGTTCTGGCCGATACCCAAAGAAAAATCGTCCTCGCCCCGTCCGATATGTCGATGCAGTTCCTCGACGTGAAATACGTGTCCGCGCAAGGCGAAGTGCTTGTCAGGCAGCAGATCCTCTCCGGCCCAAACGCGCATGCGCTGCTCGACGGCAGATCGATCCCGCTGACCTACATCAAGGACAACCCGACGCGAATCCGATACACAGACGACGACGCATCCAGCCCGTGGGGATGAATCCTCAGCATCGGCGCTTTCTTCGCTGCTTTCCTTGCAAAGAAGATGCTGCACGAGGAAGCCAAGGAACCCTAGAACGCGCCAGCGTGGGCGGCGACTCGGTGAATGGGTTGGAGCGGGGTACAAGGATTGGCTGGTGTTCCGGGCTCGGGCAATCAGGGACGCGCAACAAGGGGCTGCCAATGATGGCAGTGCCCGCCCGGCTTGACCCATGCGCAGTGCGTAGCGCTGGGCTAAATCCGTCTCTGCGCAAGACAAATCCGGCTTTGATGTCTGATTCCACAACGACCAAGGGCGCCAAGAGGGCGTCAAGCTGCAAGGAGTGCTGCGATCATGGAAAGAGTCACGGTGTCGATGGATGATGCGCTGACCGCGGAATTTGATCGCCTGATCAAGCAACGTGGCTACGTCAACCGCTCTGAAGCCGTCCGGGACATCCTGCGCAGATTCATCGAGACCGACCGCCTCGAGCAGCATCAGGCGACGCACTGCATTGCCAGCGTCAGCTACGTCTACAGCCATCACGAGCGTCAGCTTGCCCAGCGCATCGCCGATCTCAAGCACGGGCACCATGATCTCGCCCTCGCTTCGCTGCATGCCAGCCTCGACCACGAATTCGGCATCGAGACGCTGCTTCTTCGGGGTCGGACCGAAGACGTCAGGACGTGCGCCGACAAGTTACTTGCCGAGCGCGGCGTGCGCCATGGTGCCGTCAACCTCGTGCCCCTCGAAGGAGCGGTGCAAAGGCACGCGCATGGCATCGGCAGCAAGGTGTCGATGCACACGCACTTCCGCCCCAAGACCTGAGCATTGCCCAGGCTTTAGCGCCCGCAGGGCTCGCGCAGGGCGGCTTGTTCCGTTAAGCGAATTTCTATATTCTTCCTACGAACGGTGGCCGTCTGGCGAGAGCGGAACGGGCGACCTCTGGCACACCTCACTGCTTGCGGCTGCGGTTGTCGGGCTGCGTGTGAGTTTTCAGTCAATTCTCCTACGGCTTCCGGCAAATCCCGATGCACGACTGCGCCTCTCGGCTCATGGCTGGCGTGTTGCTTTTCGGCCTGGTTGTGGCCGCTGCCCATGCGCAAGCGACAAAACCTGGCGCAAGCACCGATGCGAGCGAGCCCGAACAAAGCGCAGCGCCAAACGCGACGGCGGCCGCGACGCTCGATACGGTCACCGTCGTCGGTCACTACGACACTGCACTCGGCTCATCGAACGCTGCCTCGCAAGGCGTCGTCGAAGGATCGACCCTGACCGACGCACCGGTGCCACGGCCAGGCCAGATTCTTGAGACGGTGCCCGGGCTCGTCGTCACGCAGCATTCGGGCGATGGCAAGGCGAATCAGTATTTCCTGCGCGGCTACAACCTCGATCACGGTACCGATCTTGCGACCTTTGTCGACGCGGTACCCGTTAACATGCCGACCAACGCGCACGGCCAAGGCTATACCGATCTCAACTTTGTCATCCCCGAGCTCGTCGATCACATCGACTACGAGAAAGGCCCCTACTTCGCCCCGTACGGCGACTTCGCCTCGGCAGGCGCGGTTGCCATCCGTTACCGCGACACCCTTGACGGCGGACTTGCCAACCTGACGCTTGGCGACGATGCCTATCGGCGCCTCCTTTTTGCCGGCTCGTGCACGGTCACTGGCGACACCTGTGCCTTCGATGCGCCCCAAGGCGATCGCTTCGATGCCGACTCGCCGCGGCTTTTGGGCGCACTCGAATTGCTCGAGGAGAATGGTCCATGGACGCTTCCCGAGCACCTGCATAAATTCAATGGCCTTGTGAGGCTGTCCGAGGGCACACCTGAGAACGGATTTTCAGTCGACGCGATCGCCTACGCGGCGCATTGGGATTCGACCGACCAGGTGCCGCTCTCGCTCATCGACTCTGGCCAGCTCAACCGCTATGGGGCACTCGATCCAACCGATGGCGGCGATTCGGCCCGTGATGTGCTCTCCGGCGAGTGGGCGAAAAGCGCTGCAGGCGGCTACCTGAAGGCCGCATTCTTCCTCGAGCACTATCAGCTGCAGCTCTGGTCGGACTTCACCTTCTACGAGCTGCGCCCAAGAACCGGTGACCAGTTCGAACAGGCAGAAAATCGCAATCTCGTCGGGGGCCAGATCGCAGAAGGATGGGCCATGCCGCACATCGGCCTCGAATCCCTGACCGAGGCCGGGGTGCAGATGCGCCATGACAACATCGATGTCGGCCTCTTCGATACCGAGGCCCGCCACGTCTTCGCGACGGTCAGCAACGAAATCGTCGGCGAGACCGAAGCCGGCCTGTACATCGAGAACACCACCCTTTGGACGCCCTGGCTGAAAAGCACGTTGGGGCTGCGAGAAAACCTGATTTCGCTTTCTGCCGACTCGCTCTCAACCGCAGCCAATAGTGGCAACGCGTCAGCCAGCAAGCTGACGCCGAAGATGGCGCTCGTCATCGGCCCGTGGCATGACACCGAGTTCTTCGTCGACGCCGGGGAAGGCTTTCACAGCAACGATGCGCGCGGCGTGATCGACAAGATCGATCCGACAACCGGGCTTGCGGCCTTGCCCGTGGCGGCGCTAGCAGGCAGCTTCGGCAAGGAAATCGGCGTGCGCACGGCGATCATTCCCGGATTGCAAAGTTCGCTTGCGCTTTGGAGCCTCAACAGCCAGTCGGAACTCGTCTATAACGCCGATTCGGACATTGGCAGCACCTCCCCAGACGCGGCAAGCAAGCGCTATGGCATCGAATGGAACAACCACTTCGTCTCCATCCCGCACCTTCTGCTTGACCTCGATCTTGCCTATACCCATGCGCGCTACGCCCAGGACAACCAGAATGGCCAGCTTGGCGATGACATTCCGAACGCGGTCGCCGCGGTCGCAAGCTTTCGGGCAACCCTGATGAACTTCGGACCCTGGAGCGCCGGCATCGAAACCCGCTACATCGGTGCCTACCCGCTCTCGCAGGATGGCTCGTTAAGAAATCCGGGCGCAGCCGTCACCAATGTGCGCTTTCAGCGTCAATTGACGAAACGGACTGCGATCATCGTCGATGGCTTGAATCTCTTTGACAAGCAGTACTACGACATCGCCTACGAGCAGGACTATCGTGTCACGCCGACCAGTCCGATCGTGCCCAACGGTGTTACGGTACATCCGGGAGAGCCGCGCGCCGTGCGTGTGACCCTCAGCACGAAGTTCTAGATCCAGGGGTGGCCGCAATCGGCACGCTCTTGCAACGAAAGATGACGAATGAAGAATTCACGCATGCAGCACCTGGCTGCGCGCTGGGTGCTGGCCGTCCTGCTCGCCCTACCGGCGTTGACGGGCGCGCTCGCTGCGGAGCCGCCGCGTGTGTCGATCGCAAGCGTGGATCGCATCGAGTGGAAAAACAATCGAGCGACGCTCGATCTGACGCTTGAGGTTGGCAACCCGAGCGGGGTCGATGTCACCGTCTCGGCACTCAAGTTCAACTGCGTATTCGGTGATGTGGCCAAGGCCAGCGGTGAAAGCCGCTTGCCCATCACGATTGCCGCCAATGCCCGCGCCAACATTCCGGTTCGCGTCACCGTCAGCGGCGACAGTCTCCTCGCGCTCGCTGTCCTCGTGTCCAACGGGTCTTCGCTGGACTACCGTCTTGACGGCACCGCCCTGCTGGGACCGATGGCAATCGAGGTTCCATTTAGTCGCGTCGGGCATCTTGCGTTGCCGCACTGAAAGTAATTTGCATTCTTTAAGGCTGATCCCATCTCACCGCAAAACCGACTCATCTCTCATATGCAACTGCACGGCGTTTTCACGCCCAACTGCGTCGCCCTGACTAGGCGGCGCGGTGGGCGCTGGAGCCGTCATTTTTTGCCATGCGCACGTCAGCTGCGCGGCCAACGACAATCGTCTTCTCAAGAACGATCATGGTCGGCTGCACACGATGGCCAACGATGACGACGCGTTCCAAAACGATCGGCGCCTTGGCCTTGGGGGCTGCGACGTGTTCGACCGAAGCTAAGGCACCGGCGGTCATGCCGATGGCGACGGCGGCTGCAAAAATCATCTTCGAGGCATTCAAGGCATTCATTTTGTTTCTCCTGTCGGGACAAGCGGTATTGCTTGCTTGATGCCAATGTAGGTGCGGCAAGGAGGCAACACCATGAAGAAGCGACGAATGCCCGTTTTGCGCGGTCAAAGCGCGCGAAATCGGCGACGAACGACCGCTAGAGCGGACGCTTGGCGATGCCAGCGGCGATCAGATTGCGGTATTTTTCTTCGAGTTGGGCCACCGTCTCACGGTTTTGCGGGTCAAACGGGATGCAGTCGACGGGGCAGACGACCTGGCATTGCGGCTCACTGAAATGGCCCACGCACTCGGTGCAGCGGGCAGCTTCGATGCGATAGTATTGCGGCCCCATCGAAATGGCGCCGTTTGGGCATTCCGGCTCGCACACGTCACAATTGATGCATTCGTCGGTAATCAGAAGCGCCATGGCACCCGCTTGGCGTCTAGTTGATGACGCGCGCCTTCAACCAGCGTTCGACCGAAGGAAAGGTAAATTTGCTGACATCCCCGCCGAGCTGGGCGATTTCACGCACGATCGTGCCGGAAATGAACATGTACTGGTCAGAGGGTGTCAGAAAGACGGTTTCGACATCGGGCAGCAGATAGCGATTCATCCCTGCCATCTGGAATTCGTATTCAAAGTCCGACACGGCACGAAGGCCGCGCACGATCACGGTAGCCTCCTGCTTCCTGACGAAGTCCTTGAGCAGCCCGGAGAAGGCCTCGACGCGGACGTTGTCGTAATGCGAAAGCACTTCACGCGCGATCGTGACGCGTTCTTCCAGCGAAAAGAACGGGCGCTTGTTGCGCGAGTCGGCAACCCCCACGATCAGGCTTTCGTAGAGCTTGGAGGCGCGTCGCACCAGATCTTCGTGGCCACGCGTTAGGGGATCAAAGGTGCCCGGATAGACCGCAGTCAACATCGTTGTCCTCCTCCATGTCGTCGGTCACGCGACCGTGGCGTCTATATTGCGCCGCAGCAGATGATAGAACACCTGCCCGGCTTTGTCTGCGCGGATCCTCTTTAGCCCGTGCACCTCGCAATCGGCGGCGGATAACTCGCGCTCGGCCTCGATATAGACGAGGCCGGCGGGCGCGAGAACCGCAGCCGCAAGCGGCAGGATGCGCTCAAGCCAGCCAAGGCCAAACGGCGGGTCAAGAAAAATCACTGCAAAGCGGGTTCTCGATTGCGCGTAGCCAGAAAGCAGGCGGCTTGCGTCAGCTGCGATCACGCTCACCGAGCCGTCGGCCTTTAAGCGCGTCAGCGTCGCCTTGAGCGAAGCGACCACGGTCGAATTGATGTCGGCAAGCACCACAGGGGCTGCGCCGCGCGAGGCCGCCTCAAGGCCGAGTGCGCCTGAGCCGCAAAAGGCATCCAGGACGCTCTGGCCTATAAGCGAGCCGCCGCAGGCATGCAAGATCCAATTGAACGCCGTCTCGCGCACCCGGTCAGGGGTCGGCCTAAGCCCCGGGATCGCAAGCACCGGCACGATTGAGCGGCGCCATTTGCCGCCGATGATGCGTACCCGATTGGGCGGGCCGTTCTCGGCTGGCGGACGATTTTTGCGGGCAACTCGTAAGGCCATTGATGCGCCTTGGGCTTTCCCCGGCCGCGTTGGGCGCGGGTGCTAAAATTTGGCGCAGTGTAGCACCCGCCTTGCGCCTTTCTTAGCCCCCGCCTGTGATCTTCAATTTCCGCAAATCGCCCGATTCGTCGCATCCGAGCGCGCTTGCCGAGCAGACGCCCCCGGCCAAGGCCGGCTGGCTCGCGAGGCTTGGCGCGGGTCTGAAGAAAAGCGGCATTGGCCTGACAGAGGTGCTGGTTGGCACGCGCGTCGACGAGGCCTTGTTCGAGCGGCTCGAAGATGCCCTGATCCTGTCTGACGCGGGCGTGATAGCGACCCAGGAATTGATGGCCGGGCTGCGCAGTCGCGCGCGTTTTGAAGGCATTGCCGATGCGGCCGAACTGAAAATCATGCTTGGCCAGGCCCTTCTGGTGCGCCTGAAACCGCTTGAAAAGGCCTTCGTGCCGCGCCGCGCCAAACCGCTCGTGGTGATGATGACAGGCGTCAACGGCGCGGGCAAAACCACCTCGATTGGCAAACTGGCCAAACATTTCCAGTCGCAGGGCCTAAGCGTGCTGCTCGCCGCCGGGGATACCTTTCGCGCCGCGGCGCGCGAACAGCTCGCGGTGTGGGGCGAGCGCAATGGCATCGCCGTCATCGCCCAGGAGGGCGGCGACCCGAGTGCGGTGATCTTCGATGCCGTTGGCGCCGCGCGTGCGCGCGCCATCGATGTCATGCTCGCTGACACCGCCGGGCGCCTGCCAACCCAGCAGCACCTGATGGAGGAGCTCAAAAAGATCCGGCGCGTGATCGGCAAGGCCATGGCCGATGCGCCCCACGAGGTGCTCCTGGTGGTCGACGGCACCACCGGCCAAAACGCGCTGGCGCAGGTGCGTGCCTTCGATGCAGCTGTCGGGCTCACCGGTCTTGTCGTGACCAAGCTCGACGGCTCGGCCAAGGGCGGAGTGCTGCTTGCCATTGCAAGGGAGCATCCGGTACCGATCTACTTCGTGGGCGTGGGCGAGGCGATCGACGATCTGCAGCCGTTCGTTGCCAAGGAATTCGTCGACGCACTACTCGATCTCGCGCCCTGACCCTTTGCCGCGGAGCGAGACCGCGATGGCTTCGCGCAAGGCAGTGACTTCGAGGGGCACTGCGGTCGTCGCGGTGCCGACTTCAAGCGCGTCTAGAAGCCTCGCGACCGTGCCGAAGGCGGGCTCGGTGACGCCGTAGAAAAGGGCACGCTCGCCCACGAACACGGCCAGCGAAGGGAAATTCTCGATATCCAGGTCGCCCGCAAGGGCGCTGTCGTCTTCGATGTCGAGCCACACGAAACGGCGATCGGGCCTAGCCGCCTTGAGCGCGTCAAAGGTATCCCTGAATTCGCGACAGGTGCCGCACCATGCGGCACAAAGGCCGATCACGAGAAATTCGTCGGCCCCGGCCATTGCGGCATGCGGAATCTGCTTTTGCACCTTGTGCTCCGGCCTTTGCAAGCGACCATTCTAGCGTCGGGGGTCGGCGGTGGCTGATGGTGTGGCGTGACTACCCGCAGTCAGCGCGCCGGGAGCGCTGATGCTCTTTACGGGCAGGGGCTGCGGCGCGTCGCAAAAGCGCAAGCCAGGGTGGCATCTCGATGCCAGCCCGCGTTGCCCGGGCTTATGCCGCCCATCGGGACGCGTCCCGCCAGAGGCCCCTAGAACACCGTCAGGGCGCGCTCGCCCTGTGAATTGCCGTGGGACGGAAAAAGCGTCGTCTTCAAGCGGCTAAGCCAGTTGCTGCCGCTTTTGACCACGACCGGCTCGGCACTTCGCACTTCGATGCGGGCGTTGCGATCGGCAAGCAGCACAGCGCGTCCGCGGCCTTGCAGGACGATGTCCTGGCCGGCGTTGACAAAGAAGTCCTCAAAGCGACCTTCCTCGGTAATCCATACGGTGCCTTCCAGCACTGACAGGCGCGTGGCGCGGCCTTCGTGAATGGACAGGGGGGCTTGCGCCTCGAGGGCGAGCTGAACGGTGGGTAAATGCAGGTTCATGATAGTTTTCCTTATGCACGCACCTTCTTCGGTGCGTTTCGAATATAGGCGTGGCCAGCAGGTTTTACAAACGAGTTCTAGCCCCGCTATAATTTAGAAAAACTATTCTTAAACGATGAAACTTCCGCCTCTTAACGCGGTCCGGGCGTTTGAAAGCGCGGCACGCCATGCGAGCTTCAGGCTGGCCGCGGCGGAGCTGTTCGTGACGCCAGGCGCAGTCAGCCAGCAGATCAGGCAGCTCGAATCGTATCTGGGTGTGTCGCTTTTCAGGCGGCTGCCGCGCGCAGTCAGGCTGACTGACGCCGGCCAGGAATTTTTCGTTGCCGCATCGCGCCACCTGCGCGGCATTGCGCAAGCCGCAGAACGCGTGCGTCCGCGCGCGGACACGGTGGCCTTGACTTCGGTACCGACGTTTGCGACGCGCTGGTTGATGCCGCGCCTGTCGCGCTTCACACACCGCTTTCCGCAGGTGCAAGTCAGCGTCGATGCGTCATCCGAGGTGGCCGATCTTGAACGCGACGGCTTTGATCTCGCCGTGCGCTACGGCGAAGGCCACTATGCCGGGTTTGGCTCGCAAAAGCTGTTTGACGCAGTCGTCGCTCCCCTTTGCAGCCCGACGTACCGTGCCGCGCATTTTGCCGGTGGCAGCGATCTGGCAACCTGGCGTGGCGTGCGCCTGTTGCACGAAAACCCACCGGATGATCTCTGGCCGCAATGGCTCGCCGCAAGCGGCATGGATGCGCTTGATGCACAGGCGGGCATGTACTTCAGCTACGGCCTGCTAGCGCTGTCAGCGGCGCTCGAAGGCGAAGGCGTCGCATTGCAGCCGATCGAATTCGTCGAGCGCGAACTGGCCAGCGGCGCTTTGGTCCTCGCCGACGAGCGCACCTACGCCACCGGACGCTGCTACACGCTGGTGTGGCCCGGGCGCGAACTGCGCTCTGCGGTTGCCAACTTTCGCGACTGGATCATCGCCGAGGTGGAATCGGGGCCCGCTCTGGCACAATTGCCCTCGGTCGCAAATCCTGCCCCGCAAGACGCCGTGGCAAAGCCAAAGCCGTGATCCAGTTCACCCAAGTCCACAAAAGCTACCAGGGCATCGAAGCCCTGTCGGCTCTGACCTTCGAAATCGAGGCCGGCGAACTGGTGTTCATTGCTGGCCGCTCGGGTGCGGGCAAGAGCACGCTGCTCAAGCTGGTGGCGGCGATCGAGCGGCCAAGCGCAGGCACGGTCAATGTCGCCGGACAAAACGTCGGACGCATGAAGAACAAGGGCATCCCCTACCTCAGGCGCAATCTCGGCCTGATTTTCCAGGACCAGAAACTCCTGCTCGATCGCAGCGTGCTGGCCAACGTGCTCTTGCCCCTGATGGTGGTTGGCACGGCGCCCAAGGACGCTGCCAGGCGTGCGCGCGCGGCGCTTGACAAGGTCGGCCTGCTCGAGCGCGAGCGCGCCTCGCCGTTGAGCCTGTCTGGCGGTGACCAGCAGCGTCTTGCCATCGCCCGCGCCATCGTCAATCGCCCGTCGGTGCTGATTGCCGATGAACCGACAGCCAATCTGGACCGCGAGGCGGCGTTGCGCGTGCTCGAAATCTTTCGCGACTTCAACCGCGTCGGCGTGACGGTGCTGATTGCCACCCACGACCGGGCGCTCTTCACCGGCTTGTCGCCGCACGTGATCGAACTCGAGGGCGGACGGCTGGCAAGCGGCGGCAGCGCGCCGTCGAGCCCGCCATGAAGCGCTGGCTAAGCGAGCATCGCTTTGCGCTTGCCGATGTCCTTGCACGGCTTGCGGCGCATCCGCTCTCGGTGATTCTCAACATCATGGTGGTGGCGATTGCGCTGGCATTGCCCCTGCTGGGTTTTGTCGTGCTCGACAACTTGAAGCCCCTCGCGGCCGAAATCTCAAGCGACCCGGAAATCAGCGTGTTCATGACAGCTGACGCAACGCGCGCCGAAGCGCGCGCGCTGGCCTCGCCGCTGTCGGCCTTGCCCGGGGTCACCGATGTCCACTTCGTGGCGCGTGAAGAGGCCCTGGCGCAACTCGAGACGCGTCCGGGCATGGCTGAGCTCCTGGCCGCGCTGCCGGCCAACCCGCTGCCCGACGCCTGGGTCGTGCGCGTCGCGATGACCGGGCAGGAAGGCGGTGCCAATGCCCGCCAGCAGCAGCTGGCAGCGGCGATCGCGGCCATGCCCAAGGTCGACCACGTGCAAACCGACGCGGTCTGGGTCGAGCGCATGGAGGCCCTCGTGCGCCTCTCCTCGCTCGGACTCTGGCTTGTCGCAAGCGCGCTGGCAATCGCCGTGGTGGCGGTGATATTCAACACCATTCGCCTTGAGGTCATGACGCAACGCGAGGAAATCGAGCTCGCAAAACTGATCGGCGCGACCAACCGCTTCGTGCGCCGGCCGTTTTACTACATGGGCGTCTTGCAGGGCGTATTCGGTGGCGCGATTGCGCTCTTGCTCGTCGCGCTCCTGTTGATCCCGATGAATTCGGCGCTTGCCGACTTCGCCAGGCTGTATGTCGCGACATTTCGCCTTGGCATGGGCGACTGGCGCCTGATCGCGCTCTTCCTTTGCACGAGCGGCTTGCTTGGCTTTATCGCCGCCCTGCTCTCGGTGGGCCGGCATTTGCGCCACTACTGATTTCCACGCTTGCTGAAGTCGCCTGAGTTGATACGGCTTGCCCAGGCCGGGCATGCCCCATGCGAAATTTCCATGACACGCAACGCCGGCGCAAGACCGCGCTGGCTGCGGCGCCGTTCCACTGGAACTTCGCAATCACATCTGGAGACTCGCATGAAACGTATTTCACAGCTTATCGTCGCAGCAGCCATCGCGACCCCTCTGGCAGCCTTTGCCCAGACTGCTGGGTCCAGCACGGGCGTGACGGCCGCCGGATCGGGCACCCGTGGCAGCGTGGGCGCAGGCTCGAACCTGAGTGGCGGGCCGGTTTCCGGACCGATTTTTGACGGCTCGGGCGCAAACTCGACGACCAACGGCAATGGCACGATCGGCGGCTCGGGCGATCTCGGCTCGACCGGCAGTGGCAGCGTCAATAGCAA
>CAJCIC010000007.1 GCA_903970185.1 Gammaproteobacteria bacterium
ATGCACCCTCTGCTCCGACCTTCGTTGCGAGCGCCGCGCCGGTGGTGCTAAGCCGTGCCGAAGTCAAGAATGAAGCCCGTCTGGCCGTGCTTTCGAATCAGATTCCCCGCGGCCAGCAAGCCTGGCCTGACGAAGCGGCGCTGACCCGCTCGACGCTGCCGCGCGCCGAAGTCAAAGCGGAAACGCGCGTGGCCCTTGCTGCCCATGAAATTCCCCGTGGCCAGTTGCCCTTCGGCCTCGAGGCGCAAGCGCCAAGCACGCTCACGCGTGCGTCAGTCAAGGCTGAAGCGCGCTTGGCCGAAGTCAACCACCTGATCCCGCGCGGCGAATCCAACGTCAGCGAAGCAAGTGTCAATCGCTAGGGCCATCTCGCGCCAGCCGCCAAAGTGACGTGACTTCGGCGGCGCGCGCGAGGTAGAGCGGATCGTTTTCATCCGAAGCCTTGCCGTGATGCGGGCGCATATCGGAGCGCCCGAGAATTTTCAGGCCGGATGTCTTGATCGCATTGGTGAGTTCCTCGCGTGAGCGCAAGCCCAGGTGCTCGGCAATGTCAGACAGGATCAGCCAGCCCTCGCCGTCTTCGGTCAGATGATCTGCAAGTCCCGCGAGAAAGCCGAGCAGCATGCGGCTTTGCGGATCGTAGATGGCATTCTCAAGGGTTGAGGTCGGGCGCGCCGGGATCCACGGTGGATTGCACATGACAAGCGGCGCCTGCCCTCTAGGAAAGAGGTCGGCCTGGGTGACGTCGATGACCGACGCGAGGCCGAGGCGATCGACGTTTTCCCGGGCGCAGGCAAGGGCGCGCGGGTCGTTATCGGTGGCGATGATTTTCCTGACACCGCGCCTTGCGAGCACCGCAGCCAGAACGCCGGTGCCCGTGCCGATATCGAACGCCAATTCCATGGCCGGCAGCGGCGCATTATCGACAAGCGCGATGTATTCGGCGCGCGTCGGCGCGAAAACGCCATAGTGGGGATGGATGCGTCCCTTCACGGCGGCAATGTCAACGCCCTTCTTGCGCCACTCGTGCGCGCCGACGATGCCGAGAATTTCGCGCAGCGACATGACGTAGCGTTCCTTGGCAACGCCGTTGACTTCCTGCAGGGCGCGAGCCAGATCCGGGGCGCGGCGCAGCGGTATGACATCGCCGCTATCGATCGGGATCAGGAGCATGTTGAGCGTACGCGAGCGCTGACCCTGCGCCTGGCGATGATTGCGAAAGGCCTCGGCGGGTGATGCGGCGCTGCGCGCCGGTTTTCGCGCCACGCGCCGCGCCAGCGCTGCCAAGAGCTGGCGTGCATTCTGGAAGTCCCCGCGCCAAAGCAGGGCGCAGCCTTCGCTCGCGTGACGAAAGGCGGTATCGGCGGTCATGGTGTCGTTGGCGACGATGACCTTCTTGGGCAACGGGGCGATGCCGTGCGAGACGAGGCGGGCAGTGCGCGTAGCACCCGCCTCGCTCCAGCTGATGCAACGGGCTGCATCAAGCACGTTGTCATCACTGCCTAAGACGGCCTGCACCTGGGATTCGCTTGAATTCACGGACCCAAGGTACGCCAGCCTCGAAAGAAACACCAATTGCAGGCGAATCACCCAGCGCTTTTGGCGATAATCGCGCATTCGCCAGCGCTTGCGCCATGCAAATGAAAAAAACCGGCAAGGATGTCATCGTCATCGGCGGCGGCCACAACGGCCTCGTGTGTGCCTTTTATCTTGCGCGCGCGGGCTACAAGGTGCGTGTCCTCGAGCGGCGCGGGGTCGTTGGCGGTGCGGCGGTCACCGAGGAGTTCCATCCCGGATTTCGCAACTCGACTGCGGCCTACACCGTCAGTCTGCTGTCACCCAAGGTGATCGCCGACATGAACCTGGCGCGTCATGGCCTTGCCATCATCGAGCGGCCGATCTCGAATTTCCTGCCGCTTGATGACCGGCGTTTCCTGAAGGTCGGTGGTGGTCTTGCCAGAACCCAGGCCGAAGTTGCCCGGTTCTCCGAGCGCGACGCCCAGCGCCTGCCCGAGTATTACCGCATGCTTGACGCCATCGGCGATGTCTTGCGTGATCTGGCGCTTGAGACGCCGCCTGATTTTGGCAATCTGGTCGGATCACTGCCGCGCCTTTTGCGCCAGGGCCTGCGCGTGCGCGGTCTTGACCTGCCCCAGCGTGCCGAGTTGCTCGATCTCTTCACCGAAAGTGGCAGGACCTTTCTGGATCCGTGGTTCGAATCCGATCCGATCAAGGCAGCCTTCGGGTTTGATGCGGTGGTGGGCAATTTCGCGAGCCCGGATACGCCAGGCTCGGCCTACGTGCTGTTGCATCACACGTTCGGCGGTGTCAACGGCAAGAAGGGCATCTGGGGCCACGCCAGGGGCGGCATGGGCGCGATTACGCAGGCCATGGCCAGGGCCTGCAGGCTGCAAGGCGTCGAGATCGAAACCGATGCCCCCGTCGCGCAGGTGCTAGTCGTTGAGAAACGGGCTCGGGGCGTTGCGCTTGCCGATGGCCGCGAGCTCCATGCTGATCGCGTCGTCTCCAACCTGAATCCGCGACTCACCTATGGCAAGCTCGTCCCCGCCGATGCCCTGCCCGCCACGTTCAAGGCACAGCTCGAGCGCTATCGCTGCGAGTCGGGCACGCTGCGCATGAACGTCGCGCTCTCGGAATTGCCGCAATTCAGCTGCCTGCCGGCAACGACGGCAGGCGAGCACCACGCCAGCGGCATCATCATGGCGCCTTCGCTTGACTACATGGACCGCGCCTACGTCGACGCGCGCAAAGACGGCTGGTCAAAAGAGCCGATCGTCGAAATGCTGATCCCAAGCGTCGTCGACGATTCGCTTGCTCCCAGGGGCGCACACGTCGCCAGCCTGTTTTGCCAGCAGTTCGCCTATGCCTTGCCCGACGCTCGCTCATGGCACGACGAAAAGGAGCGCGCGGCCGATCTCGTGATCGAGACCGTCAGCCGCTTCGCGCCCAATTTCAAGCGATCGGTGCTCGCGCGCACGGTGCTCTCGCCGCTCGATCTCGAGGAGAAATTCGGGCTGATTGGCGGCGACATCATGCACGGCCAGATGTCGCTCGATCAGCTCTGGGCGGCGCGCCCGGTGCTGGGCTTTGGCGACTATCGCTCGCCCATCAAGGGCTTGTATCTGTGCGGTGCAGGCACGCATCCGGGCGGCGGCGTCACCGGCATGCCCGGCCACAATGCCGCGCGCGAGGTGCAGCGCGACGACAGTTTGCTCACCCGCGTCGCGTTAGCTGCGCGGGGACATTAGTCCGGATGATCAAGGTTGAGGGCGGCGCTCGCGCGCTTGTCGCCTGTCAGCGCGAAGTAGGCGTAGCCAAGAATCAGCGCTCCTGCAAAGATCAGGAACACCAGGGCGTTGTAGTAGATCATCGTCGCCATGCACACCACCGAGCCGACGAGCGCGATGGCAGGCAGGAGCGGGTAGAGCGGCACGTGGTAGGGCCTTGCCATGCCAGGCGCGCTGCGCCTTAACTTGAACAGGCTCAGCATGCTGATGATGTACATCGTGATCGCACCGAAAACCGACATCGTGACGATGTTGGCGGTGAGCGTCTGGCCGCCAAGCGTGATCCATTCGTCGCTGTAGATGGCGGCAATGCCGACGACGCCGCCAGCAAGAACGGCGCGGTACGGCGTCTGAAAGCGCGGATGGATCTTTGCGAAGTAATGCGGCAGGTAGGCCTCGCGTGCGAGTGCGAAAATCTGCCGCGAATAGCCAAGGATGATGCCGTGAAACGAGGCGATCAGGCCAAATAGTCCGAGCCACACCAGCATGTGCAGCCAGTTGCTGTTGCTGCCGACGATGATCTTCATCGCCTGTGGCAGGGGATCGTTGATGTTGGCAAGCTTGGTCCAGTCACCGGCACCGCCTGCAAACACCATGACGCCAATGGCAAGCAGCAGCAAGGTCAGAATGCCGCTGATGTAGGCGATCGGGATCGAGCGCTTCGGATCGCGGGCCTCTTCTGCTGCCATCGCGACCCCTTCGATGGCAAGGAAAAACCAGATGGCAAACGGGATGGCGGCGAACATGCCAGGCACCGAGCCGATCGAAAACGTGTCTTCGCCGGACCAGCCCTTGAGCCTGAAATTCGCAAACGAGAAGCCGGGAGCGACAACGCCCATGAACACCAGCAGCTCGAAAATCGCGAGCAGCGTCACGATTAGCTCGAACGTTGCGGCGATCTGCACGCCGACGATGTTAAGCGCCATGAAGACAAGATAGGCGCAAAGCGCCGCGGTCTTGGGGTCAAGCGAGGGGAACTGCACGTTCAGGTAGGCGCCAATGGCAAGCGCGATCGCTGGCGGTGCGAAGACGAATTCGACCAGGGTCGAGGCCCCGGCGATGTAGCCTGCGCGCGCGCCAAAAGCCTTCTTGCTGTAGGCGAACGGACCGCCGGCATTGGGAATCGACGTGGTCAGTTCGGTGAAGCTGAAAATGAACGCCGTGTACATGGTCGCGACAAACAGTGCAGTCACGGTAAAGCCAAGCGTGCCTGCAGAAGCCCAGCCGTAGCTCCAGCCAAAGTATTCGCCCGAGATCACAAGCCCGACGGCAATGCCCCAAAGCTGCAGCGTTGACAGCGTCTGCTTCAGATGGGCTTCGCCAGCAGCAGAGGAGGAAGTCATGGTCGTCGCTCGGTTGTGCCCAAAGGCAGAACGCATCGGGGCGTCACTTCGTCACTTCAAGCCGCTGGCTGATCGGCCAACGGCGCGACCAACGGCGCTTCCCATGTTAGCGCGGTACGAGCGCCGGCGGAGAAATTGTGACGTGTATCGCGTTGGTCCGAAAGCACCCAGGGCCGCGATGGGATGGCGGTACAATTGCCAATTGCGCCCGAACCCTCGCGCGCCCGACCGGCATCCGTGAGCACTCCACCGCCATTTCCTGACCCAGACACGACCAGCACCGACGGGCAGGTGCGCTTTGCGCGCATGGCGCACAGCAGTCCGCAGGGCATGTACATCGCCGAGTTCGACAGCGGCCAGGCGCTGTATGCAAATCCCCAGATGGCGCGCATCTTCGATCGCTCGCTGACGGAATTGCGCGATCTGCTCGACCCTCTGGCCGCGCTCGTGCGCGGCGAGGACATGCCGATTCTGACCGCCGCGCGCGAGCGCTTGCGGCTGGCCCGCGATGGCGAGGTCATCGAGTACGAATTTCGTGCCAACCTGCCGGATCATTCGCTCAGGTGGGTTGCCGTGCGCGCCACGGTCTTCGCCCGCGATGCGCATGGAGCGGTGACGCAGGTCCTGGTCAACGCCGAAGACATCACGCAAAGGCGCCTCGCCGAAGCGACGCTGGCCGAAAGCCAGGTGCGCTTTGAACGCATCGCCGAGACCATGGCCGACGCCGTTTATCTGTTCGATGTGACGAGCAACAAGAACATCTATTTCAGCTCGCGTGTGGAGGCCGTGCTGGGCTATACGCCGGCCGCAATCGCCGCAATGGGCGATGAGCTTTCGTCGATTCTCCTGCATCCTGACGACCTGCAGGTCTTTCGCGCACGGCGCGAGGCGCATCGCGCGCTCGCCGATGGCGCGGTCTACGAAAGTGATTTCCGGGCGCGCCGGCCCAACGGCGAGTTTCGCTGGATCCATGCCCGCGAGACGGTCTTCTCGCGCGACGCCGACGGCTGGCCAAAGCAGATCCTTGGCACCATCAAGGATGCCACCGAGGCGCGCGAGCGTGAAGAAACGCTGCGCGACGGTGCGCGCCGCAAGGACGAGTTCCTGGCCATGCTCGCCCACGAATTGCGCAACCCGCTTGCGCCCATTCTGAGTGCCGCGGAAATCATCAGCCAGGATGACGAGCACCAGTCTGAACGCCAGCGCCGGGCGCGCCAGGTGATTCAACGGCAATGCCGGCACATGGCAAAACTGGTCGACGATCTGCTTGATGTGTCGCGCAGCGTCACCGGCAAGGTGTCGCTTGCGCTCGAATGGCTCGACGTCGATTCGCTGATTGCCCGCGCGCTGGAACTGACGCGTCCTTTGACCGAGACACGCGGCCAGCGCATTGTCGTGACCAGTCTTGACCGGCCCTTGTACGTCAACGGCGATGCCACGCGCCTGACGCAGGTGCTTGGCAATCTGCTTAACAACGCCTCGAAGTATTCGCCGGAAAATAGCGTCATCGAGATCAAATCGCGCTATGCCGATGGCCGCGTCGAAGTCGAGGTCGCTGATTCCGGCGCGGGCATTGCCCGCGAGTTCCTGCCGCTGGTGTTTGATCTGTTTAGCCAGTCCCATCGCTCGCTCGATCGCGCCGAGGGCGGCCTTGGCATCGGACTCACGCTGGTCAAAAGCCTGGTCGAGCTGCACGGCGGCACGGTCGTGGCAAAAAGCGACGGACCCGATCGTGGCAGTCGTTTCACGGTGATCCTTCCTGCCAGCCGGTCGATGCCCGATGCCAGGCATGAGACGCCCCTGGCCAGGCCCAGAAGGCGCGCTGGCACGCGCGTGCTCGTCATCGACGACAACGTCGACTCCGCCGAAATGCTCGCCATGCTGCTCGATGCGGAAGGTTTTTCAACCCAGTGCGCGTTTGACGGCGCAGGCGCGCTTGCCGAGCTCGAGCACGGCTACGACGTGGTCATTTCCGACATCGGCTTGCCCGGCATGGATGGCTTTGAGATCGCACGCCTGATCCGCGCCAATCCGGCGTGCGCCGATGTCGTCCTGATTGCGCTTACCGGTTATGGCCAGCCCGCCGATTTTGCCGAGTCACGCGCAGCCGGATTTGACTATCACCTGATCAAGCCGATCGAGCCGGCAGCGCTTTGCCGCCTGCTCGATTCGGTTGCAAGTACGGAAGCGGCACCTTGACGGTATTTCCCCGCGCATTTCTGATTCCGCTGATCATTTCGTGTGCGCTGTTCATGGAAAACATGGACGCCACGGTCATTACCACGGCACTTCCTGCGCTTGCCCACGACTTCGGCAGAGATCCGGTCTCGCTCAAGCTCGCCCTGATTTCCTATGTTGTGGGTCTTGGCGTGTTCATTCCGATTTGCGGCTGGATGGCCGACCGCTA
Source organism: Gammaproteobacteria bacterium (assembly GCA_903970185.1). Classification (GTDB taxonomy): domain Bacteria; phylum Pseudomonadota; class Gammaproteobacteria; order Burkholderiales; family Burkholderiaceae_D; genus CAJCIC01. Next base: position 7,059 of record CAJCIC010000007.1, read on the forward strand.
CGGTTCGCGCACCGTCTTTACCAGCGCCATCGCCGTGTTCCTCACGGGCTCGATGCTTTGCGGCGTGTCGCAGTCGCTAGGTGTCCTGGTGCTTGCCCGCTTCGTGCAGGGTGTGGGCGGGGCGATGATGGTGCCGGTGGGCCGCATCATCATCTTTCGCGCCGTGCCGCGATCGCAGCTGGTCAGGGCGATTGGCTATCTCACGGTGCCGGCGCTCTTCGGGCCCGTGCTTGGACCGCCGATTGGCGGCTTGATTACCTCCACCGTCGGCTGGCGCTGGGTGTTCTTCATCAATGTGCCGATCGGCCTTTTTGGCATCGCGCTTGCGCGCCGGCACATCGCCGAGGTGCGCGAGGCGCGCGCGCCCAGGCTCGATCTGGGCGGCTTCATGATCTCGGCCGCGGGCGCCGCATCGCTGATGCTGGGCCTGGGCCTCATCGGTGAGGCGCTTGCGCCCGTGAGTGTCATCGCGCTGTTGTGCCTGAGCGGTGTCGTCGCCGGCCATGTCTATCTGAGACATGCACGCCACATCGAGGAGCCGATCCTCGATCCACGCCTGCTTGAAATTGCCACGCTGCGCGCGAGTGTCTTTGGCGGCTCGCTGTTTCGCATTGGCCTTGGCGCAATTCCGTTTCTCCTGCCGCTGATGCTGCAGGAAGGATTCGGCATGAGCCCGCTGCGCTCGGGTGCCATCACCAGTGCGTCGGCGCTTGGCTCGTTGTTCATGAAGGGTGCGACACAGCGCCTTTTGCGCCTCTTCGGCTTTCGGCGCGTGCTGATGATCAATGCACTTCTTGTCGCCTTGGCACTGGCGTCCTACGGTCTTTTCACCCCTGACACGCCAATCACCTTGCTCTTCGCTGTCGTGGCCATGGGCGGATTTTTTCCTTCGCTGCAGTTCACCTGCCTGAATTCGATTGCCTACGCCGACATCAAACCGGCCGATGCCGGGCGCGCGACGAGCCTTGCAAGCACCGTGCAGCAGCTCTCCCTCGGACTTGGCGTGACGGTATCGGGCGTGGTCTTGCAAATGACGCAGGCGCTGCACCACCACGCGCACATCGAGGCCGGCGATTTCTGGCCGGCATTTGTCGTCGTCGGCCTTTTCAGCCTTGCGTCGATTCCGCTCACAGCGCAACTGCCGCGCAATGCCGGACACGAACTTGCAAGGCCACACACCAGCGTGGCGCGCGCATGATCTCTGCAACCGAAGCCATTGGCATGACTGCCGGCACGCTCACCACGCTTGCGTTCGTGCCGCAGGTGCTGCAGGTGTGGCGCTCGAAAAGCGCACGCGACATCAACCTCGTCACCTTTGGCATGTTTTCGGCGGGCGTTGCCCTGTGGCTGGTGTTCGGGCTCCTGATCGGTTCGCTCTCGGTCGTGATCACCAATGCCGTCACACTTCTTCTTGCGCTCGCCATTCTTGCGCTCAAGCTCCTTTTTCGAGAGCCGGGGCCGCAGGCAGAAGAAACGAACGCCAATCCGCCTTCTCTCGAATTGCCGGGGCGCGAGAAGGGCTAAAATCCGCACTCCCCAAGACGGGATGTCATTCCACCCGGACGCGGCGTCCCATTTGTGAAAGCACGTAAATGAAGTCTGCAGTGGATGTTCTTTGCCGCATCGTTCCGATCAGCCTGTCGTTTGCGCTTGCGTCCTTGGCGCATGCAGCGCCCTGCGAGCCTTCCAAGCTTGACGCGGCCAAGCTGGCGCAGGTCTATCAGGGGGGTGCGCAGCGTCTGGCCGAGCTCTACACCATCAGTCGCACGTCGGCCGAGCCGCAAGACGTCGAGATCGCGCTACAGGCGCAAGGACCGCTGTCGAGTTTTAGTGATGCGACCTATCTGATGGTCGATCTGCTCAAGCTGCGCAGCACGCTCGTCAACGAACACGACCGCAGCCTGCTTGACGCTGACGTGCGTGCAAACCTTGAACTCGCAAGCGAGGCATTTACTTCTGCCGAGAGCTATCTCGCAGCGCTTGCGCCAAGGACGCAGAACCTGTCCTTGCAAAAAGCCATCGAAGCCGCGCGCCAGCAGGTGGCCGACGGCGTCGTGCTCTATGGCGCCTGCATCAAGCAGGCAAGCGCAGCACCCGCAGCGCGCTAGAAATGCGGCACGGGCGCCAGATGCGGAACATCGGTGCGATCGGTGGGCAGCGCCCGCCCGTCGCGCAGCACCACGCGCTGGCCAACTGCAAGCGCAACCGAGCCGTCTTGCGTCAGCACGGTGTGGCTGCCTGAGTCGAAGATCACGTCGACGCGGTAGTGGATCTGCGCTGCACGGGCCGGCTCTTCCTGCGGATCAATCACCGATACAAAGGCACCCATGCCGCGACCATCGGGCCAGGCCAGCTCGATACTTTTTACCGCCGCGGTTTCGTCGGCAGCAGCAATATAAGACGATCCGCTAAGCGAAACGCTGGGCATCGACGACATCGGCGGCAATTTCGGCAGCGAGGGCATCGATGGCATGGCACACCCTGCGCAAAAAATACCGAGTGCCATTGCTGCGGCGCAGCACAATTCAACCTGCTTCATGACAGATTCCTCATCAAGAAGGCAAATGGTACCTGATGGCATGGCCGTGGTCTTTCCACGCAAGGCGGGGTGGTCACGTCTCGTAACAAGTCCCTTGTCAACAGGGGCCGTGAGGGCGGCGTTTGAAGGCTCATGGATAAAATCTAAACTCTGTGTATGAATCTTGCTGAGCGAATAGCGTGGTTCCAAATTTGCTCGGCAGTTGCAAGTCCGCTGGAACTGAAATTCCTAAAACAACGAGGCCATCCACCATGTATAGACAGCTCTCAGCGATAACGGTCGTTATCGCAGCCCTCGCCCCCGTGGCGAGCCAAGCGCAGATCGGAATTTCGGTCAACTTCGCGCCCCCCGCGATCCCTGTGTATGTCCAGCCTGAAGTTCCCGGCCCGAACTACATCTGGACCCCGGGCTACTGGGCGTGGGGCGGCGAGGATTATTACTGGGTCCCGGGCACCTGGGTCGCCGCTCCGCAGCCAGGCTATCTCTGGACGCCTGGTTATTGGGGCTACAGTGGCGGGGCCTTCGTCTTTAACGCCGGCTACTGGGGACCGCATATCGGCTTTTATGGCGGCATCAATTACGGCTTTGGCTATGGCGGTGTCGGCTACCAGGGCGGCTACTGGAACAACGGCCAGTTCGCATATAACCGCTACGTCAACAACGTCAACCCGTCGGTCGTGCACAACGTCTATAACGAGAGGGTCGTCAACAACGTCAATGTCACTCGCGTGAGCTATAACGGTGGCGCAGGCGGCGTTGCTGCCCAGCCGACCGAAGCCGAACGTCAGGCTGCAGCTTTCCCGCACACGCCACCCACGGCTGCCCAGCAGCAGCACATTACCGAAGCCAAGGCCAATCCGCAGCAATACGCCGCGGCCAACCACGGCGCTCCGGCAGTCGCAGCAACGCCGCGTCCTGGCGCGTTTAGCGGTGCTGGCGTAGTCAGGGCGACCAACGCACCGTCGGCAACGGTCGGTCGTGCTGAAGCCAGGCCAGGTGCTCCGGCTGCGGCCCGTCCCGGCGAGACCGCGGCGCACCCGCCAGCAGCCGCAGTGCAAAATGCTGCGCGTGCTGCCAATCGCGGCGCACCCGCTGCAGCCGCACGTGCGGCAGCGCCAACTGAACGTGCGGCGCAGCCCGCCGCGCGTGCGGCAACGCCGGCTGAGCATGCAGCAGCGCCCGTCGCGCGTCCGGCGGCAACGCCGCGCCCGGCCGCGGCGCCGCATCCGCAAGCTGCGGCTCGCCCTGCAGCACCGGCCCCGCGTGCAGAGGCCGCGCCACGCCCGGCTCCGGCCCCAGCAGCGCGTCCCGCGCCGGCTGAACACGCAGCGCCGGCTGAGCACGGCGGTGGCGAGAAGCGCGAACGCTAGTAAGATGACAACTTGACAACTGGGCTCCTGCGGGAGCCCAGATTCTTTCCGGGTTCTACTTTTGGTCTGAAGAGGCCGGCATGACGGCGAGCCGATCTGCGACTGTCGATGAGTTCCTTGAAGCCCTGTTGGGAAAGGACGAGGCGCTCGCCAGTGCGCTTGCCAGAAGCGAAAGCGAAAACCTGCCCGCCATCGCGGTTTCCGCGTTGCAAGGGCGGCTCCTGACCCTCATCACGCAGATTGCAGGCGCGAGGCGCGTGCTTGAAATCGGCACCCTTGGCGGCTACAGCACGATCTGCCTTGCACGCGGCATGCGCAGCGATGGCGTTCTCGTTACCCTCGAACTCGATCCGCATCACGCACGCGTGGCGCGTGCGAACATTGCCGCGGCCAATCCGGGTGCCCATGTCGATGTCATCGAAGGCCCGGCGCTTGACGCGCTCGTCGAGATGATCGAGACCGGCAGCGCTCCGTTCGATGTGGTCTTCATCGACGCCAACAAGGACCAGTATCCGCAATACCTTGAAGCCGTATTGCAACTCACCCGCGCCGGCAGCGTCATCGTCATGGACAACGTCGTGCGCCAGGGTGCCATTGCCGACGATGAGTCCACCGATGCCAATGTGATCGGTGTGCTCGTAGCGCTTAAGGCGATCGCAGGAAACCAGCGGCTGTTTGCCACCGTCATCCAGACCGTGGGCTCCAAGGGCCACGATGGCTTTGCGCTTGTGCGGGTCATGACCTAGACGCATAGGTGCTAAGGTGCGGGATTGGACAGGCCATCGACCGGACCCGCATGATCACAGTTCATCACCTCAACAATTCGCGCTCGCAGCGCGTACTCTGGCTGCTTGAAGAGCTCGCGCTGCCTTACGAGATCGCCTTTTATCAGCGCGACCCCAATACCATGCTTGCGCCGGCGTCTCTTAAGGCCGTGCACCCGCTTGGCAAGTCGCCGGTCTTGACTGATGGTGAGGTCACGATCGCGGAATCGGCGGTCATCATCGAATACCTTGTCGAGAAATACGGCGCGGGAAAGCTGTCCTTCGCGCGCGGCACGAAAGAGTACCTGCAATACCTTTACTTCATGCACTATGCCGAGGGCTCGGTGATGCCGCCCCTGGTCATGAAGCTGGTGTTCTCAAGGCTGCCAAGGTCGATGCCGTGGGCGTTGCGCGGCGTCGCAGGCTCGATCTCAAAGGCGGTCGAGGACCGCTTCATCGATCCACAGCTTCTGACTCATGCCTCATTTCTCGAGACGCACCTTGCCACATCGGCGTGGTTTGCAGGCGCCGACTTCTCGGCGGCGGACATCCAGATGAGCTTTCCGATCGAAGCGCTCGCCGTGCGCGCACCGCGCGGCCTGCCAACGCCGCATCTGAAGGCATTTCTCGAAAAAATCCACGCCCGGCCGGCGTATCAGGCCGCGCTCGCCAAGGGCGGCCCGCTGCAGATCCTGGGCTAAGGCTTAGCGAAGTAGGCCTTGTAGAAAAAGTATCCCGCCATGAGGTAGGCGAGGACCAGCACCGCAACGCGCACCTTCCCCGGATCGATGCGCTGCGCCACGCGCGCGCCGACGTAGCCGCCAAGCATCGCAGCCGCGCTCATCAGCACCGCCTGGGGCCAGGCAATCGCACCGGCAATGGCAAAGGGCACAACGGCAATGCCGTTGATGCAGGCCGCGAGCAGGGATTTGACGCCATTCATCTCGTGAATGTTGACGATGCCAATCAGCGTCAGGAGCGCGAGGATGGCAAAACCTTGTCCGGCACCGAAATAGCCGCCATACACCGACACCACGAATTGACCGGTAAGTGCGCCCACACTCACGACGACGGGCCCCTCCTTCCTGGGCATCCTGCGCACGATATTCGGGCCGATGCTAAAGAGCACCGCGGCAAGCAGGATCAGAAACGGCACCAGCTTGAAAAAAACGCTCGCCGGTGTCGTTAGCAGCAGCACGGCGCCAAGCACGCTCCCCACGAGCGAGACTGAAGCCAGCCGGATCGCGATCGTACGGTGCGCGCGCACCTGGCGCGTGTAGCCACCCGCCGAGGCGAGGGTGCCAATGAACATCGCCGTATTCGAAGTGGCGTTGGCGGTAATCGGATTCAACCCGGAAAAAAGCAGCGCCGGGAATGCGATCAGTGCGCCGCCACCGGCGATCGAATTGATCCCGCCTGCGAGCAGGGCCGCGCCAAAGAGCAATGCATAGATGCCCACATGCGCGCTGATTCCGGATAGTTCCTGCAAGGCGCCTCCTAAACCGTTATTTTAATGGGCGTGGCTGATTCGATCCGGCAATGCCGGATTTGAACCAATTGTTCCTGCCTCCATCAGAGTGCCATGAGCTCAACGAACCCGCTTGCAGGCCAGGCCGTCCCCGAACATCTGCTGCTCAACGTCGCGCGACTCTTGACAGCGTATTACACGATCGAGCCCGACGTCGCCCAACCCACCCAGCGCGTCAGTTTTGGCACGTCAGGCCACCGCGGCTCGGCGCTTTTTGCGAGTTTTAACGAGAACCACGTTCTGGCAATCAGCCAGGCGATTGCCGAATATCGCGCTGAAGCCGGCATTAGCGGACCGCTTTATCTGGGCATCGATACCCACGCCCTCTCCGAAGGGGCTTGCGCCAGCGCCATCGAGGTGCTCGCCGCCAACGGCGTCGAGCTGATGCTCGCAAGTCATCGCGCATATACGCCAACGCCCGCCATATCGCAGGCGATCATCGCGCATAACCGCGGTCGCACCTCGCGCCTGGCCGATGGCATCGTCATCACGCCCTCGCACAACCCGCCGGAAGATGGCGGCTTCAAGTACAACCCGCCCCATGGCGGCCCCGCAGAAGGTGCGATCACAGGCAAGATCGAAGCGCGTGCCAACCAGCTGCTAAAGGACGGGCTTTCTGCCGTGAAACGCATGCCGCTTGAACGTGCGCTGGCTGCCCCGAGCACACACGAGCACGACTTCATCGGCAACTACGTCAAGGCACTTGCCGAGGTCATCGATATCGATCTCATCAAGGCTGCGGGCCTGAAAATCGGGGTCGATCCGCTCGGCGGCGCAAGCGTTGCCTACTGGCCGCGCATCGCCGAGGTCTACGGCCTTGACCTTGACGTCGTCAATACCACGGTGGACGCGACTTTTCGTTTCATGACACTTGACTGGGATGGCCGCATCCGCATGGATCCGTCGTCGATTTTTGCCATGAAGCGGCTGGTCGGGATGCGCGATCGTTTCGATCTGGCGTTTGCCTGCGATACCGACGCTGACCGGCATGGCATCGTCACCAGGAGCCAGGGTCTGATGGCCCCTAATCACGTGCTTTCGGTTCTTGCCAATGAACTGTTTAGCCAGCGCGAGCGCTGGCCGAAAGATGCAGCGCTGGGCAAGACCGTGGTGAGCAGCAACATGATCGACGCCGTCGCGCGCGGGCTCGACCGCAAGGTCATGGAGGTGCCGGTTGGCTTCAAGTGGTTCGTCGATGGCCTGGCGCATGGGACCATTGCAAGCGCTGGCGAAGAAAGCGCTGGGGCGACATTTCTCAAGCGCGATGGCAGTACCTGGACCACCGACAAGGATGGACTGATCGCGTGTCTTGCCTGCGCCGAGATGACAGCGCGCCACGGCCGCGATCCTGCCGAGCTCTATCACGATCTTGAGTCGCGCTATGGCGCACTGTCGTTTGCGCGAGCCGATGCGCACGCGACCGCCGCGCAAAAGGAGCGTATCGCCAAGCTCGCACCCGATGCGGTGAAGGCAAAGACGCTGCTTGGCTCGCCGATCACCTCGGTGATCGATCGTGCCTCAGGCAACGGAGCCGCAATTGGTGGTCTGAAGGTGATCTCCAAGGATCACTGGTTTGCCGTGCGTCCGTCAGGAACCGAAGACATCTACAAGATCTACGCAGAAAGCTCGCAAGGGGAAAAAGTGCTTCCAGAACTCTTCAAGGCGGCGCAGGAAATCGTCGATCACGCGCTTGCTTCATAGGCGATCGGCCACGGAAGCTGAGCCCTTCGATCGCATTATCTGGACGGTCCGCAAGCGCAGACAGCTCACGTCAGGTCCACCTCGACAAGAGTCGTCTCCAGTGGCAGCATGCGAGCAGTCAATCCGGTGCGCTATCTTGCAGCGGTGGCTGCACGCACGAGAAGCCCTTCGTGGGTTCTCCATGCCCTGGATGCCACGCAACGAGCCAATTGGGGTGCAAACCGATGAAGCGCGTGTCTTTCGAACGTATCGCCGTCATCCTCCTTTTTTTTTCGCTTCACCTCGAAGGCGCGGCTGCGGCCGAAGCCGGTCCGATCCAATCTCTGACGTCTGGCAAGTGCGTCGACCTCGAGCGCGGCACGACGACAGATGGGCCTGTCGTGATCCAGTTTGATTGTCACTCCGGGCCGAACCAGAAGTGGTCCTTTGTGCAAGCGGGCGGGGGTGGCTACCGCATCGTCAGCCAGCTGAGCAAGAAATGCATCGGCATTGACCGCACGAGTGCGGCGTCTTCGGGCGCAATCATCCAGTCGAGCTGCGGCGCTGGCGCCTCCGAGCAACTCTGGTCGCTGGTGAGTGGCGGTGGCGGCTACTTCATCAAGACCATCGAAAGCGGCCTGTGCCTGGATGTCCCAGGGGGCTCGGCGGTGAGCGGGGCAAAACTTGTTGCCTGGAAATGCACGGGGCGAGAAAACCAGGTGTGGCGCCTTGCTTTCTGACTGCGATGGCATCCGTCCAATTCGCCCACCCTGCGGGAATCACAATTTCTGCAACGCTCACCGAAGATGAGCTGGTTGAGAAAATTCCGTCAGCAAAGAAAAGAGACATGAAGACGGGCTGGATCTGGTACACGCTTCCCTCATTTTGCGATGGCGACACGATCGTGCACATTTCGCTCGGCTTTAACAACGCGAGGCTGAAGATGATTTCCCTGAGCGACGGCAACCCGCGATTCGGAGGAGGCTGGGATGAGTGGTCTGAGCAGAAGGAGAGGGAACGCGTTGAAAGTATCGTGGCGTGGCTTCGACAAGAAGACATCCAGATCGGAGATTACAGCTGGGGCAGGGTCTCGGCCGGAGTTGATCCGCGAGGCGGTTGCGGAGAAGCGAATGTGACCTTTTTCTGATGGCCAACGGCATGCGTGCGTGCGCTGGGAAAGTGGCGATCGGGGGCTGGTCCGAAACCTGCACCGGCCTAAAGCGTGCGTGGCCGGCTGCGCGCAGCTTGCACGCCGGGCATGAATCGCAGCCATATCCCAACGCGTGCCGTGTGCCGGCGGGGCAAAGCTTGTTGCCTGGAAATGCACGGGGCGAGAAAGCCAGGTGTGGCGCCTTGGCTTGTGACCGGGTTAAATAGCGCAGAGACCTGCGTATTTTCTACAGAGCAAGGTTGGAGATTTCCAGTCTGACACTAGAATGTACATCGTATGGTCATGTACAGGGGAGAAGCGTATGGCTGCAGCGTCGGAACGAATTGTCGTCCAGGTGACTCCTGTTGAAAAGCGCGCGATCGTCAGTACGGCGAAGCGCCTTGGCCTGAATGTCAGTGAATTGGTGCGCCAGGCTGCTCGGGGTTACAGACCACCAACCGATGAATCGGATCTGGACAAATTGATCGAGCGAGTGAATGCTTCCACGCTCCAAGCCAGTGATGCCTTGGACGACGCACTTCAGTTCATTTCGGCATCAAACAAGCGCATTGCCAAACTTGCAAGACAGCGTCACTGATGGGGCTTTCGGACAAGGTGTGGGACGCGCTCACCACGGTGATTAAGATGAACGACAAGGTCGTGGCCTTGGCGGGGACAGTCAAGGATCAGCAGACACGAATCGAGGGCCTGACCGAGCGGATCATCAGGCTTGAGTCAACGCTGGAACTGATGATACGGGTAGCGCCAAGTCGCAAGCCTGGCGGTCGGATTGCCCGCGACCCGTAGTGCCGAACGGAAGAAGAATCGCCTAAATCAGCGTAGCACGAGCCAGTTCCGAACTTCCGCTTTGATGAACAGCGAAGATTCGCTCGGGGTCCCGCATGCGACATCGAACACCAGTGTTCAGTGGCCTATTCCAGGACCCCGATCGACTTTCTGAAACGCGCGTGACCCGCTGCGCGCAGCTTGCACGCCGGGCATGAACCGCAGCCATATCCCCACGCGTGCCTTGCGCCTCGTTCGCCGAGATAGCAGGTGTGAGTGTCTTCCTCGATCAGTGCGACGAGGGCGTCGCCGCCGAGCCGTTGCGCGAGCGCCCAGGTTTCGGCCTTGTCGATGAACATCAGCGGCGTTTCGATAGCGATATCTTCAGCCATACCCAGGACCAACGCCTTCTGCATGGCCTCGATGGTTTGATGGCGGCAGTCCGGGTAACCGGAGAAATCGGTCTCGCACATGCCGCCCACAAGCGTCGCAATCGCGCGTCTGTAGGCGAGTGCGGCAGCCAGGGTGAGAAAAAGCAGATTGCGCGCGGGCACAAAGGTATTGGGAAGGCCGTTGCGCTGCATGGCGATGGCGCGCTCGCTGGTGAGCGCCGAGTCCGACAAGGTGGCGAGAACGCCGGCGTCGATCATGTGATCGTCTCCGAGCCGCTCTGACCAGTGTGGAAACTCGGCTCGCATGCGTGCAATAATCGGTGCGCGCTGCGCGAGCTCGATCGCGTGTCGCTGGCGGTAGTCAAAACCAACGGTCTCGACATGTTCGAAGCGTTCGAGCGCCCAGGCAAGACAGGTCGTCGAATCCTGCCCGCCCGAAAACAGGACGAGAGCCCGGGAAGGGCGGTGTGAAAAGGAGAGGGGCAACGGTGTCAACTGAAACTGTCATGCGCCAGGCGCGAGCCGATGCGCCGAGTATAACCGTGCGCATGCTGCGCCCCCTCGTGTTGTGCGCCTTGTGCTTTGCGGCGATGGTTCGTCCCGCGCTCGCAGCGCAAAACGTCGTGACGGTGTTTGTTGCGGCGAGCCTAAACGATGCCATGACCGTCATTGGCGAGCACTTTGCGAGCGAGCATGACATCAAGATCCAGATTGACCCGGCGGCTTCGGGCACGCTTGCCAAGCAGATCGAGCAGGGCGCACCTGCTGCGATCTTCATCTCGGCTGACGAAGAATGGATGGACCGGCTGCAAAGCGCTGGCCTCATCGATGCGTCCTCGCGCATCGATCTCTTGGGTAACCGTCTCGTGCTCGTCGCCCCCCACGGCACGGGCACGCCGATCGTGCTGACCCGAGGCGTCGACCTGCTCGCACCCTTAAAGGGCGGCAGGCTTGCGATGGGCGAGCCCGAGAGCGTGCCCGCCGGCAAGTACGGTCGTAGCGCGCTCATGCATCTTCAAGTCTGGGATGCGGTGAAGGATCATCTGGCACAAACCGATTCGGTCCGTAGCGCCTTGGCGCTGGTAGCCCGCGGCGAGGCGCAGCTTGGCATCGTCTATGCAAGCGATGCGGCAATCGAGCCCCGGGTCGATATCGTCGCAACTTTCGCAAGCGACGACGCGGCGCCGATCCGCTATCCGGCAGCGATCATCGCCGCCAACCGCACGCCAGGCGCCAGGGCATTCCTGGACTATCTCAAGACCGACGCCGCGGCAGCGGTGTTCGCTCGATTCGGCTTCATCGTCCTCAAGTGATCACCACTGGATCGCGGCAAGGAGCTGACTTAGCGAGGGTGCGCAAAGCCCGGATAGTTCGCTGCGATGTGCCAGCCGATAGGCGTCGAATTCCGGCCGCACGCGGCCGAACCGGTCGGTAAAGAAAGACGTGCAGGCGAGCGTCTTCAGATCAAGGCCGGCAAGCATCGGCGTTGTAAATAGCCAGAGGTCCTTGCGGCGCTTGATGTAGGCGTGTCGCCCCAGATCCAGCCACTGGTTCATATCCAGCTTGAGGCCGGTTTCTTCGAGCAGCTCGCGCGCCGCCGCATCGCGAGGCGCCTCGCCATCGTTGGCGAGGCCCTTGGGAATATCCCAGCGGCCGCTACCGCTGGCATGCCCAAGCAGCAGCATGTCGTCCTTGACGCGGATCAGAACGCCAGCGCTAAGTACAACGGCCATGATCGTTCGCGGGTCGCATCCACATGCGTTTCTACCACGGATGGCAAGCCGTGGCTTCTTCCCTGAAAGCCGGGTTGCAAAGTGGAGATTGTGCCGTGCGCTCGGCTCTGGCGTTAGGTGCAATGCGCCCCTTCCACTAGAATGTCGTGATGCCGATTTCGCACGAATTGCCCAAGCGCACGAAACCTTTGCGGACCGGGCTTTTCTGCTTTCTGCTGCTTGCCGTCGTGCCTTCTGCACACAGTGCCGTCGAGCCCACGCAGGTCATGCTCGAGGAAATGACCACAAGCGAGCTCGAGGCGCGCATTCATGCCGGAGCCACGACCCTACTGGTGCCGATTGGCGGTGTCGAGCAAAGCGGGCCGGACATCGCGCTTGGCAAGCACGATGCGCGCGCAAGAATCCTCGCCGAGAAGATCGCCCGCGCGCTTGGCAATGCCGTGGTCGCGCCGGTTGTGAGCTACGTTCCCGAGGGATCCGTCGATCATCCCGCGGGCCACATGCGCTTTGCCGGCACCATCTCGATTCCCATCGATGCATTTGAGGCCACGCTCGAAGGAGCGGCCGAAAGCCTGCATCTGCACGGCATTCGCGAGGTCGTGTTTCTTGGTGATCACGGCGGCTATCAAAAGGAGTTGCATCAGGCTGCAAGCGTCTTGTCAAAACGCTGGGCGGCCGACGGTGCCAAGGCGGTCGCCCTTGATGCCTACTATCGTGCGGCCGCAGTCGATTTCCCGCGCTACCTCAAGGCGCAAGGCTATTCGGATGCCGAGATCGGCACGCACGCGGGGCTTGCCGATGCCTCGCTGACCCTTGCCCTTGAGCCCGAATTGGTGCGCGCAGATCACCTTGCCGCGGATGCCCGCAGCGGTGCTCAGGCCGGCATCTATGGCGATGCAAGCCGAGCCAGCGCGGCACTTGGCGCGGTGGGCGTGAAGATGATCGTTGACCAGTCGGTCGCAGCCATTCGTTTTCTGCAAGCGCCCTAGCGGGCGTGGTGGAGTGATTTTTGAAACTGACGTCCCTCTATGGTGGCTTACTCGCAATCGCAGTCGCAGGCGCTGCCGCGCTTGTCGCGACATTGCCGCTGTCTGCAGCCGGGCGCACATCGCGGCAGAGCCCGCCTGCGGCGCAGACAGCGCACGACAATGCGGCGACAAGCGCAGTCGACGTCGTACCTGGCATGCCGCCGGTCATCGATGCCGACAACCTCTACAGCGAGATTCGCACCGGCAACATGAGTCCGGCAACGGCGGGTGCCCTCGATCGCGTGTACGTGCCCAATCGCGAATCCAATGACGTCTACGTGATCGATCCGGCCACGGTCAAGGTGCTCTATCACTTCAAGGTCGGCATCAACCCGCAGCACATCGTGCCGTCATGGGATCTGGGCACGCTTTGGGTGGCCAACAACGCCGAGGGTCGAAAGGATGGCAGCTTGACGCCGATCGACCCCAGGACCGGCCGCCCCGGCGCGCCGATTGCGGTTGACGATCCTTACAATCTCTACTTCACTCCCGATGGCACTTCGGCGATCGTCGTCGCCGAGGAGCAAAAGCGGCTCGATTTCCGCGACCCGAAGACCATGGCCCTGCAGTTTTCGATTGAGGCCCCCGAGTGCGGCGGCATCAACCATGCCGATTTTTCGATCGATGGCCGCTTTGCCATCTTCACCTGCGAGTTCTCGGGCGGCGTGGTCAAGATCGACATGGTCAAGCACGCCGTGCTTGGCTATCTCAAGCTGCGCAAGCCCTTGCAAACCGCGGTCAAGGGGGCGAGCACGATCAGCCCGGACGGCCAGATCTGCAGCACCCGCCGCGGCATGCCGCAGGACATTCGCGTCAGTCCGGACGGCAAGATCTTCTATGTCGCCGACATGGAAGCCGATGGCGTTTTCCTCATCGATGGCGACAGCTTCGTGCAAAGCGGCTTCATTGCGACCGGCATCGGCACGCATGGCCTCTATCCCAGTCGTGACGGCCGCATGCTCTATGTCGCCAATCGCGGATCGCATCGCATCCACGGGCCGCCCAAGGGTGAAGGCAGCATCGCCGTGATCGATTTTGCCCAGCGCAAGGTCGTGCACGAGTGGCCGATTCCAGGCGGTGGCAGCCCGGACATGGGCAACGTCAGCGCCGACGGGCACTATCTCTGGCTCTCCGGCCGCTTCGATAACGTCGTCTACCGCATCGACACCACAAGCGGCGACGTGACGAGCGTTGCCGTCGGTCACGAACCGCACGGCCTGACGGTCTGGCCACAGCCGGGACGCTATTCGCTTGGCCACACGGGCAATCTGCGCTAGCGCCTGCGAGGCTAGGCGCCGATCATGTTCTTCGGGTCCACCCAGCGGTCGAAATCCTCACCGCTGACGAGTTCCAATGCCAGCGCCGCTTCGCGAAGCGTGATGCCTTGGTGGTGCGCATGCTTGGCGATTTTTGCCGACTTGTCGTAGCCGATATGCGGATTCAGGGCGGTCACGAGCATCAGCGAGCGGGACAGCAGTTCGTCGATGCGATCGCGGTTGGCGCGGATGCCAACAACGCAGTGCATGCGAAAACTGCGCACGCCATCGGTGATCAGGCGCAGGCTTTGCATCATGTTGTGCGCGAGCAGCGGCCGGTAGACGTTGAGCTCGAAATTGCCCGAAGCGCCGCCGAAGTTGATGGCGACATCGTTGCCAAAGACCTGTGCGCAAAGCATGGTCAAGGCCTCGCATTGGGTCGGGTTGACCTTGCCTGGCATGATCGAGGAGCCAGGTTCGTTCTCGGGCAGGCTGATTTCGCCAAGGCCGCTGCGCGGACCACTTGCCATCCAGCGCACGTCGTTGGCAATTTTCATCAGGCTTGCAGCAACTGTCTTGAGTGCACCGTGGGCATTCACGATCGCATCGGCAGCGGCCATCGCCTCGAATTTGTTTGGCGCCGTCTGAAAGGGAAAGCCCAGGGCTTGCGACAGTTCCCGTGCAACTTCTTCCGCGTATCCCGTGGGCGCGTTAAGCCCCGTGCCAACCGCCGTGCCACCCAGGGCAAGCTCGTACAAGTGGGGCAAGGACGCACTGACGTGCGCCATGGCATGGTCGAGTTGCGCGACGTATCCGGAAAACTCCTGGCCCAGCGTCAGCGGTGTCGCATCCTGCAGGTGCGTGCGGCCGATTTTGATGATCGCTCTGAACTCGCGCGCTTTTTCTTGCAGGGCGTCGCGCAGCAGTTGCAGTTCATCAAGAAGACCGCCCCTGATGGCACACACCGCGGCGATGTTCATCGCAGTGGGAAAGACGTCGTTTGAAGACTGGCTGCGGTTGACCTCGTCGTTGGGATGCACGAGCCGACCCTCGCCACGCACGCCGCCCAGAATTTCACTCGCGCGATTGGCCAGCACTTCGTTGACGTTCATGTTGGTTTGCGTGCCCGAACCGGTTTGCCAGACGACGAGCGGGAATTCCTCGTCGTGACGGCCTGCCAGCACTTCACCTGCGGCAGCGATGATGGCACCTGCCTTGTCGCTGGCGAGCAAACCCATCTGCGCATTGACGCGCGCGCTCGCGCGCTTGATTTCGACCAAGGCGCGGACAATTTCGCGCGGCATGCGTTCTCCTGAAATGGCAAAGTTCTGCAGCGAACGCTGGGTCTGCGCCCCCCATAGCCGCATGTCCTCGACATCAATTGCGCCAAAGCTGTCCGATTCCTGTCGTGCCATGGCCATCTCCTGTAGGCTGTTCTCGTCCGTCAGACGGGTATTTGGGCACACTACAGGAACCCCGTGCAAGCTGCGGCCTCCAAACCTTGCTGCAACACGGCATGGGCCTTTTTGCCCTGACCTGATCGAGATTCAATGGCCAATCCGCTAGCCTCGTTTCGTATCGTCGAGCCGAAAAAACTTCGCCTTGACGACTTCAGCACTGCCGCGACGCCTGCGGCCGCGGGCAAGAAGGAGATCGACCGCGCCACGCTCGAGGAACACGCGAGTGCCATTGCGGCGGTGCAAAACATCCTTTTTGCCGAGCACAAGCAGTCGCTTCTGGTCGTCTTGCAGGGCATGGACGCGAGCGGCAAGGACGGCACGCTCAACGCGGTTTTTGGTGCGACGCATCCCCTGGGCGTGCGACCGGTTTCGTTCAAGGCGCCGGTTGGCGAGGAGCTCGCGCACGACTATCTCTGGCGCATCCACGCCAAGCTGCCCGAGCGCGGACAGATCGGCGTATTTAACCGCAGCCACTACGAAGACGTGATCGCGGCGCACGTCCTTGGCATTGCATCTGACGCCGAAGTCAGAAGGCGCTGCCGGCAGATCAACGATTTTGAGCGCATGCTAAGCGAAAATGGCACGCTGATCCTCAAATGCTTTCTTCACATTTCCAAGGCCGAGCAGAAGGCCCGCCTGATCGCGCGGCAGAAGGATCCGGCCAAATTCTGGAAACTCAGCCCGTCCGATCTGATTGAGCGTGGACGCTGGGATTTGAATCAGGCGGCGTATCAGCGCGCACTGGAACTGACGGCAACGCAGATCGCGCCATGGTGGATCGTGCCCGCAGATAGCAAACTTCATCGCGATTTGATGGTGGCGCGCCTGACCTGCGAGGCCTTAACGCAGATGGCGCCCAAGTACCCGCTATTGCCTGATGCCTTGCGCGACCTGAAAATCGAGTGAAGCGAAGGGAAGGGAAATTTAATTGACGTTTACGTAAACGTCAGCTAGCCTTTCAGGCTGCGCTAAGTGGCTCGGAAGGCGCGAGGTCTGGCGCTCGCTGCGCCATTTTCAGGTGCCTCTCGGAGACCCGCATGACCGATCTGTCGATTCCCAAAAAGATCAGCGCATTCAAGCTTGCCAACAAGGTGCGCTTTGTCACTGCGGCGTCGCTTTTTGACGGCCATGACGCATCGATCAACATCATGCGCCGCATCCTGCAGTCAAGCGGCTGCGAAGTCATCCATTTAGGCCACAACCGTTCGGTCGACGAAATCGTCACCTGCGCATTGCAGGAAGACGCGCAGGGCATTGCCGTGTCGTCCTACCAGGGCGGCCACGTCGAGTACTTCAAGTACATGATCGATCTCTTGCGCGAGCGCGGCGGCGCGCATGTCAAGGTGTTTGGCGGCGGCGGTGGCGTTATCGTTGCGCGCGAGATCGACGAGCTTCACGCCTATGGCGTCGAGCGCATCTACAGCCCCGAAGACGGGCAGGCGCTGGGCCTGCAGGGCATGATCTGGGACATGCTGCAGCGCGCCGACGTGGACCTGACGCGCGCTGCACCTTTGAGCATCGAGGGTCTTGCCAGCGGCGATCGGCGCGTTCTGGCGCAGTTCATCACGGCCCTTGAAAATCGCCGCGCCGATGACGATGCCGAGTTCGCCACAACGCGCCAGGCCATCATCGAGCACGCAGCAAAGACGCAGATCCCGACACTTGGCATCACGGGCACCGGCGGCGCGGGCAAGTCGTCTTTGACCGACGAGCTGGTCAGGCGCCTGAGGCTCGATCAGGACGACCGCCTGAACATCGCCATCCTGTCGATCGATCCCTCGCGGCGCAAGTCCGGCGGTGCGCTTCTTGGTGATCGCATCCGCATGAACGCCATCCATCCCTGGCGCGACAGCAAAGGCGCCATGACACGAGGCGTCTACATGCGCTCGCTTGCCACGCGCGAGGCCGGCTCCGAAATCACCGAGGCGCTTCCCGATGTCATCGCCGCGTGCAAGGTCTCGGGATTCGATCTGATCGTGATTGAAACGTCGGGAATCGGCCAGGGTGATGCGGCCATCGTGCCCCTTGTCGACGCATCGCTTTATGTCATGACGCCGGAGTTCGGTGCCGCATCGCAGCTCGAAAAAATCGACATGCTCGATTTCGCAGATTTTGTCGCCATCAACAAGTTCGATCGCAAGGGCGCCAAGGATGCGCTGCGCGATGTCGCAAAGCAGGTCCAGCGCAACCGCGAGGCGTTTTCCGTCATGCCCGATGCCATGCCGGTGTTTGGTACCCAGGCTTCGCGCTTTAACGATGACGGTGTCACGGCACTTTATCAGGCGATGCTGCCCAAGCTCGCCGAGTGCGGGCTTGCGCTTTCTGAATCGCGCCTGCCGCAGGTGCACGTCAGGCACTCGTCTGCGACCAATGTCATCGTGCCGGCTGCGCGCTCGCGCTATCTTGCCGATATCGCCGATGTGCTGCGCGGATACCACCGCCGCACCCGGGAGCAGAGCAAAATTGCGCGCGAAGCGCAGCAACTGCGTGCCGCAGCGCAAATGCTCGGTGACGATGCGGGAGTCGCGGCGCTAGAGCGCCTGGCCCAGGCCCGCGACGACAGGTTGGGCGCCGCCGAGCGCAAGCTGCTCGCCCTTTGGCCCGATCTGGTTGCTGCCTATTCGGGCGACGAGTACGTCGTCAAAATCCGCGATCGCGAGATCCGCACCAAGCTGACCAGCCGCACGCTGTCGGGCACCCTGGTGCGCAAGGTCTCGTTGCCGCGCTACGAGGACCATGGCGAAATACTCAAGTGGCTGATGCTTGAAAACGTGCCCGGCTCGTTTCCCTACACCGCGGGCGTTTTCGCCTTCAAGCGCGAGAATGAAGATCCGACACGGATGTTCGCCGGTGAAGGCGACGCGTTTCGGACCAATCGCCGCTTCAAGCTGCTCTCCGAGGGCATGCCAGCCAAGCGCTTGTCGACGGCTTTCGACTCGGTGACGCTGTATGGCCAGGACCCGGCCGTGCGTCCGGACATCTACGGCAAGGTCGGCAACTCGGGCGTGTCGATTGCCACGCTTGACGATATGCGTGTGCTCTATGACGGCTTCGATCTGACCAGCCCCGCGACGTCGGTGTCGATGACCATCAACGGTCCGGCACCGACGATCCTCGCCATGTTCATGAATACCGCGATCGACCAGAAGATCGAGCAGTTCACGCTCGACAATGGTCGCGCCCCAAGCGACGGAGAGGTCGGCAAGATCCGCAGCTGGGTCCTTAAAAACGTGCGCGGCACGGTCCAGGCCGACATCCTCAAGGAAGACCAGGGTCAAAACACCTGCATTTTCTCAACCGAATTCTCGCTCAAGGTGATGGGCGATATCCAGCAGTTCTTCGTTCAGAACAACGTCAGGAATTTCTACTCGGTATCGATCTCGGGCTATCACATCGCCGAGGCCGGGGCCAATCCGATCAGCCAGCTCGCCTTCACCCTGTCCAACGGCTTTACCTTCGTTGAGGCCTATCTTGCGCGCGGCATGCACATCGACGACTTTGCGCCCAACCTGAGCTTTTTCTTTTCCAACGGCATGGATCCGGAATACACCGTGCTTGGGCGCGTGGCACGCCGCATCTGGGCGGTCGCGCTGCGTGATCGCTACAGTGCCAACGAGCGCAGCCAGAAGCTCAAGTACCACGTCCAGACGAGCGGCCGTTCGCTGCACGCGCAGGAGATCCAGTTCAACGACATTCGCACGACGCTGCAAGCCCTGATTGCCATTTACGACAACTGCAACAGCCTGCACACCAACGCGTTTGACGAGGCCATCACGACGCCCACCGAAGACAGCGTGCGCCGCGCCATGGCGATCCAGATGATCATCAATCGCGAATGGGGTCTTGCCAGGAACGAAAACCCGAACCAGGGTGCATTCATCATCGATGAATTGACCGATCTGGTTGAAGAAGCGGTGCTTGTCGAGTTCGAGCGCATCGCCGAGCGTGGGGGCGTCCTGGGCGCCATGGAGACGGGCTACCAGCGCGGCAGGATCCAGGAAGAATCAATGCACTACGAGATGCTAAAGCACACGGGCGAGTTGCCGATCATCGGCGTCAATACCTTCAGAAAGCCGGGGCCCGAAGCAAGGCAAGCGGAGATCGAGCTTGCACGCTCGACCGAAGACGAGAAGCTCTCGCAGTTAAAGCGCCTCGATCAGTTTCACGCCACCAACCGCGCCCAGGCCGAGGCGATGCTCAAGCGCTTGCAGCAATGCGTGATCGACAACGACAACGTCTTCGAAGTCCTGATGGACGCCGTGCGCGTCTGCTCGCTTGGCCAGATCACGGCCGCGCTCTTCGAAGTCGGTGGCCAGTATCGCCGCAGCATGTAGTCGATTCTTGCGTGTTCGCGAAATTGGCACGACTTTCGCACTGTTCGGGCACTTTTTCTTGAATCTCCAAAAATTTTTTTTGTAAGCGCCA
Source organism: Gammaproteobacteria bacterium (assembly GCA_903970185.1). GTDB lineage: Bacteria > Pseudomonadota > Gammaproteobacteria > Burkholderiales > Burkholderiaceae_D > CAJCIC01. The sequence goes on from CAJCIC010000007.1 coordinate 27,170, forward strand.
CACGCTCGTCGCGTGGCCTCGAGTGCGAGCAAGGCTGTCCTAGCCTCAATACCTGCAGCGCAATGGCCATGCAGGTATTTTCATCTACTCGTTCGTTAGGCCTTCTTCCCAAAACTAAGTAGGTGCTTAGTACCAAACTTAGTTCAGCGGCGCGGAAATTTCATACGGCTTTGCCCTGCCTGCGCATGAGGGTTGTTCGCCTTTGAAACGTTTCGTCACATTGCAGCGTTTTGCGTCATTTACTGACAAATTTTTTGGGCTATATTCGTCCCACGAGTTTGTCAAATTATGTCGAGGCGATGGTGGCACACGATATCGAAGAGCACCTCAGCAGCGAGACTCGCAAGTCGATTCTCGCAGGTGAGATATCGGAAGTGCTGGCCAAACTCGACGTTTCCTTCTCGACCATCGTCGAGGATGTCGTTGAACATCTGTTTGCCAAGGCCGAGTCCAGCGGCAACGTCCGCGAGCGCCAGGTCTTTCTTGACGCCTACACCAATATCAAGAAGAAACGCTCGGTGCTCGAGAATGGTTTTCGCGAAAGCTTTCGCATTCTTCTGAACGACAACATCAGCGGCGCGGCAAAGCGCAATAGCGATTCCGATTTTCAGAAGAGCGACTTTGGCGAACTGAGCCTGATTGGAACCGACGAAATCGAGGAAAACGTCGCCGTGCGCCACCTCACGGACAAGATCAAGGCGAGCGTCGAGTGGGAATTGCGCGATCTCAACGCGCGCATGAGTTATCTGCTCGATCGCGAAGGCGCCGAGGAGTCGAACAACCCGCTGCGCCCGGAATTGTTCTGCCGCGCGCTTGAGAGCGCCTGCCGCGCGCTTGACACCGACCATCAGACGCGCCTTGAAGTCATGAAGTGCTTCGAGGGCGCGCTGTCGCAAAATATCAGTGTGGTCTACCAGGACCTCAATGCGCGCCTGATTTCAAGGCGTGTCCTGCCCAAGGTGCGCCACGTCGCCCGCGGCGGCAAGACGCCGGTCGAGAGAAAATTTTCAGCCGATGTCGAAAAAGACACCAAGAGCGCTGCGCCGGCAAGCCCGGCCAGTCTTGAAGCGCTTGACAACGTCGTGGGCGAAGTCGTCGAGGGCACGCTGAGCATGTTCGAGGCGCTGCAAAAACTTGTCGGCAATGCCTCGCCCTATCGCCAGGGGACGGGCGCCGGTGCGGGCAACGAAGCCAACGCGCACGGCCTTGCGCAGTCCCGGCGCAATCTCCTGACTGCGATCCAGGATCTGCGCTCGATGCAGGAGCTGGGCCTAAACATCGGCATGACCGCAGCAGCGCCGGTGATTCCAGGCGCAGCCGCAAGCGCGGCCGTGCGGTCGCTTGGGCAGCCAGGCGTGTCCGAGATCGGCAATGCCAGCGCCATGTCGAACTTCATCTGGGCCAACCACGAGCAGCTTTCGTCTGCTGCGGCGAACAACGTCGATCGCATGAAGATCGATATCGTCGCGATGCTGTTTGACCAGATCTTCGCAGACGACAAGCTGCCGTCCGAATTCAAGCTTCTGATCGGTCGCATGCAGCTGCCGGTGCTGCGCGTGGCTTTGGCTGACGGCTCGTTCTTTGCAAGCCGCGCGCATCCGACGCGGCGCCTGATCGATCGCATGGCGTCTTGCGCCATCGGCTACGAAGGTGATGCACACCACGGCGCGGCTTTCGTTGCCGAGATCGACCGTATCGTGAGAAACGTGCTCGCCTCGGTCGACGAGAACACCGCCATCTACGAGCAGATGCTGGCCGAGTTCGAAAGCTTCCTGCAACGCGAGCATACCCACTCCAACGACATCGTCGGTCGTGCTGCTGACGTGCTCGAGCGCGCCGAAGTGCGTGAAGTGCTGAGCATCAACGCCACGATCCAGGTCAATCGCCTGCTCTACGGCGTGGCCCTTGAACCCTTCCTCAAGGCCTTTTTGCTGGATGTCTGGACCCATGTCCTGGTCGAAGCCGCCTGCCTTTGCGAGGATAGCCGCAACGATCCGACGGTGGCACGCTTTAAGCAGGTCTGTGTCGATCTGGTCTGGAGCGCGCAGCCCAAGATCACCGCCGAGGAACGCAAGCAGCTGGTCGCTCTGTTGCCGAAGATGATCGGCGTGATTCGCGAAGGCCTGGCCCTGATTGGCTATCCGCCCGAACAGGAGACGCGTTTTTTTGCCGAGCTGATGCAAATCCATTCGCTTGCCATCCGCGCGTCCGGCGGCTCGCAGGAGCCGGTCGACATCGAGGACTTCGCCTCACGCCTTGAGCAGATGGTGGTCGAGCAGGACATGTCAGCTGCCAGTGGCGGCGCACACGTCATGCTGTCACCCGAGAGCCTAAGGCGTGTCGAGGCCGAATCGCAAGGGGAAATCCAGCTTGTCGATGTACCTTCGGTGGCCGGGCCCAGCGTGCACATCGAAGCCTCCAGCGAAGACACGGTTGCCCGCTGGCTCGCGACGCTTGAACGCGGTCATTGGTTCGATCTCAAGGTCAACGGCGAATTCGAGCGCGTCAGGCTTGCCTGGATCAGCCCGCGCAAGTCGTTTTACCTGTTCATCGCAGCGCGTGGCGAGCGCGCGCATTCGCTCAATCCGGAAACGCTGCATGCGCTCTTGCGTTCGCACGATTTGCGCGCTGCCGAAGAAGCACCGCTGGTCGAACGCGCCGTGCGTTCGGTCATGGAAAAGCTCGAGACGCGTAGCGTCCACTAGGGCTGCGCGCTTTTTTTGCGCGCCCGATCTATCATGCCATGATGCTTTTTGCTCGCCCTCTTCGGGCGCTTGGCTCATGACACCCTTGACTGCCGATCAGCTTCTTGAGCAGGCCGCGGTAAGGCGCCAGCTGCGTGACTGTCCCGGGCTGACCGAATCGCGCCCGGGCGTGTTCGTCGCGATGCACGCCACCGTGGTTGAGCTGGCCATGGAAAATGGCCACGCCGTTGCGCGCCTGCTGCCCCAGGGTCACGGGCCGGCGCAAACCTTCGCGCTTGACGATGCCGTCAAGCGGCGCAGCCTGATCGATGCGACGAGGCTCAGGCTCAAGCGCATGGCCGAAGACTAGGTCGCAACGCGATCGGCTAGGATACGCGCTCACGCATACACCATCGGGAGACGCCATGTTTCAGGACGGCTTGTTCAAGGGAAAGCGCATCCTCGTCACCGGCGGTGGAACCGGGCTTGGCCGGGCCATGACGGCGCAGTTCCTAAGGCTTGGCGCCGATGTCTATATCTGCGGCCGCCGCCAGGGCGTGTGCGATGACACCGCGCGCGAACTGATGGCAACCTACGGCGGCTCGGTGAAGACCTTCGGGCTCGATATTCGCGATTCGCAAGCGGTCGATGCGATGGTCGAGGCGATCTTCGCCGACGGCCCCTTGAGCGGACTTGTCAACAATGCCGCTGGCAACTTCATCTCGCCTACCGCTGCCTTGAGCCCACGCGGTTTTGATGCCGTCGCCAACATCGTCATGCATGGCACGTTCTACGTTACGCACGCGGTCGGTCGCCGCTGGGTGGAGATGGCGCGCCGCGGCGAATGGAAACCCTCCGACGCTTATCGCAGCGTCATCTCGATCATCGTCACCTGGGTGCTCAACGGCGGCCCCTTCGTGGTTCCTTCGGCCATGAGCAAGGCCGCCATTCACGCCATGACGATGTCGCTTGCCACCGAGTGGGCGCGCTATGGCATCCGCCTGAATGCCATAGGTCCTGGCGAGATTCCGACCGAAGGCATGAGCAAGCGCCTAAATCCCGGAGACGATCCGGGTGCGCGCAGCGCCAAGGTCAATCCGATGGGTCGGGCCGGCACGATGGAGGAGTTGCAAAATCTTTCGACCTTCCTGATGAGCGACGGCTGCCCCTGGCTCAATGGCCAGTCGATCATGATGGATGGCGGCGCCTACCTCGGCACCGGCGGCAATTTCTACGAATTGCGCCACTGGACCGACTCGCAATGGCTCGAGGCGCGCGAGCGCATCGAGTCCCAGAACAAGAAGGATCGCGAACAGCGCACGACTTGACATCCTCCCCATGTCTAGAGTGAGGGGATTCCTTCACGCTGTTTGGTAAAGTCTGGAGCGGGACTTGGACCTGGCCGAGTTCGCTCTCCTTGAGGACGACTTCCTGCCCATCTTGTGCCTCACCTCCCACCGCAGTGGGAGGGGGACTTCACTATATATTGGCTTCCCTGAACTTGCGCTATAAGTCGGCATTATACCTGCTATAGCAAATATTGTACTTGCAATAACTGCTTAGGCAGCATAAATTGCACCTCAATAGGTGATGCCATGAACGAGTCCGATCCTGCTTCCGTGAGCGTGAGC